>NZ_BAAGXS010000033.1:0-233832 GCF_054779715.1 Actinophytocola sediminis | reverse complement strand
GTGACTACCACTGTCACCTACTCGTGCAGCAGACCCCAGCATTCTCAAGCGATACTGTAGTGGCGGACCCAGCCTAGCGGGTCGCCGGAGTGGCAGTTGCCCTACAGTCGGGTCGCGGCCAAACATGCAGCGGCATAGGTGGGAGCGTGCAGTGGATGGTATGACGGCCGGTGTTCTGAGCAGCCTGATCGCATCGGTACTGATCGCTCTAGCAACCTGGTGGTGGCGACGTCGATCGCCCGCTCTCCGCCGCGGCCGCAAAGCCCGATCGGCGGCCAGGAGATTCACCCGCGCCGGACTTTCCAACTTCTTCTCCTCCCGCGCGGACTACGCACGCTACCGCGAAGACGGATCGCTGCTCGGGTACTTGCGGTTAGCCAAGAAGTCGATCCACATCGCCTCCTATTGGATGGCGCATGGCGTCGAGATGGAGAATATCGCCGAAGGCTTGGCCCGACTAGTTCAGGCCAACCGTGAACTGGTTGTCCAGGTTGCCATTGTGAATCCGACTGGCGAATATTGTCCGGGGCTCGCGCATTATCTGGGTCTTGCCGAGCAGGACCTGCGTAACCGCGCCGAAGCATCATTGAGGACCATGCGGAAGGCGAGAGCGGAACTCGGTGAGATCGATCGGGCTCGCTTCGATGTCCGGGTTTACCAGTTTGTGCCTACCGCTTCGTTCATCTTATTGGACGTTAACGAGCCGAATGGTCGAATTCAGATGGACATCAAACCCTTCCAGGTTAATAGGCAAGCTAGTGTTTCGATGGAATTCAGTGGGCCTGCTTCCTCGTTGTATGTATTGTTTCGTGACTCCACGCTGCGCCATCTCGACGACTGCGTGCCGTTCGACGCGACACGCCATCTAAGTGTTGCGGGTCATGACGTTGGTGACGGCCGGTAGGGGCTGAGACGAGGGGACGGGTCTTTCGGCGGCAGGATGAGAAGTACCACCAACTCATTCGCCGAGCAGAAAGACCCGTCCGATGCTCCACCGTAATGCCCCGTTGTCTGTGGAAGGCCGTCGCCGTCTGGTCGAGCGCTGCCAGTCCCGTCCGATCGCGCATGTCGCCGCGGAGATGGGGATCTCGAGGCAGTGCGCGTCGAAGTGGTTCAACCGTCACCGCAAGTACGGCGAGGCTGGTCTGCTGGACCGGCCCAGCGTCCCGCACCACCAGCCCACCGCCACGACCGGGCAGGTGGTCGGGCGGATCGAGACGATGCGCCGGGAACGCAAGTGGTCGGCCCGGCGGATCGCTCTCGAGCTGGCCGACGAAGGCGTCACGGTCTCGGTCCGCACCGTCAGCCGGCATCTGGTCCACCTCGGGTTGAACCGGCGCCGGTTCCTCGACCCGACCGGCGAGAACAACCGCACTCCGCGTCGTATTCACGCCTGCTGGCCGGGTCACATGGTCCATATCGACGTGAAGAAGGTCGGTGTCATCCCCGACGGTGGTGGCTGGCGGGTCCATGGCCGCGGCAGCGAGCAGGCCAAACAGTCGGTCCGCGGCCGTAAACGTGGTGGCCGGGCTCGCTACACCTACCTGCACACCGCGATCGACGGGTTCTCCCGTCTGGCCTACACCGAGGCCCTGTCCGACGAGCAAGCCCGCACCGCGATCGGGTTCACCCACCGGGCCAGGGCGTTCTTCGCCCGCCACGGCATCCAGCATGTCCACCGGATCGTGACTGACAACGGAGCCTGTTACCGCGCCCACGACTTCGCCACCGTGCTCCGCGGCGCACGCCACCAACGCATCACCCCATACACCCCACGCCACAACGGCAAGGTCGAGCGCTACCACCGCATCCTGGCCGAGGAGTTCCTCTACGCCCACGTCTGGGCCAGCGAACAACACAGAACGGCAGCGCTACAGATCTGGAACATCCACTACAACTACCATCGACCCCACACCACCGCCGGAGACCAACCACCAGCGACCCGGCTCCACACCGGCGTCACCAACGTCATGGCCTCATACATCTAAGCGTGACTGGAGACCTCGCGTGAGTCTCACTCGTGTTTCGTTCAATTTTACTGCGAGATGCAATGTTCCATGTCAATTCTGTTATATACCGTTTGACAGTGCGGAGGCGCCATTTGAAACATGGGTTGAGCTTGATCTTTAACCTCGGGGTCTGTCGACGCGACCCCGGTTGATCATGAGCGCAGCCCTTGGTTGATCATCGTCTTGCGACAGAACGAAGATCGAAACCAAGGGCTACGGTGATCAGTGTGCACGATCCCGATCGGGATGCGGCGTTCGGGGCGTTGGTGGGGTTCCGTCAGAGGTTCTATGGATGTCTGACCCGGCGGGCTGATGCGTTATTCGAGCTGACCGATGCGGTGCTGTGCGTCGAGGGCCCGGTCCGCTCGCTGGTGGGGTTGTCGCTGGTGGCGGAGCACCGGCGTGGTCATGGCGCGTTGTATGACGGGATCAATCATGGTCGTGTCGACATCGCCCGTCTGCGGAATCTTGTTACCGCGCAACGGTTACCCAAGGCGGCGGACGGCCGGATCGTGCTGGCGGTGGATGTGTCACCGTGGCTGCGCCCGGACGCGAACACCTCCCCGCAGCGATCGTTCTGCCACACCTACGGCCGCGGCAAGGACCAGCATCTGATGATCCCCGGCTGGCCCTACTCGGTCGTGGCCGCGCTGGAGACCGGCCGCACCTCATGGACCGCACTGCTCGACGCTGTCCGGCTCCAGCCCGGCGCTGATGTCGCGGTCGTGACCACGCTGCAGATCCGCGAGGTCGTTGAGCGACTCATCGCCGCCGGTCAGTGGCAGACCGGCGATGCGGACATCCTGGTCGTGCTGGATGCCGGCTACGACGCGCCCCGGATCGCGTACCTGCTGGGTGACCTGCCGATCGAGATTCTCGGCCGAATGCGCTCTGACCGCGTTCTGCGCAAGGCCGTCGGAGCGCGTGCATCCGGGACCAATGGCCGGCCACCCAAACACGGTGACGAGTTCGTCTTCGGTGATCCCACCACCTGGAGTGCCGAACAGGCCATGACACACACCGCCACCCGCCTTTACGGCACAGCCACCGCACAGGCGTGGAACCGACTGCACCCGCGGTTGACCCGACGAGCGGCCTGGACTGACCACCAGGGGCCACTACCGATCATCGAAGGTACCGTCATCCGACTGCGGGTTGATCGGCTGCCCAGCGGCGGCAATCCGAAGCCTGTCTGGCTGTGGTGGTCCAAAGTGGATGCCACAGCGGCGGATGTCGACCGCTGCTGGCACATGTTCCTGCGCCGCTTCGACATCGAGCACACCTTCCGCCTGTTCAAACAAACCTTGGGCTGGACCGCCCCGAGGCTTCGCGACCCTGAAGCGGCCGACCGGTGGACCTGGTTGATGATCACCGCACACACCCAGCTCCGGCTCGCGCGACCGATGGCCGCCGATTTGAGGCGCCCCTGGGAAAAGCCCGCCCCGCCCGAACGCCTCACCCCCGCACGGGTCCGGCGCGGGTTTCGGAACATCCGTGCGAAGACCGCATCTCCCGCCCATGCACCGAAACCCTCCCATCCAGGACCAGGACGCCCATCCGGCTCCCGTAACGCCCACCGCGCGACCCGCCACAACGTCGGCAAAACGATCACAGCAACCACAACGACCAGCAAGAACAAGGACGCCACAGGTTAAAGATCAAGTTGAGATATTGCACCGCTTATCTGATCTCGGCGCGACGCAGATTACTTTCGGTGGCGGTGATCCATTTATTTACCGTCGATTTCCTGATTTGCTGCGCTACATCCGTGAGGAGTTGCCTGGAGTTGGCCTCCTGCATGTGGACACTAACGGCATCGCACTGCGGGAGCAGGATTACGGCGTCGTGGTCTCTACGGTTGACCTGCTTGGATTCCCGCTTGACGGACCGTCGGACGAGCAGAACACCCTGATGCGGCCGAACCGCGCAGGGTTTAGTGCTGTCAGAATGCATCTTGGCAATCTGTACGACCTTCTTGCCATAAAGATAAATACTGTGGTGACAAGTCGCAATGTCGGTGTGCTTGGCGAGTTGTCTGATCTCTTGCGTGGTACGCCACCCGCGATCTGGGCGCTCTACGAGTTTTGGGCGATAGGTCCGGCGGCGAGTATCAATGCTCCAAATTTTGTTGTTGAGCACGAAACGTATACAAACGCGGTGTCGGCGATTCGAGCAGAGGTGGACTACTGCCATGTTGAAGTCAACTTGGTAACTAGTCGCTCGGACTCGTACTTCTTTGTTACGCATACCGGCCGCGCCTATGCTGTGTCGGACGACGACCACAAACATTATGTTGACCTCGGGTCAGTGTTCGAAGACGCCGTTCTGAACCGTTGGAGCGCCATTGTCCGGGAGGAGCGAAACGGGCAGCGGATGAGCGAACGGCTGCGCATCATACGGGCACGGCCCTGACCTGTAGTAGTGGACTGGTCCCAGGCTGCCGGATTTTACTCAGGTGAGTGCATGTTGGTGTGCGGCCTCGCGGGGAGATGTCCATGCGAGAGGCCTGCGACGTGAGATCACCATCGCGCAGAGCCGGATCGAGGCAGGCCTAGAAAGCGAAAGGAGGACAACATATCGTAAGCTCTTGGCCTCGGACTCCTCAATCTCTCGCAGATACCACTAATTGTTTGGAAGGGGTGACTATGTCAGATCTTTCTGGGCTCCAAATATTCTGGGCGGAGTTCAGTTCGCTGGGGCTTGATGTAGAGTATTTTGTGACTGCGCGCCTCTTTGATGGAAAGCCGGCTGTTTGGCCACAGGAACTTGATTACATACGCTGGCGTCACCTGGTTGCAAGTCAACTCGGTATCGATCCCATGGCTGTCCAGTTGGTTGGAAGTGCTCGATTGGGTTATTCCATAAGCCCAAAGAAGAATTTTAAGATGTTCGACAATAGATCAGATCTTGATATTGCTGTAGTGTCATCTGAACTATTCGATAGAGCATGGGAAGAGCTTCGAGGAATTATTGAGCATCAGCGGTTCAAAAGTGATAAGAACTATCTGCGAAAGCTTGTCTTTGAAGAGTGCATTGCACTCGACATCGTACTACCCCACCTGTCATTCGGAGAGCATTGGTCTAAGTCTCGGGACCTATTCGTGCAAGATCTCGGTGGCCCCCTTCGAAGTTGCTCGATTAACTACAGGTTGTACCGTAGTCATAAATCGCTTCGAAGTTACCAATTGAAAAGTGTCAACACTGCGCGGGATCGTGCGATCGAAGAGGGAGTCGACCATGGTTGAGCATGCGCTCAAATTCGAGATCGAATCAAAGACCGTCGCTGAATTCAGGTCATTGGACAAATCTGGCGAGCTAACGCTCCAGCCGGAATATCAACGCAAGGCCGTTTGGCCTGATCGCGCTAAAGTATCGCTTATGGAAACGATTCTACTGGGGTATCCGATTCCGGAAATTTACCTGTCATATGAGACATCTCCCGATGGGGATCAGACTGCATCGGTCGTTGACGGCCAGCAGCGCCTTACTGCATTGCTGGAATTCCTGGATAACAAATTTTCTCTAGAGGGATTGGAGGACAAGGCTCTCCGTGAGCAGTTCGAGGGTAAGCTATTTAAAGAATTGCCTGACGATGTGCGTCAGGAATTCTTCCAGTATCGTTTTCCGATTCGGCGTCTCTCGAACCTCGCTGACGAGTTCGTCCGGGCGGTCTTTGCTCGCGTCAATCGAGTCAATATGGTTCTAACGGAACAGGAGTTGCGAAACGCGTTGCTCCCCGGGCCGTTCAATGAGTTCCTTAAAGACTGCGCGTCGCACTCACTCAGTGTTAATTCGGGTGTATTTAGTGGTGAAAGGCGAAAGCGAGGAGGTGATCTAGAGTTCTACGCGGAAGTATTTGGAACATGCATCTTCGGGCTCGCCAATAAAAAGGCCGAACTCAATGAGCGCTATGATGAGATGTCCGCGGACTTTGAAGACTATCGAGACAGGGCTGAAGAATTTATTGACCTGCTTTCATTTCTCTCCGACGCCGTCAAATGGATCGGCAGAACTCGGTGGTCAAATATCGTCGATATGTTCACTCTGTTGCACGTCAGCTGGGGCCTGCGCGATATCTTGAAGAGTTCAAATGGCCAAGCGGTGAGTCGACTAAGAGATGTTCTGGATCTATTTCAGCGTGCCGTTTCTTCTTATAAGCGCAACGATGCAAGAGAAGATATTGACGGGCTGATCTCGTCGCTTTGTCGGACCCTTGAGGTGGAGGGTAATTATATTGAGGGAATCATTGAAGGATATACATCTGGTATTCGAAACTCGTCCGACCTGGGCTCTCGTAGAATTCGATCGCAACAATTGACTCTAGTTATTGACCGAAATTTCAAGGTCGGCGAGTCCGAGTAGGTGGGTAGCTAGCCCTCAGCGGAGTCAGGGCGGTACGGCTGTACACGGTCGAGCATTGCCACGAGATTCTTCAAGTCCTCGAGACGTCTGAGGATTTCGTCGAGACGCTCCTCAATGGCGTAGAGGTGTGCAGACAGGGCAGTGTCGTCCTGACCGGGGACACGGCGACTGGGGGCCGGGACGTTGTCCATGTGGTGGGGGTCTCCTGACTGGCAACGCGCGTGTTTGTGATCTGCGGTGACAGATGTGATTGACTTGAAATCATCGTGTCGTCAGCTTGGGATCAGCTCAATGGTCTCGACGTGACATGGACATGACTTCGTCGCGACACATGCAGGTGGGGAGGGCTTCGGGATGGCGGTGTATCGGACGCTGCTGGAGCAGAAGATCAAGGAGCGGCGCCAGACCTTCGAGGAGTTCGCTGAGTTCGCCGAGGTCTTCGCTCGGAAGAACGGGGAACTGGGCACTATCAGTGTGCGGCATCTTCTGCGGCTCGTTGCTGGTCGGGGGAGCGATGGCCAGCCTCTTGGTGCTGTTCGGCCGGCTACCGCGCGGTTGCTTGAGCGGATCTTCAGACTGAGCGTCGAGGAGTTGCTGTCGGCGCCGGTGGAGGTGGCTTCTCACGCGGCGGGGACGACTTCCAGACGGCGTGTCGAGTTGGCGGCTACTCGGAAGGGGGTTGGGCACACGCAGGAGAGTTTGGCCGAGGCACTGCACGTCGACCGGTCGACGGTGGTTCGGTGGGAGGCGGGTGGCCATGAGCCGCTGCCGTATCTGCGGCCGAAGATGGCTCGGCTTCTGGGTTGCTCAGCGAAGGAACTTGACGAGTTGATCAGGGGACCCGCGACCACTTCAGGCAGCCGGCAGCTCGGAGAGGAGTCGCTGGCGTCGCAGACTGAGTTGGTGGGGAGCTTGCCGAGT
Source organism: Actinophytocola sediminis (assembly GCF_054779715.1). Classification (NCBI taxonomy): domain Bacteria; kingdom Bacillati; phylum Actinomycetota; class Actinomycetes; order Pseudonocardiales; family Pseudonocardiaceae; genus Actinophytocola; species Actinophytocola sediminis. The sequence continues at coordinate 226,540 of NZ_BAAGXS010000033.1, read as the reverse complement.
GGCTCTCGGATTCGACTCGGCGGAGGGTGGCTGCGCAGCTTGAGACGTGGGATCTCGGTGGTGTACGAGACCGGGGCGCCAGGCTGCGTAGCGTCGACCGGAGCCAGCTTGCGGGCGCGCTGACGGACTACTACCGCGGCGAGGCGATGCTTCACCGTGCGTATGTCGCGGACGTTGATGGCCGGCGAGTGTCTACCTCGGTGCTGACTCGGTCGGAGTGGTCCGAACTGGACTTGCCGCTGAACGCTGATACCGACCGGGTGGTGCTGGCCGACGTCGAGGCGGACAGTGGCGGTCGAGTCGCTCATGTAGACGACCGGCGCGCCGTGGAGCGGTTGGCCGAGGCTGCGGCGTTGGGTGTGCGGATGACCAACAAGCCGCTGTACCGGTTGATGGATGTCGACTTTCGCGGCGCCGTTGTCTCGGGGAGCGTGGCGTTGGCATCGTTCGGCGTCTATGCGCTGACGATGGACTTGCTGGAAGGCGAGATCTCTGATGCGCTGGCGGCTGGGAGACCTACGCGGCTAGGAGACCTGCCGCTGCGAGACCGATACCTGCCGGACCTGGCTTCTGTGCTTGACCTTCAGGGTCGGCTCTGTGCCGGGGGAGTCGTCGGGTTGTGCGCGATTGCTCGGCCTGCGGACCCCTACCGTGGTCCGGCTGATTACGCGCTACTTGTACAGGAGCGTTCCGGACAGGTTGTCAACGCTGCTGGGCGGTTGGCTGTGATTCCGAAGGGTTTCCATGAACCGTTGAACGACGCGCGTGCCGACGCACGGATCGGCGCGACGTTGCGACGTGAGATGGAGGAGGAGCTATTTGGGCGTGTCGAAGTGGACAGTACGTCCTCGGGTAACCGGGCTGCTGCCCCGATGCACCCTGGTCGATTGTCTGAGCCGATGCGGTGGCTTCTCGATGTGCCCGGTCGCCTGGTTACCGAGTGCACTGGATTCGGCCTGAACCTGGTGAGCGGCAACTACGAGTTCGCCGGCTTGCTTGTGATCGAGGACGAAGAGTTCTGGCCTCGGTTTGGCGGTCATATTGAGGCCAACTGGGAGTCCTCGGGACTGCAGATTTACTCCAGTTTGGACGGCGACCTGGTCAGCAAACTTGTGCACGACGAGTCGTGGAGTAATGAAGGGCTGTTTGCCTTCCTGCAGGGGATTCGGCGGCTGCGTGAGATCGGTGGAAGTCGCGTCAGGCTGCCGGAGGTCATTTCAGGTCGCTGATGGCCAGCGGACGGTCATCACCAGGGCGTCGGTCACGGCTTCCCACGAGTGGTCTATGCCCGGTCCCCACATGACGTAGTCGCCCTGGGTTGCGAGGACCTTGCTTCCTTCGGTGAGGTCCACTCGGAACTCGCCCTGAATCAGCACCAGGAGCGTGGTCCGCCGGTCGTCGGCCGTCCACTCGTGGCGCTTCTCGCCGGCCTCGTGGGTCGCCCACTTGACTTCGACATCCTTGCTGTGTCGTACGCCTTCTGCCGGGTCAATGAAGTGGCCGAGGAGCCAGCCGCGGTTGTCCTTTGTGTCCTCTGCGGCGTTGCCGTAGCACCAGTTCGCGGCCATCAGCGGATCTCCCATTCAATCGTCGGCGCGTTGACGCGACTTCCACCAACTTCGCTCAGCCTGCGGAAACCTTGCAACAGCGCGAACAGTCCCTCGTTGCTCCACGTGTTGTCTGCGGCCAGCTCGGTGAGCAAGTCGCGGTCCAGGCTGGAGTACTGGCGCAAGGAGGACGCTTCCCAGTTGGCTTCGATGTGGCCGCCGAAGCGGGTCCAGAACTCTTCGTCGTCGATGACGATGAGGCCGGGGAACTCGAAGTTGCCGCTCACCAGGTTGAGTCCGAATCCTGTGCATTCCATGCGGAGTTGGTCCGGATGGTCCATGAGCCATCGCATTGGTTCTGACAGACGGCTTGGATGCATTGGGTCGGCTCGGAGTTGCTGGCCGATTGTGCTGTCGATGTCGTCTCGGCCGAACAGTTCTTCTTCCATCTCTCGGCGGAGGGTCGCGCCGAGATGTGCGTCTGCTCGGTAGTCCGTCATGGGCTCGTGGAAGCCCTTCGGAATCACGGCCAGTCGCCGGGCTGCGTTGACGACATGGCCTGAGCGCTCCTGCACCAGCAGAACATAGTCGGCCGGGCCTCGGAACGGGTCGGCTGGCCTGGCGAAGGCGCAGAGCGCCAGCGTGCCGCCGGAGCAGAGGCGGTTGGACAGGTCGAGCACTGACGCTGTGTCGGGGAGGTAGAGATCGCGCAGCGGCAGTGAGCCGGCGGAGAGCGGTGAGTCGCCGGCGACTGTGTCGACCAGTTCGCCTTCTAGGAGGTCCATGGTCAGGGCGTACCGGACGAAGCGGGTGACCTCAGCCGTTCCTCTGATCATGCCCTTCCGCGGCTCGATGCCGACGAGCCGGTACAGGGGACCGTCAGTGAGCCGGATGTTCAGGGCGAGGGTCTCGGCCAGGCGTTGAGCCGCTCGGCCGGCGGCCCGGTCGTCGAGCGACATGTCGAGGTCCGCGGCCGTGTTCGTGACGGTGAGCCGGTCGCTTGGTGGCATCAGTGAACAGTCGAGGTCGAGCCAGTCGGGGTGCGTGAGGATGCTTGTCAGGGACTCTCCGGCGGCGTACTGGCCATACCCGCCGGTCCGGTCGCCGTAGTAGCCAACGCGCGGCATGTCGTCGAGCCGCGTGGCGGAGAGATCGTGGCCGACTTCTTCGACATCGGGTTCTCGCGGTCGGTGCCGTGGGAACGCCGACCGGAGTCGTCGCGGCTGCTGGCCGAGCTGAAGCGGCCAGACCGCGGCTGGTCGGGCGTTGTGGTCGGGGAGGGCACCCGGTGTTGGTACGGCAACCAGTTCTCATTGATCGCGCCCAAGTTCGAGGCGTACGGAGTTGACCTGTGGGTGCCGGAGTTGGGCGGCAAGTATGACCCGCGCAACCCTTCGCACAAGATGCTCATGAGCCAACTCGGCGCGATGAGCGAGTCAGAACGCCAGCACGTACAGGCCAGGGTCCGGGCAGCCATGGATGCCCAAGTGGTGAACGAGGGACGTCACCAGGGCGGCCGGGCACCGTATGGGTACTTGACTATCGATGGTGGGCCGCACCCAAATCCGCGCAAGGCGGTAGAGGGCTACCGGCTGAGGATTCTGGCCCTCGACGAGGAGGCGGCGGAGGTCGTGCGGCGGATCTTCGCCGAGTATCTCGCCGGTCGTGGTGACCGCGCGATTGCCAACGGCCTGAACCGGGACGGCATCCCGTGCCCCTCGGCGCGGCGGCCAGAGCAGAACTCGCACCGGCTCGCGGACGGGTGGCAGGGGAGCACCGTGCGGTCCATTTTGGAGAACCCGCGCTACACGGGTTATGCGGTGTTCGGTCGTTGGACCAAGCACGAGGCGTTGTTGGACCCGGACGATGTGGCGGCAGGGCATGTGGTGCGGTTCCGTCGGTCCACACCGGACCGCGTCGTGCGGTCACGGCGTTCGGCGCACCCGGCGATCATCTCCGTCGAAGACTTCACAAAGGTGCAGCTTCTCCGGCGCTCGAAGGGAGCGGCCGGGCTGTCGTCGGCACGGAAGACCGAACGCAGCGCGCGGTCGGTGACGAAGCTGTACCTGTTCCGGGGGCGCATTCGGTGCGACGTGTGCAAGCGGAAGATGGAGGGCAGTCCGCGCAAACACGCGATGTACTACCGCTGTCCCGCGCGGACACTCGCGCCGGGTTCCCCAGTGCTGGCCGAGCATCCGGCGGCCGTGTACCTCCGTGAGGACACGATCCGGGACGCGGTGAACATCTGGCTCCACGGTCTGTTCCACCGGGACAACGTGGATCGCACGGTCGCGGCGTTGGTGGCGTCCCAGGAGGGAGCCGACCGGCGACATACAGGTGGGGAGGCTGCGAAGAAGCGGTTCGTGGACGCCGAGGCGCGGATACGTAAGTTCCAAGCCGCCATCACTGCTGGCGTCGACCCGAACGCGCTCGTCGAGGTGATCAACGCCGCGCAGGCCGAGCGGGAAGCGGCGCAAGCGGAGATCAACAACACGTCCGTGCCGGATGTGATGGATGCTGCCGAGGTCTACGCGCGGATCGACTCGTTCGGCGATGTGCCAAGGAAGCTGAGTGACGCCGGAGGAGAAGGGCTCGCAGAGCTGTACACCGGGCTTGACCTGGGGGTTCTTTACGAGCCAGACACATCGATCGCTGAGGTTTCGATGCGGGTGAATAGTGTGCGTGTCCGAGGGGGGACTTGAACCCCCACGCCAGGGAAACTTCCCGATTTCCGGGAAATTTCCATGATTCGACCATAGCAGATCAATGGAGGACCGCTACGGCAGGGTAGAGCTGTGATGCGTTCGCGGTAGTGCGAGTGGGTGCGGCTCGCGGGTGAGGGCGGCAAGGGCGGTAGCGACGTCGTGAATGCCGGCCTGGACGTATGTGGCAGTAGTCCCGACACCGCCGCTGTTGTTCACGTGTCCGGCGTAGGCTCTAGCGATGGCGTAGCTGAAGTTGCGTTCGACCCACGTGAGCGTGGTGTAGCGCAGCCAGTGTGTCGTGACCTGTTGTGCGTCCACCCAACGAAGGTGTCTGCCGAGGCGCTCCCAGAGATGGTCGTAACGGCGTCGTGTCAGAGGATTGCCGTTCCGGTACCGAAGAATTCGGTCGCCATGTGACGCGCCTCGTTGCTCGCCGTGGCATAGGAGACTTTGCATCAGTGTCGGCGAGACGGGTTGCCAGCGTGTGGTTCCGCCCTTTTCGTGAAGTTGTACCAGGCATTGGTCGACGTCAAGATCGTAAGGTGTTTGTAGCGCCAGGGCCCCACCGCGGCGTGCTGCCGTTTCTTCGTGGAACCGCAGCAGCAGACTGTCCAACTCGGGGTCGTTGCCTGTCTGTCCGGCGGTGCGATGGATCTCGTCGAGCCTGTCGGCGGGGAGTGCGAACCGCCCACTGGGCATCCGTGGAGGTTTCCGTACCTTGAGTGCCGGGTTCTGGTGGGCCTCGATGATCCCGTCGTCGGTTGCATGTTGATAGATGCAGCGTAGCGCCGCGATGAGAAGTTCAACAGCTCCGCGTCCGTTGCGTGCGTTTCGACGTATCACCACGTTCTGGCGCGTTACCTCCGCCAGCTGTTTGATCATCGATGGAGTCGGTGTGGTCAGTTCGAGGTCGCGCCAGTGTGTGACGATCCTGTTCCAGTACGGCCCATATGTTCCTCGAGTTGCGTCACTGACCGAAGTCGCAACGATGGGCACATATGCTCCGAATGTGGGAACCTGTTTTTGTGGATTTCTGGCATGGGATAACGCGGCTGGATTGATCCCAAGTTGGTCGAGGATCAGGCGTACAACGTCCAGCTCGGGGGCTTTGTCATTCTTAGTCATGAACGTCACTTTGGTGATAGAGGGTCATCATCTTGTCCAGTACAGCTGGTGGGTGCGCCATGATGAGGTTGAACTGTGGGGCTGCGGCGAGTAGCAGACCATCGCCGGTTTTCAAGCCGCACGCGCGTCTCGCGGCAACCGGCACGAGAAGTGCACGTCTTCTAGCGACGGAAACAGCTCCATATGGATCGTTTCGAAGAATTATGATGCTGTTCTCCACGCGGATTTCTACCCGATCTCCTGGGAGCCAGCCAAGGGTATCGAGGAGTTGCGCCGCCGGCACCTTGCCGGAATCGTCAATGCGACTCATGGCGTACCGCAGTGACCCGTCTGCAGACGCTGCAAGGCGTGCCGCTGCCAAAGGCAGCGGTTCGATGCCATCGTCACGATGTTGATTCGTAAAGACGAGACCGGAGAGAACGTGTTCGGCCGCACTCATTGCGACCTGCCCGACTGATCGCGATTGAGAATGCGAGTTTCGACCATTTTCGGCGAGGGCACATTCGAGGTTCGGCCAGTCTGCACGACGACGAGAAGTGCGGCCACGCAGAGGAGTCCTGAGATCGGCGCGAGCAGGTCAATGCCGAGCGCTGATATTACCGTGCCACCTACGAGTCCCCCTAGGCCCATGCCGAGGTAGAAGGAGGAGCCGAGTAGAGGAAGTAGGTTGTCGGCTTCTTCGGGGGAGTGCTGGACGAGGTGGGTGCTGAGCGCCGGGTTGAGTGACCAGAACGCGCATCCCCACACAGTGAGCGTCGCCGTGGAGCCAGGTATCGTGGTCGCGGTTGCGGGGAGCGCGGCTAGTCCTGCCGCGCAGAGTCCAATCGCGACGAGAAGAACTCGTTGTGGTCCGTATCTGTCCGTGGCGCGTCCGCCGAGGAAGTTGCCGACGACGGCTCCGGCGCCGTGCAGAACCAGCAATGCGGTGGTGGTGTCGCTTCCCGCGTCGGCGGTGTGGTGCAGGAGCGTGCTGATGTACGTGTACACCGCGAATGATGAGAGGGAGGCGAGGAGCGCTGCGACGAGGACTCCGCGCACGTGTCGATTGATCCGCGCGAGGCGGCGGGGCGAGCCGGGCCGTTGTTCCGGCCCGGCGCGGGGCACGACGAGACGAATGATTAGTCCGCCGAGTGCGCACAGTGCCGCAACCATCAAGAAGGTGCCCTGGTAGCCGAAGGGCGTGCTCAGCGCCATGACGCAGGGAACACCGACGAGGAGCGCGAGGGCGAGTCCGCCGAAGACGATGGCGATGGCTCGTGCGCGCCGCTCTGGGGTGTTGAGGTACGCGGCCAGGGACGCCGCAATGGCGGTGTAGACGGCGGTGCCGAGGCCGGTGACGGCGCGTGCGAGGAAGAGCAGTGGCACATTGGGGACTACCGCCGCCAAGACGTTGCCCGTCGCGGTGACTGCGAGCGCCGTCACGAGGAGCCGTCGCCGGTCCCACCGTCGGGTAGCGATGGTGAGGATGGGGCCGGCGATCGCGCAGGTGACCGCGAAGACGGTGAGTAGTTGCCCGGCCAGGGCGGGAGTTGTGTGCAGGTGCGTGCTAATCGTGGGGAGAAGTCCGGTGATGCTGTACCCGCTGGTGCCGATTGCGAGGGTGCCCAGACCCAATGGGTAGGTCCGTGGCGATACCGCGGTCATCACGCACAACCGATCGTCACGGGCCGGCTGCGCTGGGGCACCGTCCGCTCGTTGTTGGCGTTCGCGTGAGTCATCGCTCGTGACTCATCCGGCCGTAGTTGGTTTGCTTAGAATCGGGGTCCCCGACTCCGCTCCGGCTTGTCGCTCGACGCAATTGTGCTTCGTGCGCCGCGTGAGCGGCCAGGATCAGCGAGTTGGGTGTACGCATCCTCGGCATGACAGGGAACAACACGTCGCAGACATCGTCGTGGGTGTCGAAGCCCGTGCCGAGCAGCCAGACTTGTTGGGGGAGACTGGTTCCGCGGCGGATGGCGTAGATGTCGCCGTTGCGGCGAATGTGTCCGATCTGCCACGGTCCGGGCAGCGCGACCTCGTCATCGTGGTCGTTGTATCCCTGTCGTTCGTCGTCGCCGTCGCGGCGCCAGCCCAGTCCGAACGTCTCGATGCCAGCGATTGTGCGGCCGCCCCAGTCGGCCGTTGTCGCTCGGCGCGGGTCGGCGTCGAGGAACTGCTCGACGTCAATGAACAGGACCACGCTGGCGGGTACGCGGGAATCGCGTTGCCATCCGTCGGCGGCGTCGCGGAGGTCGCCGTCGGGTGGCTGGAGGTCGATCACGAATCGTCGAAGCAGCGCGGCGTGGGTGCGGATGGTGGCTGCGGCGTTGTCACGCTGGGCGTCGAGGTTGGCCGCGAGGCGCTGGAGACGTCGTTCCAGCCGCAGAAGATCGTTCCCAGGGGCTGTGGACAGACCGGTGCCCCCGGAGTCGAGAAGCCAGTCGGCGACCGGTTCGGGGACCGGGGCTCGGCGGTGACCGATCTCGAGGATCAGGGTGTCGTCGGTGGTGTGGTGCCACAGCGGCTGCGTACTCGATGTCACAGAACTCTCCCCCTGTTCAACGCGCCGCCGTAGGCGGGCACGGTGTCGTCCGAGCCTTGGCTCATCACCGACCTGACAGGCGACGCATCACCTGCCAAAATGCCAAGGTTATCTCTCTTTCTCCGACTCCAACATGCGGTCTTGGCGGCATAATGTCAAGAAACCACCACAGTTGATCATGTTTTGCTCTTGTGTGTGCGGTCTGTGGTCCCGTACCGTTCCGTGTGGCTCGCCGGTCCTGGTGAGCTGTCCCGGGTAGGAGGGGCTGCCCGTCGCATCAGTCGGGGTTCTCATCGCTCGGGAGCGTGGATCCGCCGTGTTTAGGGAGGAATTACGGCATGGGTAAACGTCGTTTCGTGACGGGGTTGCTGATGGCGGGGGCCATCGCTTCAGGTGGTGTGGCGATGGCGTCGCCCGCCTGGGCGGAGCCGGCCGGCGCGACCGGGGGGACGTCGACCTCATCGGCGTCGGAGGTGTCGCCGATGGCGTGTTCGCTGCATGCGAATCCCCCGCGTTCGTCGGGGAGCAGGCTCAGCGGCTACGGCTCACGTTGGGGATGCGGTGACACCGTGACCTACTTCTGGGTCCGGGTCTACAAGCACATTGCCTGGTGGCCGGACGCGGAGCGGGCGGTGCGGGGCGCCACTTATTGGCGCAACGGCGGCCTGACCGCGTACGGCACCTGCAACGGGCGGGGTGACTACTACACCCACGTGTCCACGGCGACGGGGGTGAGCGGCGACTCGCGCGAGTCGTCCCGCCGGACCATCTGCTAGCCCCGGGTACATCGGTTCGCGACAAGTGATATCGGTGCTGTCTCCGCGCCGAGGGTGAGAGCCCCGGCCGGAGACAGCACCGTGTCGGGAAGGCGTTGACGAGAGGTGGGGGTATGGAAATCACGGTGAACGGCGTGAGTTACGCCTACGGGCGTCGGCACGTGCTGCATGAGGTTGACTGGGTACTGCGGCCCGGTGTCACGGGGCTGCTCGGTGAGAATGGTGCGGGCAAGACCACGCTGCTGACAGTACTCATTGGACTGCTACGACCCGCCAAAGGAGTCGTGACTGTCCACAACAGGCCGTCTGCGCGTTCGCTGCGGGTGCTCGGCGACGACGGGGACGCCAGTGGGAACGTCAGTGCGGATGTCGGTGCTGATCTTGACGGGAATGTGCGGTTCGGGTTCGTGCCACAACGGTTTTCCTTACCCGGCCACATGCGTGTGGTCGATGTCGTGGCATACACCGCGTGGGTCAACGGCGTGCCGCCTCGGGAATGCGAGTCAGCCGCGTATGACGCTGTGCGGTCTGTTGCGTTGGGGGACAAGGCGAAGGATCGGGTTCGGTCGTTGTCCGGTGGGCAGCGTCAGCGTCTGGGGATCGCGGCCGGACTGGCACACGATCCGGATGTGCTGGTGCTCGACGAGCCGACCGTGGGCCTCGACCCAGGCCAGCGGTCGCGGGTCCGCGACCTGATCGCCGAGATCGGACAAACCCGCACGGTCGTCCTGTCCACCCACCTACTCGACGACGTGTCCTACCTCTGCCAACGGGTCGGCGTCCTCGCGGGGGGCCGACTGGTGTTCGACGGCACCGTGAACGACCTTGAGCGCCAGGGCGGCACCGAGGAACGGCGAACGGACGGGCGGCGGTCACCCATCGAACGCGGATACGAACGACTGCTCGACAACGTGGGGGGCATCGAATGAGTGTGCACACGCGGGTGCGGAAATCGTGGTGGCCGCTCGGGCCGACGGCGGTGGTGGCACCGTCCGTGGCGATCGTCGCCGTGGTGCTGGTGATGACCTGGCCGATGCTGGGATGGCCGTACCCGTTGTGGGTCCAGACCAGCGCCCAGTTCCACCAGCAGTTCACCTGGGCCGGCCTGATCGCCGGGACCGCGGCATGCTGGTACGCCACCCAGCTCCATCCAGCTGACCGGATCTGGGTCCAGCCACGGGCGCCTCGGCTGGGCGTACCAATCGTGACCCGGCACCTGACGGTGCTCGTGACCTGGTATGTCGGCGCCTACCTGCTAGCCCTGATACCGCTCGTGGTCGCGACGCTTACGCACGGGGGAATCGGCGCGCCGGACCCGCTGGCGATGCTGTCCGGTGTCCTGGCGATGGCGGCGGCGGTGCTGCTCGGCTACGCCCTGGGCACCGTCGTCCCGGCCATGGTGATGGTGCCGATCACTGCGGCCGCGTTCTACGCGCTGCTGGTCGTCGGGCACGCCGGCGGCGACAACTACGCGGTCGTCGCCCCGGTCTTGCACCTGGAGCCGGAGCTGGGGCAGCGGGAATCGCCGGCGCTGGTCGTGTTCCGGATCGCAGTGTTCGTCGCGGTCTCCGTCGCGGCGGCCAGCTTGGCAACCCGGTGTCTGCGTCGCCTGGCCACGGGTGGGTCACAGGCATGGCGGCGCCTCGCGGACGCGGCGATGTACGTCTCCGTGCCCGTGGTGCTCATCGTGGTGTCGCTGGTTCAGCGCCCGGCGCTGTTCGCCGTCGACGAGCAACCGGCCGCGGTGTGTGAGACACAGCGAGGAATCCGGTACTGCGTCAACGTCGAGCACCAGCCGCGGCTCGCGGCGCTGATCGACACCGTCGATCCGATCCTCGCCCGGTACGGCGCTACACCCGATGACCTGGTGACACAGATCTGGGACCAGTCCCTGGCCTTCGGTCCGATCGACGTTGACATCGCCCGGACGCTGCAGATCGCCTGGCTCGACCCCGATGGTGTCATCGAGACCGACATTCCCGGTGCGCTGGCCGGGATCTACAGCTGCACCCTCGGGCCCGGCACCGATGCCACGTCACCGGAACTCAGCGCCCACACCGGCGCTGGAGCCGACGAGCAGGCCCGAGAACTGGAGAACCTGCCAGGCGACATCTTGCGGTTCCTGACCGAGCCGACCGAGCCGCCGAGCGGGGCGTTCGCCGGCATGAGCGTGCCCGAGGTGCAACGGTGGCTCGCGCGACACCAGCAGCAGGTGCATACCTGCACACTCACCTCGGAGGAGCTGCCCCAGCCATGATCCCCAACGTGCGCCTGGTCCTCCACAGCCGTGCGGCCCACTGGGTCGCGGTCACGACGCTGGTCATGTGCGCGGTGGCCGCAGTGACCGGCCCCCGCTCGCTGGAGATCGACCTCTCCGCCCGGTTCCCACCCACGAAGCTGCCGGTGGTCGAGCTGTGCACCATCCTGTCCGCCACGCTCCTGGCGATCCTGATGCGTCCACGGCTGTGGGAGTGGGACCGCATCGCGGCCGGCGGTCACCGCCCAACCCGGCCAAGGGCGGTGGCCGCAGTCGCCGCCGGTGCCGGCATCATGCTGCCGGTCTTGTGTGTTCCCGCAGTGGTCCCATGGCTGCCCGCCGAGACGTCCTGGGGCTGGGTGCTGGCCAATGCGCTGATCATGAGCGCGACGGTCCAACTGCTCACTCCGTTGCTCAGCCCACTGGCCGCCGGTGGCCTCGCCGTCCTGGCCTGGCTCAGCTGCGGCCTGGTCCTGAACCTGGCACCACAGGTGTGGTTGCCCGTCTCCACCCACCGGGACCCCGACGGCAACTGGACCCTGGTCACCGTGCTCACCATCGCCGCGATCGTGCTGCACGCCCGAACCTGCGGACGCACCGCCGGGGCCCACCGCGTCTTCGGCAAGGAACAGTGAGCCTTTGCCAACCTGATCATGCGCTGGCGATCATGAGGGTCTGAACTGCGGCGATGAGCCGGTGGGCGGTGTTCGGGCTGGAGCGGATCTTCCGCAGGACCCGCCAGTTCTTCAGCTCGGCGTTGGCCCGCTCGCCGGGTCCACGGCGGCGGGCGTGGGCGGTGTTGACGTCCTTCTGGTTCCGGGACAGGCGCCGGTAGCGGCCGGTGCCCAGATCCTTCCGACGGCGCCGCTGCGGAACCGCGACCGTCGGGCCGGCGCCCTGATAGGCGGTGTCGGCTGCCGCGGGGATCTCGTGGGTGGCCAGCGCGTCGATGATCCCGTGCTCACGGGCAGCGCCCATGTCATGTCTCGCGCCGGGCAGCGGCGGCGAGATCCACACCAGCCGGCCGATCGGGTCGGCGACGACCTGCACGTTCAGCCCGTGGGCCTTGTGCTTGCCGGAGTAGAAGGCCCGGTCATAGCCCGATGTCATGCCTACCCGGTCGATGCGCAGCAGGGTGCCGTCGAGGATCACGAACGCCTTGCGGCGGGCGACCTCGATCGCGAGCAGTTCGAGCGCCTCACGGATGTACCGGTACACCGTCGAGGTCCCGATGCGGAAGCCGCAGGCCAGGTCGGCGTAGGTCTCGCCCTTACGCAGGTGCGCGACCACGAGCAGCGCCTGCCGGCCGGGCGAGAGCTTCCGCCACCGGGTTCGGCGCTGGTTGCGCTGCGCTCGCAGCGCATCGGAGAGCACGCCGAGGGCGCGGCTGGACACGGTCATCCCGGACGGGTAGGACAGCACGTTGAAGCTCCTGGTGGGACGTGTTGATCTAGGCAATCGCCCGTCTACCAGGAGATTCACCCATTCGAGGTCACGCCACGCTGCACACCGCTGACTGCCCGCCCAGGTCGGCAAATTCATTCGTTACTTCTGGCGTCATGGCGCGCCAGCAGGTATCCGGCGGGCGGCTTGCCTGGCGCCGGAGCAACGATTCGCAGGCGTCCGAGCTCGGCGAAGTCGTGCTCGCGCAGTCGGTCGGCGAGCGCGTCGAGGGTCCACAGATACGCCGGTGAGGCTCTGTGGTCGTACGGGACCCAACCGTTGGTGTCTGCGGTGTCGGTGATCTGCACACCGATCAGCAGGGGTCCGCCCGGCTCTACCACTCGGGCGAACTCGGTCAGGACGCGCGGAAGCAGGTCCGGCGGCGTGTGGATCAACGAGAAGTGCGCCAGGATGCCCGCGATCGACTCGTCCCCTGCGTCGAGATGGAGCATAGAACCGACCTCGTAGCGCAGGTCGGGACGATACCGGCGGGCGATCGCGACCATGGCCGGTGACAGATCGATCCCGTAAGCCCGGATACCGGCTCGATCCAGGTGATCGGTCCACTGTCCGGGACCGCAACCCGCATCGACCACAGCACCCACCGACCCACCGGCGCGGACGAGGTCGGCGAAGGCGTTGATCATCCCTGCTGACAGCGCATCGATGACTTGGTCGCCCTGTCGCACCATGTCGTCGTACAACTCGGCGACCTCGTCGTAGTCTCGGCGGGTCCGATCCAACGCTTCGTTCTCACTCACCCGCCGGACTCTAGGGAACAGGTCAAACGTAGGAGTATCGGACACTCCAACCGCGAAGGCGACGCGATCGATCCGTCCGCCCAGGACGGTGGGCACCACCTTTACCACCGCCCCCACCAAGCTGTCCACGACGGCCGCAGCGCTGGCACATCCACTCCCGGGCCGCACGCCACGCGCACAACCGCTGGCCAGTCCCCTCACCAGGTTGGCAAAGGCTCAGTGAACCAGGAACGCCGATTCATCGTCGTGATCGTCACGGATCGGAGCGGTGCTTGATTTCCGTCGCCGTGTTTGGGAGACGGAGCCGATTCCTGGCCGGTGCCCGGAGGGGGGCGACAACCGCAACGGCCCTGCCCGCAGCCAAGTTACGGCCCCCGTGGCACTCGCCCCCTCCGTCTGTCGAGTCACCACCTTGTGCCTTCGGGCGGATGGTTCCTACTCCGCAGCTGTCCTCATCGCGGACGCGAGCATCCTCAGCAGCGGCGGGAGAGGCGGCTCATCATTGTGCGTCATCAGACCATTCGTACCGCGACGCAGCCACGGTGGACCACCGTCGCTCGTCCACCAGTCCGAGCAGGACCTCTGCTGTGGTGGGCAGAACGGGAATTCCTCGCCAACCGGTGCCTCACTGGTGGTCTCCTCGTCACCGGGAGCGCGCTCGAGCCTGTCCGCCGAGCCAAGGACTATCCGCTGGATCAAGGCCGGGGACAGATCCGGCAGGATCTTCCGCAACTCGCTGATGGCGTCGTCCTCCACCTGAGGCGACTCGTCGTTACACGGCCAGCCGGCGGCCGCCATGCCAGAGTTCCTGTTCTGCTTCCAGGCGAAGTCATCCGCCGCTGTCTCGTTACCCCCCACGTTGAACCCGTTCCCTCGCAAGTTGTCAGAGCCACTTGTCCGCGGGTGCGCGCATCATCAGGGACCACAGCCACGTCAACCCGCAAGATGGCTGACGTGGAGGGAGGGGAGTCCCCATGCACGACCCGCACTTCGTGGTTCAGGCGGGAGTTGCCACGCTCCGGCCCCGAACCTGGTCCGTGTCCGTCGTGTCCGAACCGGACCGAGTGATCCTTGTCTCGTAGATCACTCTTTCCGAGTGTATACATCTACGCACTGCCACCGCGCCCTCCTATTCGGACATACGCTGCCCCGGTATGTAATCTCCTGCTCACGGCCCGCATTCCGGCAGGTCACAGCGTTGGCGAAGTCCTGTTGACGGTCCGCATCGGACAGCTTTCGACACGGCTTCTACCCTGCTGCTGCATGTGATTCTCGCCACGCTTCGATGCGAAGCTCCCGTCATGGTCGACCCCGGTCCGGGTGCGGCGACGAGCCGCTGACGACGTCTTGTTATCCCTCGTTGACATGTTGTGACCAAGGATCACTTGTCGAACTAGCGTTCGAATGCTACACGTCAGGTCAACGGATGGGGAGTTCTACCTCGACCTATCCGACGAGGACCAGGGGGCGGACCGCCTCAGTTCCACGGCGAGCGTCATCCCTCGCGAGGCTGCACTGGAGGGTGGGGGCGGGGCTGGCGGTGGGTGGTCCGGGTGCCCCCGTTGGTCATGTTCGGGCCAGTGTCGCGCCCTGCGACTACCTGGCTCGTAGTCAGTATGGATCTCGGGGTGCCTTGTTGTCGGCCTCGCTCGTTCGACGCTTCGCGATCGCTCGAATGACTGTCGCGGCGGCGTCGACGTCGTCGGGTTCGAGCCGGGCGAGCATCTCCAGCGCCAACGCGCGCGTGTCGGGGTCTTGCAGTGCGATCGCGAGCTCGATCTGCTCGGCGATGTGTCGGGAACGTGCGTCGTCGAAGAAGAAAGCCGGACTGACATCAAAGAAGTCGGCAAGCGCTTCGAGAACGATCATCGTCGGGTTGTCCCGTGTTCCGGAACACAGCTGGGATATGTAGCCACGGTCGCATGGTCGTCCGGTGCTGCGGGCGACGGCATCGGCGACCTGGGCGTGGGTGAAACGTCGGCCGTCGTCGCGACGTATGCGATCGAGCAGGTAGTTCAGCTTCTCGGCGAGCGTGCGCGGTTGGTCAGGCGGATGGCCGAGTTCATGATCCCCAAACACAGCACGCATCCTTCCCCTTGTGGCGGCGTGCACCGGCTAGGGCCCCTCCGTGTGTCCTGGCTGGCAACCTAAAGCTGCTGGTTGACAGGATGTGACGCTCGTCTATGCTCCGAATGGTAACTGAAGTCAGCATAAATCTCGACCGGTCGATCAGCCTTGCCCGGTGGGCGATCCCACGGTTGGAGCGGGGGCAAGCGTGGCTGATCGGGGTGGTAACTGTGGTGTCGCTGTCGAGGTTGTCGATCGTCTTCCCATTCCGCGGCCGTTCACGCTGAGCCGCTTCGCCTGTGGGCTGAGTGAACGACGAGGCCGGACGATCGAGTTGGTGCCGGCACGGCTCGGCGCGTCGGCGCCGTGTGGTCTGTTGGTCAGCACGGACGATGTCGACTACGTCTGCTACGCGTCCAACACCAGCGCCATCCACCAGTTGCACATCGTCTTGCACGAGGTCGGCCACTTGGAACTCGGGCACACCAGCCGACGGATCATGATGGGGTCCGCAGCCCCGACCTCACCCCATGCGTCGCAGATCGAGCCTCCTGGCGACCCACTCCGCGCGTTCGAGGCGCTGCTCCCTCGTCTATCCCCGGCGCTCATTCGTCGGCTGCTCGGGCGTGCTGGATACCGCGACGCTGACGAGCGAGACGCGGAGCTGTACGCGACCTTGGCTGGGGAACGGATCAACCGTGTGATCGATCCGTCCGAAGGGCTGACGTCTCGCGATCGTCGAGTTGTCGGCCTCCAAACACTCTTCGATATCTCCCGGGTACCCGGGGACCTCGGTGCCTGAGGAGATCAGCTTCCCGGCCGCTGCCGTGGTTGCGGCGGCCGGCGTAGTCCGGTGGCACGCCATCAGGCCAGCCGCGCTCACCCACGCACAGCGGCACATGCTCATCGCCTTGTTCGCCATCGCTGCCGCACTGATGTTATCGACGCCGACCGCGCACACGGCCATCCAGCCGTTCACCGGCTTGCCTTACGCCGCTCGGCTCGCGGCCAACGGGCTGACCCTCGTCGCGGTGTTCAGCGTCATCGTGATGGTGGCCTGCGTGACCGCCGGCCCGGACCGCACCGCGACACTCAGGCGAAAACGCCGTCTTGCCATCGCGTTGCTGATCACCTTCGCGCTCATGACCCTGGGGTATGCGAGCTCCGATACCGCGTTCGACTCTCTGGCCGATCTGGACACTCAATATGTGGTGGCCCAGTTGGCGTATTGGGGATTTCTTGGCGCCTGCGTGGTGCGTTTCATCCGGTCGCTGTCCCGATATGTGACGCGCCATGATGTCCGGCCGCGGATGCGTGCGGCGATGTTCTTCATCGTCGCTGCGGCCGTGGTCGGCATCGTGTGGGTCGTGTTCAACGTCGGCGGTCTGGTGATCAGCTACATCACAGGTCAGCCGGTGAATCTTTTCGGAACGGTCTCCCATGGCCTGGCCGGCGCAGCGGCAGTCCTTATGGCGGCGGGCATGACGGTGCCGGTTGTCCCGGTGGGCTACCTACGCGTAGTTCGTCGCTATCGCGTCGCCCGCTTGCTTCGCAACCTCACCCCGATGTGGCGGGACCTCACAACCATCGTGCCGACCGTACAGTTGCGCCAGGCCGCTCTCGACGACGAACCCAGTGTCCTGCTGTACCGAAGAGTCATCGAGATCCGTGACGCCGAACTTCTTCTGTTGCCTTATGCCCCCGCAGGAATCCCCGATCTCGTTGCGTCGTCCTATCGTCATCGACGACGACCGGATCATGTGGCGGTTCGGTCCGAGGCCGTCGCCCTGTGCGTCGCGATCGACCGTTACCGCGTCAAAGCGCCACCGTTCCATCATTCCGCCACCGCCGATGACGAAGCTGCCGACGCGGCTGATCTCCTCTGGGAAGCACGCTGGTTGGTGCGTGTGCACCGCGCCATGCGGACCGACAAGGCTGTTCCGCGGCTTCGGCAACAAGCCATCGCGTTGTCCGAGCGCCTCGAATCGTGACCAGGACAGGACCTTGCTAAAACAGGCGTTGGTCGACCCGCCATCCGTGGGATGTCCTGGCCACGACGAGGGTTACGGCTGCAGGCTCGGTGGGGGCGAGGGCCGGTCCCGCCGCACAGGTTGTGTGCACAGACCCCGAGACCTGGACATTCGCGGCTGTTTTTGTACCGGAGGACTCCGGTGGCACGACGGCCGCGATGTCATCAACGGTGCTGGCGCAGCGGAGGCGGACGAAGTCGGCCCAGTCGGTGCCGGCGCCGCCATCGCGCAGTGTGGTGTTGCGGGCGTGCATGGAGTCGGTGACGTAGGGCCGTACGCGGTCGATCCATGCGGTGGGGCCGGAGTCGGTCCACGCGGCGCTTCGGTAGGCGGATAGCCAGCGGATAGCCACGGCCGGCGGTGTGTCGGCACCTGGCACGTCGGCCGGCGCGGATGGCTCCACGCTCGAGGGTGTCCGATGCGTGCTTCGGGCCGTGTCGGCGGGCTGGGGTGGACGGGGGTTCGCGTTCGTCGTCGGGATGTTCGTAGTACAGCCAGCCATCAGCGCCGTGGCGACCGCGACGGCGATGAGGCGATGTATTCGTCTGGTGTGCTGTCCGTTGGCGCATGGGTTAGTCCAGGCCGAGCGAAGCATCGGTGTGCACCTCCTGCGGTGTGGGACCACGGGTCGACGTCGGGTCGTCTCCTCGAGACTCGTGGCTGGGGTGATGGCGTCCTGGTGCTGACGAGCGGCCCAGTCGGGTGCCATACGACTGATCAGCCTGGTCGACGACCGTCGCAGTTGCTGGCGGCTCGGTGCCGGGCTGGATGTGGTTGGCCACCAGAGGTGGGCGCCTCCCGCCGTGTTCGGCTGCCGTGGTGGCGGGTGGCTCGTTCGACGTCGACCTCGGTTTGCCAGGACCGGAACGTGCGCCCGCCCTGCTTTTTCAGGAAGTGCGGAATCCGATTCGCCGGGACGCCCACCAGGCGCGGGCCGAGCACCGCGAGCAGATCGCTGGCTTCCTGTGACGCCCATCCCGCTGCGACGATCGCCGTCTCGTCGGGGAACACGTCGGCCACCCGGTCCACCGCCGGATCCAGTTCGTCGTCATCCACTCCGCCATAGGAGTAGACCCACAGGAAATTCGGCGGCGGTTTTGGCTCTACCAGTCGACGAAAGCGGCGTACCTCTTTCGTGTAGCAGTAGAAATTCACGTCCGGGCGAACGTGGCAGATACGTAGCCACGCCTGTAAATATTCGTCGGAAAAGAAATCGCCCGAGTCATGGATTCGGACCCAGCCGCCGTGGAACTTGGCGGCACCGAGTTCAGTGACCATGGCGGCCTCCCACCCTGCCAGATCGTCGAGGACGAACTCCAGATTCGCTTGGTGTTTGGCTCTCACAACCGGCCACGTGTAGGTGCCATGCCGGGCGTAACAGACCCAACGGCAGACGCCGGCCGAGGGACAAGTGTTGTAGGTTCGGCCGTCAGGCAGCCGACCTGCCCATGCGGGCAGCGACCAGTTCCACGCGCCGATCTGTTTCAGCTCGCGGTTCTGCGTGAGCAGTGGCGCACGACGCCTGCTGGTACCGGAATTTGCCTGAGTCGCGGACATGAGTATCCCCCCTGAACGAATTTCTTTGTGATAGGTAGAGACCGTGTGAAAATCAGCGCAATTTGGCGCGGCTGTGCTCCGTCGAGTTCAACGATCCGACAGCGTTGCGACTGATTGGTGTGCTCGATCGAGTCCACCGCACCGTCTTCGTCTGGCAGTGCAGCGCGGTGACATCGTCACGTCTCACTCCGATGCTGGAGCCCGCCCCTCACGCCCCCGGAACGTGAGTACGGTCGTTCCTGCTCATGAAACGGAGCCGCTGGTGGTCCTGCGCGAGGCTGGTGTGTCGATCGCGGTGAGCAGGTTGGTGAGTTCGGCGTTGACCGTGCGGCACATCGCGGCGACCGCGATCTTGGCGCAACTCGTGTCGGGAATGCCGGCGGTGTAGGTCGGATCCGGCAATACGTTCGGGTTCAAGGGAACCCGGATGGTCACGGTGCTCAGCACGGTGAGATGGTCGTTGTCGTGAGGATCGCGCCAACGAGGACTCCAGTTGTCCTGGACCCACCCGGACCACCGCGACGGCAGGCGGTGGGTGATTGGCGGCGCCGGGACGGCGATCTCGACCGCGAGCGCGGCACGGTAGTCGTCGTCCCAATGGACCTTGGTTTCCTGGACCCGGGGATGACTGACGACATAGCCGGGGGACATGATCGGCGGGGTGGCGATCAACCAGGCGGTGACCGCAAACTCGATCGGATCGGCTGTGGGTGGGCTGTCGGCTCCATTGTGGAAGAACAGTCGGCGTTTGTCCCTCAGGTAGGCGCCGTAGCGTGACTTCCGGTCGCTGGCCAGGTTCTGGTCCAGCTGGTCATTGATCTGGAATGCGTTATCCGACAGCATGTCTTCTCTCCAAGTGATTCGTTAGTGGTCATGCGCTTGGTTGCGATTGGCGGACTCGCGCCGTCGCGCGGGGTGTCATGGGCCGCGGCGGAGGATGTCGCGGACGGCGCGTGCGGTGTCCATGGCTCCGCCGAGTGCTTTGTGGACCTGGTTGGCGGACGGGTTCGGTGGCAGGTGTCCAGTTCGGATCAGAGCGGTCGCCTTCGCGAGTGCTGCGGCTACACGCTCCTGGGCCCGCTGGTCAACCTCTGACGTCGCGTTCCCGATGTCGTCTTCGGTTGCGTTGTCGGGTTGTGTGCTCTCGACAGGCCCGGTGGTCGGGGCGCGGGGAGAGACGTTGTCGATCGCGACCCACAGCAGTGGGAGGACGGTGACCACGCACACCGCGACGATCGGGCCGAGCATGTGAATGATCAGCTGATCGAACCGGAAGGGGCTGGCGACGCCGGGGAGGTGTCGCCAGGTGTTCATCAACAACGTCGCGGATAGGAACAGCCACTCGACGCGCCTCACGGCCGGTGCGGCGAGGGTTTGTCCTCGGGAGGCGAGGAAGGCGCGGGCGATGACGATGGTGAGCAGCGCCAGGGATACGAAGGGTTCGACGCCCCAGGCGAACCACCATTGCGTGCTGAACCGAGGGGCTGTGCCGGCAGCGAAGGACTGCACGCCCGCGGTTGACCACCCCAAGGCGATCAGCAGGGCGGTCAACCCGGTCACGGTGACGACCCGCCGGGCACGGACCGCTGCCAGCGCGGCGAACGCCGGGTTCTGCCGCAGCTGGACCAGCTTGACAGCCTCGGCGCCGCGGCGGATGGTGCGCAGCACGCGCGGGGTGTGTGCGGAGACCAACACGGGGGAGTCTTGAAGCGCGGCGAGATGTCGGGCCTCGGCCACCTCGCCGGCGAGTCTCCGCACGCGCCGGGTCCGCCCATTGCGTTCCAGGACCGCGGGTTCGGGCGAGGGCGGCGGGTCTGCGGAGTCCGGGTTTGTGGCGGCGGGTGCTTGGGCGGCGAGATAGTTCTCGATCTCGGCCAGGTCGAACTCGGGGAGGTCATCGGGCATGCCCTGGGCGACCGTCATGGCGCTACCGCCTGCGCACGGGACGGGGCGCCCTCGACCAGGTCGGCGGTGTGTCCGGTGGCGGCCGACGTGTCGCGCCTGCGGACTCGGGGCCACGAGGGTGGTCCCATCGGTGGTTGCTCCCTCGAGCACCA
Organism: Actinophytocola sediminis; assembly: GCF_054779715.1. NCBI lineage: Bacteria > Bacillati > Actinomycetota > Actinomycetes > Pseudonocardiales > Pseudonocardiaceae > Actinophytocola > Actinophytocola sediminis. The sequence goes on along the minus strand of NZ_BAAGXS010000033.1, from coordinate 205,694 downwards.
CCTACCCTCTGGGGTTTGCGGGCTGGGATTCCCGTGGCCGTCCGCGGCGCGTTGGGGTCTGGTCGGCCGTTCATGGTGGGGTATCACCGTTCACACCTCCTTCCTGGTCGAGGGCGGTCGGGAGCGGCGCGGGTCCTCGGCGGGGGTTGACGCGAGAGACCCGGTGCCACTCGCGGGTGGGTCCGTCACCGACGCACGATGCAGCGCGTGTTGGTCGGGTCGGACCCGGTGGCGGAAGTCCCGCCACCGGTCATACAGTCCGTCTCACCAATCCCGCCGCCGGCGGTGGCCGAGTCGGCGGTTCGCCCATCGAGCGCTGGTGATCGCGCCGCGTATGGGGATGCGCCGTCGCGCGGAACCGGGGAAGGTGACGAGAAGGTCCTTGTTGGTCGCTGGTGGTCACGACCAACTCCCCGGTCGAGGACCGTGCCCGGCGTCGCCATGAGCGGCGTAGTGGGGGAGAACGTCGGGCACCCGGTGGGTGAGCAGACGCCAGTACACGGTGTCGGTAGTGAGGGCGACCGGTCGCCCAGCTCCGGTGAGGATGGCGCCGGCCTGGAGCGCGACGTCGTCGGGTTTGGGGTCGGCGTGGCCTCCGGCGTGACGAGTGGGGTCCGGCCTGAGGACGGACCAGACTGCGCGGTGCAGGGTGTGCACGATCTCGTCTGCGGGCGTCGATCCGTGGTGCAGGGCGCGTCGTGTGTCGAGCGTGAGCCCGAGACGGGGTTCATAGACGAGTTCGGTGACCGCGGCCGCGAGGTACGGCGAGCCGGCCGTGGCGGAGGCGAAGTGGAGGTCGCGACGCGTGACCGGGGTACCGGTGGGCAGGTCAAATAGTCGGGCGTTGGTCTCGGTGAGCGTTTCCCGGGTGGTGGGCGCGGTCTGTTCGGCATGAAGGGGGAAGCCGGCCCACCACTGGATCGCGTCGGTGAATCGTGGTGCCATCCGCACGACGCGGCCGAGCCGGTCGAGGCTGTTCTGCCACTCTGCTACAGCGTGAGCGGCCGTCGCATCGTGGGACGGGTCAGCTCGGCGTTGTGTGTCGAGACCTGTCATCGTTCCTCCTTTCATTTGATGGCCGTGGGCAGGTCGTGGCATCGCGTCGCATACTGACTGACCACGTGATCGAGTTCCGGGAGCAGTAGGTTGTCGTTGCCCAGCACAGGATTGGAGCGGAACTCGAAGGCCACGATGCGTTCGGTGCGGCTGGGATTGATCGCTGCGTGGGGTACACCTCGCGGGATCCATAGCGCCTGCTGCGGCAGCTGCCATATCTCGTGCTTCAAATGCTCTCCATACACGGTCAGCGCGCCACGTTCACCGGATTCCCACAACAGCACGACAACGTCAGTCTCGGCGTGCAGGTGTGCCCGGGACGTGTGTCCGCCGTCCATGTAGACCACACCCGCGCTGAGTAACGTTGTTGTCGTATCTCGAAGATCGGCGCTGAGCAGCGGGATCATCGGCTGTCCCTGCTGGGTCATCGACAGGCGAGCCGACTCAATGTCAACAAGCGCAGGAACTGTAGTGGCAGTCACGTCTTTCCTCCATGGTGTTCATATTTCTATGTGCCGGGCCTGACGGCTCCAATGAATTCTTCAGTCCAATATGATGATTGCCAGATGTTGTCGACGGTGGTCACTTTCTTGCCGCTTTCTGGCGCGTGCACGGCTTGGCCGTTTCCCGTGTAGATCGCGACGTGGTGGATTCCGCTGGGTTGTCCGTTGTTGGATAGCAGGATGAGGTCCGCGGGCTGGACCTGGGTGGGGTCGCGGATGGCGGGTTGGAAGGTGGCCCAGATGGCTTGTGTTTGGTGGGGTACCGCGACGCCGATCTTCGCGTAGGCGTAGAGGGCGAGGCCGCTGCAGTCGAATCCGACTTTTCCTTCGTCCACACCGGATCCTGCTGAGGGGCCGTCCGGGGTGCCGCCGGCCCACGCGTAGTCGACTCCGATCTGGCTGAGTGCGGCGTCGATGACCTCGGCGGCGCGCGGGTTGGCCGATCGCGGGACGGTGTCGCCCGATCGGTTGCCGGAGGAGGTGGGGGCGCATTCGATGCCGCGGATCGTGCCGAGGATTTCGCGGGCGGTCTGTTCGTGTTTGTTGTAGCGGTCGGGGAATGCGCTGCGTTCGACGGCTTGTGCGGCGGCGCCGGGCGGCATTGCTTGCCAGTTCGGGACGTCGAGGAGGACGTCGTAGAACTTGTTGGTGGCGTAGATGGGGTCGGTGAGTTGTTCCGGGGTGCCCCAGCCCTGGGAGGGGCGCATCTGGAACAAGCCGAGACTGTCGCGGTCACCGTGGTTGAGGTTACGCAGGCTGGATTCGGTCATGGCCGCCATCAGTGCGACGACGATGCCCTGGTCTGGGATGCCGCGGTGGAGTCCGATGTCGACGATGACAGCGGCGTTGTTCATCTGTTCCGGGCCGTACGGGCCGAGTTGCGTGGTGGTGGCGTTGCCGGGTCTGCAGGCGACGCCCTGGATGCCGGGGGTGGCGGACGCTTCGTTGTCGTCGACCACGATCGCGACCACGAACAGGGTCAGGATCGCGAGCGGTAGCGCGACGAGCACGCCACAACCCAGGCGGGTCGCACGGGGCATGGTGCCGGGCATGGCTCACACCCCCGGCCCGTGGTCGGCGTATGGGTCATCTTCGGGGGCGCGGTAGGGATCGTGCGCCGGGTCGTAGGTCGGGTCGTACCCGGGGTCTTCGCCGAGGTTGTGGGCGGCGGCGTGTTGACGGGCTAGTTCGGCGAGTAGCGCGGGGTCGGCGTCGCTGCTTGGTTCGCCGAGGGCCGCGCGGAGTTCCGCGATCCGGTGCCGCAGTTGCATCAGCAGCGCGTAGGTCCAGACGGTCATCGGGCGTCACCCGCATCCTGACGCGCGGACTGACTCGCGGCTTGGACTGTCCACTGTGCGCGTACGGTCGCGATTGATCGGTCTCGGGCGGTGATGAGCGAGTGGGAGCGTCGGGGGTCGTCGGTCCAGGCGTGGTAGGTCTCGGCGAGTTCGACACCGGTGTCGTCGTGGCGGCCGTCGCATCGAGGGCATCCCCAGTTGCCGTCGAGCATGCGGGTGCGGGCGTTGAAGAGCTTCTCGTGCCAGATGACGATGGCCTCGTGCGAGCTGCCGGGGGTCCAGGCACCCGCCCACGCCACGCGCAGTCCGATGAGTTCTTCGCGCAGACTGGGATGTTCTGGCCAGCAGGGCGGGATGACGCTGGTCAGCTTGTAGGTCGCGACGAGCCAGCTCACCCAGTCATCCAGGCGCTGCCACGCGTCCAGGACCTTCTTCAGCTGGGCGCCTTCGTCGTCGGTGGTCTCGGCCGGTGGGTAGAGCTCGAAGCGGTAGTGCGCGCGGTTCTCCGGCCCGGCCCCGCCGTGTCGCTGGTCCTCCAGGGCCGTCACACGACGTACCACGTCGTCGAGGACGGTGACGACCTCGTCGCACACGTCGAGCGCGGCTTGGACCTGGTCGGCCAGCGGCGCCGGCGTGCCTGCCGGTTCGGGGCGGTCGTGTGGCCCATGGTCGGCGGGGGTGCTATCGGTGGGGGTCATGTGAGGATCCGTCCCTCGTTGAGCGCGGCGTAGAACTCGCGTTCCGCGGCGGCGGTGCTCGCCGCGTCAGCGCGCTGGTAGTAGGGCGTGAGCTCAGTCATCACCGGGCGCAGCCCGCCGGCGGCGATCAGCAGCGCGTGATAGTTCGGCAGCGACCGGACCTCGGCGGGAGACATCCCCGTCCTGGTGCGCAGACTGCGTTGTTCGGAGACACCGGACGCTGGGTAGCGGGTGAAGGACGGGATCTCCTCGTCGAAGTCCTCGAAGTACGCGGCGATCTCGCGCATCTCGTCCTGCCCGGCCACGCCGGGCAGGACCATCCGAAGGGTGGCCGCTCCCCACATGCTTTGGGCGGAGTGCAGTCCCCACCGGTCGATCGCCTGGGCGCGGTCCTGGACGACCATGGTGGTCGGGATGCCGCGGCCGCCGCCGTCGGAGATCAGATCCGGGAGCTGGGTGAGGGTGGCGGTGTTCGGTGCCTCGTCGACGAGCAGTTTCAGTGGTGGGTCGATCCGGTTGTTGTCGCTGAACTGGCCGAGGTCCCGCGCGTGGTGCAGCACGTCCTCCATGAGCGCGGCGAGCAGGTCGAGCACACCGACGGCTTGGCCTCGTTGAGCCAGCAGGTACACAGTGGACTGGCCGGAGGAGTCGAAGAAGAAGCTCATCGTGTCGAAGTGCTCGTCCACACTGGGGGTGCAGGTGTGGAGGACGGCGGGGTGCATGAACGGGTCCATCGCGCCTTCGACGGGCATGTAGTAGCCGGCGCGTTGCCGTTCCGGGGTGTTGATGACCTGGTGCTGCTGGTCGACCCATTGCGGGGGTACGAGCGTGCTGCGCCGCAACGCGGCGACGGGTTCGTGGCTGGTTTGGTCGAACGACCAGCGCAGCACGGTGCGGATGTCGCCGCTGGACACGGCGGCGGCGTGCAGCAGGTTGCGCAGGATGGCTTGGCCTCGGCTTTTCCAGGCGTTGCCGTTCTCCACACCGCTCATGTCTACTGAGGACATCAGTGCTTGGGCGCGGCGCATGGCCACGGTGGGGTCGGCACAGTCCTGCACCGGGTCCCACCGCAGCAGCGGTAGTGCTGCGGCTTGCTGGAGCGGGTCGAACAGCAGCACGTTGCCTCGCTCGCGGCGGGCTTTCCAGGTCGCGGCGATCACCTCGGCCCGGCTGGACGGGGCCAGCAGCGGACCGTCGTGATCCAGGGCTTCGGGGATGACCACGGCGCTGGTCTTGCCGGACTCGGAAGGGCCGAGGACGTAGGTGGATTGGCGGACGGAGGAGTAGCAGTCCACGCCGGTGTGCACGTCCCGTCCTCGCCACGTTCCGATCTGGACGGCGGTCGGCCGCGGTGTGCTGGTCACCAGCCGGGGGCGCAGGCGCGGTGCTTGCTGGACCAATGCCTGTGCGCCGAGACGTTTGGCGACGTCGCGGCGTGCCGCAAAGCCCGGTGCTGACCGGGCGCCCAGCAGCAGCCGCACGAGGACCCAGGCGGCGGCGGTGAGCGCGGTGACCAGGCCGGCGAACACCAGCCAGTACACCGGGCTCGACGGACTCGACGGCGGGTCGGTGGGGAGTCCCGGCCAGGTGCGCATCGGGTCGCCGGGGTGCGCGAGCACGTCGAGGACGGGTTGGATTCCGTGGCCGCGCCAGCTGGGCCACCCTTGCCCGGTCACCAGCGACGCCAACTGCCCGGCCAGCCCGAGGGAGATGAACAGCGCCAGTGTTGCGCCCAGGGCGATGCCGGCGGCTTCCTCGCGGTGAAGCGCGCGCACGACCTGTCGACGGGATCGGCGGGACCGTGGACTGGTGGCCATTCAGGACACCCCCGGATCATCGAGCAGCGCTTCCCACTCGTCGTCGGACAGGCCCTCGGAGTGGTCGTCGCTGCCGTTGTTGGCGGGTTCGCTGCCGGTGGGGCGCATGCGGGAGTCGGTCTGGACCCAGGGTTCCTCGATGCTGGACAGCAGGTGCTGGACCACGAACGCCCGTTGCCCGAGTAGCCACATGCCGCTGCCTTTGCGCAGGTACCGCAGCAGGGCGGTCTGCACGTCGGTGAGGCCGAGCAGGTCGCGCGTGAGTTCCAGTGACGCTTCGACCTGCCGGTACACGATCTTGAAGCCGGTGTCCTCGAGGAGGCCGCGGGCCAGGCGTGCGGCCTCGGATCCGTGTGCGCCGACGGCGTTCCAGTCGGTCAGGCGGTGGGCGGCCATCAGGTTGCAGATCCCGAACGCGCGGGCGAGTTTGTATTGCTCTTGGAACCGCCGAAGTAGAGGGACGTAGCGCATCGCCAGCCAGGCTTCGTCGTAGCCGACCAGCCGGGGGCGTGCGTCCGGGCGCATCAGCTCGGCTTCCATGGCGGACTGGGCGCATACCATCGACATGACGGTCACCGCTTGGTCGGTGCGCACGGCGTGCAGGTTGAGGATCGTGCCGGGCGCGTCGAAGTCCAGGAACCGGGTGTTGTCCTCTGTGGAGTCGAACATGCCGGCCAGGGCGCCGCCGACGAGGCCGTGCAAGGCGAGTCGGGCGTCGCGGGACTCGTCGAGCAGTTGGGTGGCGGTGATGCCGCGTTCGGCCAGTTCGTCGCGCCAGGCGTCGGTCGCGGTGAGGTTGGCCACCACGCCGGGCAACGACGCGGGCGTCAGCTCGGCGCGGGCGCTGCCGGCGAGTTGGCCGGTGCAGGTGTCGAGGGCGAGTTCGACGGCTGTGCGTTCGGTCATGGACAGCGCGCGGTCGAGCCGTACGTGGATCAGCCCTTCCAGCAGGGCGAGGCGTCGTGCTTTCACCGCGCCGCGCCATTCGATCTCGGTTTGCTGGGGGTGGCGGCGGTGCGCGGTGAGCGGGTTGAGCCGGACGCCGAGACCGGGGCCGAGCCGTAGGGGTTCCACGCCGAGGTGGTGGGCGAGTCCGGTGTACTCGTCCTTGATGTCCACCCAGGAGAACGGGATGCCGGCCGCCAGGAACCGGACGATCAGCGACTTCATGAGCGCGGACTTTCCGGACCCGATCTCGCCGATGATCAACCCGTTGGGGGAGGTGATCGCGCCGGCGGCGTAGAGCTCCCACGGGTCGAACAAGAAGCTGGCGCGGCTGTAGAGGTCGATCCCGATGTAGGCGCCCGGCACACCCAAGCCGGGATCCATGATCCACGGGTACCAGGTCCGCAGCACCCCGCTGCTGGCTGTGTGTGCCGGGAGCCGCATCCGGTGCGCCAGCCGACCTGATCCCGCACCGTGCGCGCCGTGGCGGTCGCGCCGAGGCTCGTCGTTCCGCTGACGCTGCTCACGCTGTGCGCTGTCCACCCGGGACTTGTGCCGTTCCCGGGTTTGCGCCCGCCGACGGATGTCCTCGAGTAAACCGGCCGGCAGTGTGTCCGGATGGCGCAGGTCCGACACCTCTGGAGTCGGTTCTGTGTGACGGGGGTCGGTCATGATCCGGTCAACCCCCGCATCGGCGCCAGCCCGCGGGCGAGGGGGAGCGCACCGGCGAAGAACGCTTGGTCCTGCTCCCCGTACAGCACCATGGTTGAGCACCGAACTCGGGTGAGGCGCCGCCGCACCGAGGTGACCGCCCGTCGCAGTTGTTCGGCGTCGGGGGCCGAGCAGCACACGAACATCGAGTACCGGAAGTACCCCGCGCCTGTGGCGAGTTCGTCGTCGAGACGTTGCGCGGCGTCGAGTTCTCGCTCCGTGCGGGCGTCGACCACGAGGCCGTGCTTCTGTTTCATGTAGATCGAGCCAGCGGCAGCGAGTCGCTGGTTGTTGATGGACCGTTCGGCCCGCGCGGGCGACAACGGTTCAACCACGAGGGAGATCGAGCGGCGGATGTCGGACTGTTGCAGCAGCGGTGTCAACCAGCCCGCTTTCACCGGGCGGCGCGGCAACTCGTGCACCCAGACCGTGCTCGACACCGCGGAGTCGTGCAGGTAGGCGCGCCACTGCCGCTCGGTTGCGCTGGGCCCGGCGGTGCGCGGGTCCAACTCGTGCCGTTCACCGGACTGCAAGTCGTACAGCGGCAGGGAATCGGGGTCGAACTGAGTGTGGATCACCGCGGCGAAGTGTGCGGGGGACAACCAGCCGCGGACCGGGATCCGCGCTTCGATGATCTGGCGTTGCAGTTCGGCGAGCCGCTCGACGACCACCACGCCGATCGCCTCGTCGCCGCCGCCGCTGGCTTTGATGTCGGCGGCCAGCCGCTGGAGGTTGAACGCGACAGCGACGAACACTTCGTGGCGTTGCGCGACGGGCGCGGCCTGCGACACCAGTTCCCGTAACGCCTGCGCCGGGAGTGTGTCCCGGTCGGTGACTTTGTCCGCGTAGTACTGCTGGGCCATGTTGGTGGCGTCCGGCATCGAGCGGAACAGCAGTTGCCAGCGGGCGATGGCGGTGTCCTCGTCGCACGTGGACTCCATCACCGCTTCCCAGTCGGCGAGCCGAGCCTGCTGTTCGCTGGACTCCTCCAGGACGATTGGCGTCCCTTCGGTCAGCAGCGTCGCGGTCACCGTGTGGGTCGCCTCGTCGAGGACCAGCCCGATGCGGCTGCGGCCGTCCGGGTTGGGGGCGGAGATCATCCGCATCGAGGCGAGGTCACCGGGAAGGTCCATGCGGTGCGCGAGGCTGTTCGGGCCGAACACCGCGCCCCGGTACACGTGGCTGCCGCGCAGCCGTGACCACACCGCGCCAGCCACGGGTCGGGCCCATTCGGTGACGTACCGGCCGCCGATCCGCATGAACGACACCCACACCAGCAGTCCACCGGCCGCCAGCAGGACCGCGAACGCGACCGGTGACCCGGTCTGGATCCCCAGCCATGGCAGCGCGATCGCGACGACGATCGCGACCAGTTGCCCGAGGCCGAGTTTCCCGATCACCCCGTTGGTCCGCCGTGGCGGAAATGAGTACTCCTCCTCCACCGTCTCTTCCCCCGTTCGTTGTGTGTTTCTCGTTTGCTGGCAGCGCGTGCTTGTTCCGCCTTCGGTGTGTCGCCTTATGGCGGTGGTGGCCGGGTTGGGCTGTTCGCGGTGGTCGATTCGCGCGCCGGGGAGGTCGGATTCGTGGCCGGCTGCCGGGTCGCTGACTGCGAGCTGGCCACGACCCTGCCGAGGTTGGCCGGTGGCTTGGCCGTGGGAATCTGGTCGTTCCCGCCGCCGCTGCCCACGGACGTCACCTGGCCCGGCTGGTGACTTTGCCCAGAAGAGGTCCCCGGTGTCGTGTCGCCGGTTCCGGCACCGCCGGTGCGCGGGTCAGAGTGGTTTTCTGGTTGCGGAGTGGGTGTCGAGCCGGTGCCGCGACCACTTCCGGTTTGTCCTGTCGAGTTCCCGTCTCTCCACCCACGGCCGATGTCGGCGGCGGTGGAAACCATGGCGGTGACGGCGGTTCGCACCGCACTTCCGGTCATCGACGCGCCACGCCTGGTTCCCGTGCTCGCGCCTCGGCTGGCTGTGCCGCCGCTGGCCGCCGGCCCGCCGACGCGGTCGCCGATGAAATCGACCAGTTCCCATAACAGCCACGGGCACAGCACGAGCACGAGGCACAGCGCGAGTCCTTGCACGACGTCGACCACCTGGCGGGCCGGGTCCTCACCGGGTTCCAGCGGCATCAGCAACGCCTGCGCCAGCAACATCACGCCGACCATGAAGAACTTGGCCCATGCCAAGGCGGTCAGGCGGGCGGCCCACCGCCACACCCAGTCCGCGGTCGTCTCATGCACCTGTCCCGCCGCGGCCGCCGCGCCGAACAGAGCCCACATCTCGACCAACGCGGGGCTGAGGACCAGGAAGACGATCGCGAACAGCAGTGATACCGCTGCGATCAGTCCGACGAGGATCGCGACCAGCGGGTTGGCTTTGACGAGACTCGTCGTGAAATCCGCTTGCTGGGCGATGTCACCACCGGCGGCAATCAAGGACATGGTGCACTCGTCGGCAAGTTGCAACATCAAGATCGCGCCGACTCCCGCCAAGGTGACGCCGACCGCGGCCTTGATGCCGCCGAGTAGCGAGAACTGGAGGCGCCCACGTTTCCATGAGGTGGCGAGCGTTACCAGCCAGCCGAGGAACGCGAGGGCGAGAGCTATACCCGCGATCAGGTTGTACACCGACGCGAACGCGGCGCCGCCGAGGTTCGGGGACGAGTAGTCCACGGCGATCGTCATGAAGACGGCCCACAGTTTCGTGATGCCTGAGACGATGAAACTGGTGACCTGCTCCATTCCCTTCTTGGCGACCCAGTTCAAGAATTCCTGCGCGACCTCGGCCGGACTCTTGCACCCGTAACAGGTTCTGGTTTGTTCGCGGCCGTCTACCACGACGGCGTACTGGGTGAATGCCTTGTGCAGCACCGTGTTCATGCGCTGCACGTAGTCGTCGGAGAAGGCGTTCCACGCCTGGCAGGACTGGTCTTCCTGCTGGGTTATCGCACCGTCGCAGGAGATATAGAAGCCCCGGCACGGTGCCACGGCGTCCGGCGCACCGCCCTGATCGGTCCTGCTGCACCTCGACCACGGGCGCACGCCATGGTCGCTGCCGGTGTCGACGTTGCCCCACTCGAATCCGAACGGCTGGAACGTCGGGTTCGGCTTCGCCCACCGCTTCATTTGGTCGATGCAGTATCCACTGGGGACGGTCAGGTTCACCGCGAGATCGCGATACCCCCGAACCAGGAGATCCTTGCGCGGTCCAGCGTTGTCGTCCGTGCCCGCGAAGTCCGGTTGGAAGAACTCCAGCAAATCGGGGAAATCCTTGATCAGGTAGGCGGTGTAAGTGGACCAGTCACCCCCGTGGTCACGGCAGGCTTCGGACCTCATCCACGGCGAGGTCTGCCACTCCGCACTGTCCGGAACGTACTGCCGCAGATGCGCTGGCACGGTCGCCGGATCCACCGGATCGGCCGCGGCGGACGGACCCTGCGCCAGCAGGAGTCCGAACAGGACCACCAGGGCGGCGCTGACTCTCCGCAATAGCCCTGGGCGTGATGCGCGGTCCGGGCCAGCGCTGCCGGACACGTCGTCGACGGAGTGGGCGCTACGGTTCCGGAACATAGCTCCACCCCGTGTCGGTCAGCTCTCTGAACCGGAAGCCGAAGTCTCCCTCGGAATCCACCAGCCGCTCATCCGCGCGCACCGGCCACGGACCACGCTCGTAGGACACGGTGTCGACGCGCCACTGGCGGCCGTCCCACACCACCGTGATGGTCGAGCGGCCCCACGTGGCCATCCCGCCCGGTACGGGGTTCGCCTGCGACGAGGTCGCGGCAACGCCCCACACCTGGATGTCCGCACGGTCGTCCCCATAGGCGACCACGAGGGTCGACAGTGGAGCGAACGTGGTGCGGGTCGTGGCGAGTTGGTCGTCATTAGCCGTCGGTGCTTCGAGCACCTGGCGGGCGCCCTCGTCCGCATCAGAGGCCAGCAGGGTCGAGGCCGCTGCAGACCCGTCCACCGTCCCGGCCGCGACCCGGAAACCGGCAATCTGAAAGTTGATCGCGGCCGTGGCGGCACCCGCCACCGAGTGACGAGTGGGTACCGGGATGCCGTTCTCCATCCGCGCCGCCGTGGGCTGTGCCTGCGGCGTGGCGGTCTCACCGGTGGACGCGCGACCAAGCGCGAACGCGCCCGCGACGAGCCCTATGACGACCACTGCCGCGACACCGGTAACAATCCGGCGGAACCGCAGATGCGAATTCGTCGGACTATACCCAGTGGTCCTGTTTTTGCGCACGACAACTCCCTCGTCTTGTCGGAGTCGGATTGATCGCGTGATCAACTAGTCGTTCAAGTAGCTGCGTCAATCAGCTGACGGCGGTGATCCATGACCAGATTCCGCCGGCGGCGGTCAATCCGATACCGCCGAAACCGGCACGGATCATGTTGGTTTTCGCGTTCTGCGACAAGTGCATGCCGCCCGCGATGTGCCCGCCCACCCAGGTGATGATGCCGAACAGCAGGACAAGAAAGCAGATCCCGAGTCCGAAGAACAGAATCACCTGGGCGATCGTATACATCACCCCCGATTTCGGCACGCCCCGTGAATCCGGAGTGATATTTGAGAAATCGGGGCCACCCGGCGGCGGCTGGGGTGACGGCTGGTTCAGGACCAGCCCGACAGCCTGGTGGACGAGGTGCTGCTGATGGTCACCGTGCAGCTGATCCAGCAGCGGCAGCAGATGCTGCAGGACGTCGGTAAGCACGATAGATCTCCCCCTGGATACGTCCGACCACCGATGCCATGCGCATCCCAGCGATCGCGGTTGACTTACCCACCTGGTCCAACCGCAGCGGCTGACCAGCGGCCAACCGTGGGTCATGGGGGAGGTGCACCAGATGGCTGATTCCGGTAGCGGCCACGAGTGTTGTGGCCGCCTGTGAACGCCGCCGCTCGGTCGACGACCCTGTGGCGCCGACGGACGAGAGCACCACGACCGGTTCTGCCGGTAACCGTGCCCGCGTGGCTAGTTCCCGCAGGAACGTGACAGCGGCGCACGCCGCCTCCGCACCGATCACGTCCGCACGGCCGACCACGACGACCACGGGCTGCAGATCGAGTCGCGCGGCGAACACGTTGTCGACACGTCCGGCGTCGACGGTCATCGCGCCGGAGGTCACCGAGATCAGGCGGAGCAGTTCGTGCAGCGAGGTGTACCCGGCGCGGTCGTCGATCAGTGCGGCACCGGCGGACGTCGTGGGCGCCATCGAGATCACTTCGCGCGGGTCGACGTGCTCGCCCAGCAGCGTGCGCGCAAGCCCGGCTCGCAGCCCCACCTGTTGGCCTACCAGGCGCCGCGTTAACGAACCCCACGCGGTGCCGCACTGGTCGACCGCGATGGTCGGGCCGGGGGAGGCGGCGGCGATCAGTTCGGCCAGCAGCGCGGTGACCGTGCTGGTGCCGACGCCGCCCTCGGCGCCACCGACGAGGATCGGCAGCGGCGGCCGCGGCTGTGCCAGCCGTTCCCAGAGTGACGCCGTCTGTTTCCTTGGCCATCCGCGGGGCATCAGTCGCACCCGGGCTTCGTTGGCCCGGTTGGGGACTCCGACCGGCTCCTGGGTTCGGGCATCGTCGGCGGTGCGCTGGTCTGCCTGTGGCGCCGACCTGCCGGCGGCTTGATCGGGTGTCTGCTCGTCAACGGAGTCCGTCGCTGCCGGCGTGAGGTCTGCTGGTCGCTCGCCCGCGTGCGGGGCCACGTCGTCTTGTGGAGCGTCCTCGCGGTGGCGGGCAGGTGGTCGGCCGGGGCGGGCGGTCCGATCCTCCCTATCAGACCGCCCGGCCCCGGCCTGGTCGAATGGGCTCATCACGCGACCTCCCGTGCCGCGTGACCGGCCGCGCTACCGACGAGCGTGCCGTCACCTGCCCTCCTGGTGGGCAGCCAACCGTGATCGTTCATCGCATCCCCCATCGTGCGGGCCTGGCATGGAGCCGTGGCCGGGATCGCCCTCCCGTGCGACCCTCGACCGGGGTGGCCACCTTCCCTCTAATGTGGCCATCCACTATCATTCGACACTGACGAGACTAGGTGACGCCACCAGAATGTCAAGGTTTCCGAGCATTCTGGTTGCTCATCCTCCCGCCTAGCGTTCGTGGAGGGGCTGTGGACCAGCAAGAGTCCTCGCCGGTGACGACACCAGCGGAGACACCGGCGGAGACGCCGGCCGACGAGGTCGCGCGCCGGCTGAACACGTTGTTCGCCGACATCAAGCGGCCGGACGGCCGCAAGCACACCGACGAGGAAGTGGCCAATCACGTCCGCGACGTCACCGGCCAGAGGTGCTCGCGCTACTGGGTCTCACAGCTGCGCCACGGCAAGGTCGGCAAGCCCGGCCTGGACAGGCTCGCGGCCATCGCGGACTTCTTCGACGTCAAACCCGGATATTTTCACGACGACGCCTATGCCCGAGGAGTCGCCGAAGACCTCGAGACCGTGGCGGCGATCAAAGAACTCGAGGCCCACGGCGTGCACCTGCGCGAGCTCGTTCAGCTCGACCCCGCCGACCTGGGCTTCATCCGCAACATGATCGAACGGTTGGCCGAGGCGAAGCGACAACGACCATCACCGGAATGACGCACACACCGACGATCACCGACATCGTCGGTCAACACGCGTCGGTCATCAACAACGCTCCGTTATCGTCGAGCCCTTGATCGAAGGGACACCACGTCATGTGGGAACGCCGCAACCGTCGCGATTCGGCAGGCCCGCCCCCGCCGTCGCCGTCGCCGTCGCATGGCGCTAGGTCTAACCCCGGGCCGGGAGCTGCGATGGGCCCAGCGCAGGAGCCGGTGCCGCACACCCGCCACGACTTCGCCCAGGCCGCACGATTGGCGACCACGCCCACGCCCTACGACATCGCGGCCAGCCACGAGCCCGTCTTCGTCTACGTGACCGGGACCGCGCACGTCGGCGATCCGTCGGCCCTGCTCACCACCATTTTCGACGAACTCGCTCGCGAAGCCTCCCGTCGAGGCTGCGACCGCGTCCACGGCGTACAGCACACCTTCACCGTGCACGACGGCGTCATGTACGCCACCGCCGCCGCCACTGGACTTCGCCCGATCATCGACATGGACGGACCACCGACACCCTGACCGAACACCCCGCGGGGCTCAGGCACAACCGTCCGTCGCCTGGGGTAGGTATGGCGTGTAGGCGGTAGGAGCGCGACGCGTGACCGCTGCCCGTGTGGGAGGGGCGCGACAGCGTGGACGACACCTCAGCGGGTGTCAAACCCCCAAAAAGCGCGGGGGTTTGACACCCGCTGCGCTGTAGTCCCTTGCGGTTGCGCCCTCCCACACTCGACCAGCGGCCACGCCAACAGCGTGCTGAGGGTCGAGCGGCAGAACGAGGCCGCGAACCCCGGGATGGGCATTCCTCCACGCTCCACGGAAGGACATGCCACCGATGACCACCATGCTTTCCCCCTCGCGCTGGACCAACACCCGGTTCGAGCTGATGGATCCCCGCACGATCCTGCTGGACAAGAACGCGCGCACCATCGAGGACATCAAACGCGAGAACCCCGACCTCGTCGACAGCGTCGGAAAGCACGGGGTGCTTCAGCCGGCCGTCGTGCACCCGAGCGCGGACGGCGTGCGCATGCACGATGGGCACCAGCGCGCACTCGCCCTCATCGAGCACATCGACGAGAACATTCCGAAGGGCGCCGCCGAGGCACTGGTCATGCCGGTGATCATCACGGACCTGACCGACGAGTCCGACCACGCGTGGCTGCGCGAGATGTGGATCTTCAACGAGCAGCGCAAGGGGTTCTCGGCGATCGAGAAGGTCGAGATCCTCGAGCAGATGGCCCTCGACGGCCTCGGCGACGAGGAGATCGCCGCCCAGCTCAGCATCCCCGCCGAAATCGTCAGGGCCGGCCGTCGTGTGCACGCGAACGCCATGGCCCGCAGTGCCCTCACGGAGAACCACCAGCTCTCCTTCGAGCAGGCGGACGCGTTCGCGGAGTTCGGCGACGACCCGGATGCCTGCGACCGTCTCAACACGACCCTTGCCGAGGACCCGGACACGTTCGACCACACCGTGTCGGAGCTGCAGCAGGAACGTGCCACGCGCATCGCCCGGGACGAGCTGGTCGAGAAACTGCGTGCGGACAACGTGCACATTCTTGAGGACCACGAAGTCGCATCCTCCCAGCGGCTCACGGACCTGTTCGAGGACAAGGAACGGAAGAGTCGGCTTTCTAACGACCTCGACGCGCACAAGGCATGCTCGGGGCACGCGGCCCGTGTGATCACGAACTACTACGACAGTGAGCCCAGCGTTCAGTACTGGTGCCGCCACTGGGAGATCCGCGGCCACGTTCGCTCCGCGGCTGCGGGTAGCGGTTCGTACAGTTCGGGAGCGCGCAAGGGCAAGCGGAGCGCAGCCGAGAAGGCCGAGCACAACCGGGTCGTTCGGAACAACAAGAAGTGGCTCGCCGCGATCCCTGTCCGGCGCAAGAAGCTCGCCGAGCTGCTCGCGGCGGACGAGCTGCCAGCGCGCGTTCAGCACCACATCGCTCTCGCCACCTACGACGGCGCGATCGAGCACACCCCGAAGAGCAAGGCGCTCGCCTACGAGCTCCTGGGGTTCACGACCAAGCGCGGCAAGCAGGCCAAGCTCGCCACGAAGCTGCGGCGCGCCACCGCCGACCGCGCGACGATGATCAATCTCGCGTTCCTGCTGGCCGCGTTCGAGGTCACGTACGACCTCGCGTACGCGAAGAACACCTGGCGCGGACCGACGAACAACGACCGCATCTACTTCCAGCTGCTGGTCGACCTGTGGGGAACCAAGATTCCGAAGAACATCTCCGAGCAGCTGGTTCTCGACCCGGACGCGGACAAGAAGGACTGGCCGCACCTTCAGACCTCCGCCGCACCCGCAGCCCCCGAACCGGGCACCGCCGCAGACACAGACGACGACCAGGACGAGGCACTCCACACCAGCGCGACGGGCATCGCCCACGACGAGGACGAGTCGTCAACCGATGACCCCGACGACGATGTCCTCGCGGACGTCGACCTGGACGACAGCGAGCTTGATGTCTCCGAGCTGTCCGACGACACGGTCGCTGCCTGACGCCACGGCTTTTCACGCCAGCGACAGACGGCTGGTGCGCACTCCACGAGCCTTCGGCGCGCACCAGCCGTCGCCGTTCCACCACCTCACTCCGTCGATTCGTCGCCGACCACATCGTGCGACATCGCCTCTGGAGACATCCATGAGTCACATCTATGCCTTTATGACCGGCACACGGTCGGACATCACCGGTGAGCAGCGGGACAGCCACGGTTGGGTGGACCCCACGCAGGGCCGTACGTCGTTCTGGAAGTCCCGCAACGATATCTGTCCGGTTGTGGACTGGGCGGAAACCGTTGTGGCGCCGTACTACGACTCCTACGACGAGATGGTTCGGGACTACGTGCTCTCTGCCCTGAGTGAGCTGCCGCGCGGATTCGAGGACCACGGTGACGGAACCTATGCCGCGACGGAGCCGGAGTTGTCCCCCTGCGGAGACGACTTCGGCTACTACACATACGAAATCCACTTTGTCCGGAAGTCGTGTGGGCCTGACGGATGGACCGAGACGCCTTGGAGTCCCGGCACAGACGGCGGTGTCCGTCTATGAGTGCTTTTTCGGTGTCCACTCGAAACATCACACGAGTGTTCCGTGCTGCGACTCCGGTCGATCGCTCCGAGGGACAGGGCTGGTACGCATCGGCGCACGAGATCGCGGTAGGGCTCGATCCTGCCGATCCCGCTCGGGCCGCAGCGGTGATCGCTGTGCTGTCGCCGTTGCTCTCCTGGCCGCGGAACATCGCGGAAGCCCGCAACCTCTACTCCGGACAGCCAGTACGGACTCTCGGATCCAACGCGCACAAGGCTCGCAGGATCATCGCCGGCGTCGACCCCGAGTGCATCGTCAGCGGCCCCAAGGTTCGCGCGTTCTGGAAGACGATCGCTGATCCTGCCGAGCCATCAGCGGTCGTGGTCGACCGGCATGCGATCGACATCGCGGCGGGTCGAGTGCTTGGCGACAAGCTTCGGAGCACTCACCTGCGCCGAGCGGGAGCCTACGACGAGGTAGCCGACAAGTACCGCCGCGCCGCTCAACGCCTCTCGGCCGAACTAGGGCTGCGCGTCACACCCGCAGAAGTCCAGGCAACCACATGGATCTACTGGCGACGTGAACATGCAGTCGCATACCACCGATGAAAGGCAACCTATGCCTGAGATCTACGTCGCGTCACTCGCAGACTACAACTGCGGAATCCTCCACGGCACATGGGTATCACTGGACGAGTCAACGGATCTCGACGACGTTGCCGCCCAAGTTGCCAGGATGCTGGCGGAGTCACCTGCAGTCAGACGCGGACTGTCCTGTGTGGCCGAAGACTACGCGATCCACGACTACGAGGGGTTCGACGGCTACAAGGTCCACGAGTACACCTCACTGTCCCGGATAGTCGCGGTTGCCGCAGCCATCGCCGAGCACGGAGACGCGTTCGCGCTGATCCTCAACGACCGCGGCGACGGATCTGTCGAGGAGTCAGTCACCGACTTCACGGACCGGATGTGCGGAGTCTGGGAGAACGAAGGTGACTTCGCGTGGTCCGAGTTCGAGGAACTGTTCCCCGACTCCTATCAACACACGGCGTCGTGCGACTGGGTTCGATTCGACCCCGAAGCGTACGTCCGCGCCCACCAGATGGACGGCTACGAGTTCATCGACTCAGCACGCGGCACCACAGTTCTCGCACCCGATCACTAACCCGCTTTCGACGACGTTGACCAACCACCCACATCAACACAGCGAACGGGAGGACCCGTGTCCGGCACGGTCGTTGACTCGGTCTCGCAGGGCATCGTCATGGCCACCGGCATCTCCGCGCAAGGACCGCGTCGCACGAACTACGAGCGCCCAGGCCCTGCTTGCGGCACCCCATGCGGTGCGCAGCCCGCGTTGTTCGCGACCGCCGCGCCGGCCGAGTTGGACTGGGATGCCCAAGACGTCGTCGTGGTCGGCAACTCGGGTGGAAAGGACTCAGTCCTGTGCCTGGACATGGTCTGCCGACTGGCAGATGCCGCTGGCGCGTTGCACAAGGTTCGAGTGCTGCACTGCGACCTCGGCTCAACACCCAACGGCCACCTGGTCGAGTGGCCGGGCGCCGAAGACGTCGCACGTCGCACGTCCGAGCGGTACGGGGTGCCTTTCGCGGTCCGCCGCAGCTCTCGGTGGCCTAGCCTGTTCGCCCGGATCCTCTCGCGTGGCAGGTGGCCGGGCCATTTCGCGCGCTACTGCACCAGCGAGTTGAAGACAGCCGTCGGTCGGGACTACATCGACGAAGTCGCCCGCGATATGGGACTTGGCCGTCCTATCCGCGTCGGATACGCGCTCGGGATGCGCGCCGAGGAGTCCACCGCCCGCGCCAAGAAGCCCATTCTCGAGCGGCATCGGATGACCGCAGCGACGAAGCGGATCGTAGACACCTGGCTGCCAATCCACCATCTGACCGAGAAGCAGGTCTGGTCAACGATCCACGCCCAGTCCCTTCTCTACCACCCGGCGTACGACCAGGGTATGCGCCGGCTGTCCTGCCGCTTCTGCCCCCTCGCAGCCAAGGACGACTTGGTTCGATCCGCACAACTAAATCCCGCCCTGGCACAGGAGTATGCGGGCGCCGAGGCCAGCATGGGAGAGCCGTTCAAGAAGAACCAGCCCATGCGCCGCATCATCGAACTCGCGGCGCAACGCTGACCGAGCCTGTCACCGGACCCTTTGAGGAGCCTGGCGATGTCGCGTCCCGCCCGCGGGTCGTGGGGCGCGCTCAGTCTGCCACGCCACCGCGGTGGGTCAAGCCGCACCAATCGAGTTTCCCCCAGTCTCGGCGCGGGCGGCTTGACCCACCGCGGCTCACGTGGCTGACGCGATAAGCGCCCCACGGCCAGGGGCCGGACGCCAGCGGCATTGCCGTCGCGGTGATCGCAATCAGCGCGACTCCGGAATCGGCATAAAGCCGTCTGAAGTCTCCGCAACACAACGAAGGAATCAGTCATGCGCGACGCCATCTTCCGAGACAAGAACGGTGTTCTGGTTCGTGTGCGGCGCACCGCATCAGGCTATTTGATCACCTTTCCCGATGGTCGAACGGTTACCATCTCGTCACGCGGTCTCGGAATTCTGCATTGTGCATGAAATCCCGCGATCTGTCAGTGTTCGGCATTCGCTGCGCGGTCATAACTGCCGCTTCTGCTCGGCTCGCGCCAATATGGAAAGGATTATTGTGGCACGTTCGTTTTCTTCGCTAAACATAAGGGTCCCTCAGCGTGTCCGGCTTCGGCTCATGGCATTCGTGACGATCGCCGACACGGGCGTCATCTCCTATATCTCAACGAAGAATCTCGCCGAACGGTGGGGCTTCGGGGCGCTGTCCTGGCTCTATCCGCTGTGCTTGGACGCGGTGGCGGCAGTGGGCATGGACCTGTGGATGTCGAACTCGCCAGCCAAACGCGCGGCCGCGTGCCTGTCGCTGTCGGCCGTGGGCTTATCCCTGGCGGCCAACGTCGCGGACTGGCTGTACGTCGGTCCCGGAGCAGCTGTCCTCGGTGCCGTCCCGCCGTTGATGCTGGCCGCGTTGCTGCTCACGATGCACCGTCACGCCGCCCACACCACGCCGTCCTCGGCGTCGAGTCCTGACGCTGGTACTGGCACCGCGTCGGTGGCACCAGTACCGGCCGCGGTACCGGTCGCCGGCGGCGTCGACCGTGACGCCGAAGGGCCGCACGGCGTCGCAGACCCGGCTGCATCACCCGCTGCTGCGGAACCCACCGGAGTACGTACGACCCGGACGAAGTCGTCGCGGAGCCGGAAGTCAACGGTGGCTGATCGGCTGCGCCAGCCCAGGAAGGGCCCGCGACCGGATGTGTCTGATCACGAGGTGATCAAGGCTCTGCGGGAGCGTGAGCAGCAGGGAGAGCCGCTGTCGCGGCGCAGCGTGATGGCCGAGTACCGCATGGGCACCCCGCGTGCCACGCGGCTGATAGCGGCCGCCAGCAACGGCGCGCACCTCACCATCGCCGATCACCACGGTGGTGACTCGTGACGGCGTGGATGCACGACGTTGACCACGATCACCTTCTACGCGAGGCGTTGCGTAGCGCGGACCTGGGCATGTTCGTCTTCCCGTTATGGCCCCGCAGCAAGGTGCCGGCGCTGCACGGAGAGAAGACCTGCCCCCGCCGCGGGCCGTGCGCGCAGGGACACCGCGGCTGGGAGGCCCACGCCACCCGCGACCCTGACCTGATCCGGCGATGGTGGCAGCAGTGGCCGCTGAACGTCGGCGTCGCAACAGGGCCGTCCAGTCTGCACGTGCTCGATCTCGACGCCGCGCACGGCGAGGACCCTCCACCCCGATGGGCCGGCGTGCGACACGGACGCGACGTCTTGGCCCGTCTGGCCGATCAAGCAGGTCAACCGCTTCCCAGCGATACGTACACGGTGCAGACACCATCCGGCGGGTTCCACCTGTACTTCCGCATCCCCCAGGTGCTCAATCTGCGGAACACCGTGGCGAGGCTCGGGTGGAGGGTGGACAGCCGGGGAAGCGGCGGCTACGTCGTCGCCGCCGGATCTCTCCTCGCCCACGGGCGCTACACGGTCGCGAACGACCACTCGATCGCCTCGCTGCCTGATTGGCTCATCCCGCTACTGCGTCCGCCGCGGCTCGTGGTGCATCCGACGGTCGCCTGGCACCGGCTAGGACCCGTGAGCGAGGTCCGCAAGGACGCCTACCTGACCACGATCCACGACAACGTCGCAGCGACGCCTGAAGGTTACCGCCACGACACGCTGGTCCGAGCCGCCTTCACACTCGGACGCTTGGCCCAGGGTGGCGACATGACACTCGAGGAGGCACGTGCCTGCCTCCGCGATGCCGTAGCGCGCTGGCGCGGCACACCGTCCAGCAAGGACCTCAACACTATCGAGGACGGCCTGGAGGCAGGCGCCCGTCAGCCACGACGTCTCGCCGGCTAACGCGCCACACCACGCCAATTATCGATCTGTTCCTCAGTCGGCCCGCATCGGCCGGACCGCCTTGTGTCCTCCACTTAATGAAAGCGCAGGTATCCATGGCCATCCCCGCCGACACAACAGTGCCCATGCGCCACCTGACCCGACACCTAAACGGACTCGACGGTGAGCGTCTGTGAAAGCCACCGCCCTGGGTATTGTCACGATGGTGTTCTGGCTGCTCGTGGCGGTCATTATGGGTTCTCTAATCGTGATCAAGATGCTAGTCGGCGCATCGAGAATCGTGTGGCAAATCGCCACCTTCATAAGCAGGAACCTGTTCGCGCGTTTTCTTTAACTGACCGGTTCCGCGCGACCCAAATGCGGTTCGTCGACGTCGCCACGAGGTTGAGCGACTTCTCGGCGCCTCGCTCGCCGCCTGACAGCACACCACGCCATCCGCAGCTACGTCCGTGGCTTGGCACATCGGATGCGTACCACATCGATTTGCTGCTGTCCGCCCAAAGAGGCCAACTGCGTCGGCGGGCCGCTACCCGCCATGCAGCGAACGCTGATGATCCCCGAGGAGCACAACGTGAACAGCAACCACAGGAACGTCCAGGCCGACATCGTCAGGTTCGTTCAGCTCGGCCAACGAGTCTCGACCAACTTCACGGTGAACCTCTCCAACCGCGCGACCTTCGATGCGGTCATGAACTCTGCCCTTGGTGGCAACAACTTCATGCCCAGCGAGGTCGCAGCCACGATCGGGACACTGTTCGACGACGCCATGCAGGTCGAGTTCGGCGCCGAAGGATCGGCCGTTCTCTACATCGACGTCCCGTTCTTCACCCACCAACGGATCGCGTCCACAAAGGGCGGTGGTGACCGGTACACCGACGAGCAGCGGCGCGACTACGCGCAGAAGGTGATCACCTGGGCCCGCTCCATGCGCGCCGACGAGATCACCGTCCAGCAGTACCCCACTGTCGCCGATCTGTTCGTCGACAACAGTCCCGGTGAGAACCCCTACCGCATCCGCATCTGGTGGGACTGACCCGAACCTGCCAACACGAACCCCCGCTTTGTCAGCGCGACACCGGCCGCGTGGAGGAACACTCATGGCCAGCTCTCCAGAAACCATCACCCTCGACGCCGGCGATGACGCCATCACGGTGTCGGCGACCGTGACCAGCATGCAGCGCAGGGCCGAACCCGGCGTCTTCGGCGCCATGGTGGGTCTCGACGCTCACCTCACGATCACTTTCACCGCTCCCGACGACTCACGGTCCTATGGCCTGTCGCGCCTGCGTGGCGAGACGTGCTGGATCATCGACGCCGAGTTCGGTCCCAACTGCATGCCGCGCTACGTCCACGGTTTCGGTGCCCGCTACCTCAAGCTGAAGGCCATCGCACCTGAACTCGCGGATCTCCTGGACAGGGAAGCCCGCCGACGCGGTCTCGCCGAAGCCATCGGCAGGGACACCCCACTCGTCCTAACCGACGACAAGCCCCACCACGACAACGAATAGAGCCTGAGCCGCACGGCGAAGTAGTACGCGGTGCTGTCCAGTGTGTCCGGTCGGGACCGGTGAGCGCTACACGATGCCTCACCGCCGCGAACCTGTCCAGCCGCGAAGAGCGTGCGGCTGGACAGAACCGCAGCGGCGACGCTGAACGCGCGCACACCGACCCGACCGGACACATTCCGGCAGGGTCCCAACCCTTCGTTGTTGTGGAGGATGTTGTGACGCGACGGATTCTCATCACTGGCTCGAGGAACTGGAACCACCGCCCGACGATCCGCGCCGCTCTCGTTCAGGTGTGGCGCCCTTCGGCGATCTTGGTGTCCGGTGCATGCCCCCGTGGAGCGGACGCGTTGTGCGAGGCGTGCTGGGAACATTGGGGCGGTCGAGTCGAGCGGCATCCCGCACAGTGGCGCACCCGAGGCGTTCTGGACCGCTCGGCCGGGTTCCGCCGGAACGAGGCGATGATCGCGTTGGGTGCCGACGTCTGCCTGGCGTTCATCCTGGACGATCCGCCGGCGCGACCCACACCGCGACCTTGGCGCGCAAGGCATTGATTCCCACGATCGTTTACCGCGCGACGACCGGCACGTCGGTCATCACACGGCACCACTATCCAGCTCCGGACTCAGCGCGGGTCAATGTCTGCGCGGCGTAGTCCCGACAACACCACTCCTCGGCGCGATGCCCTATGTGGACGGAGACGACCAGTATGGCCAAATACAGCATCTCTGCACGACGGATCCATGACCGGCCCGATCCGGGCGGGTGGTACTCCGCCGGAACGGATCTCCCCACCTTCTCGATTGAGGCGGCGAGCGCGGAGAACGCCGCGGACATCGCGCACAGCATCGCCGGTCACGGTACCGCTGGGATCACCCGCACCATCGTCCAGACCTATCGGGAAAACGAGGACGGCGGCGAGGACTACACCGACACCACCCGGTGGTGGACTGAGGACGGCCGCCCGATCGAGCCGACCCGCGTCCAACGCCAGTACGGGAAGAACGGCAGCGACATCACCGGCGACCTCTACGCCGAGCATGACGCGGACACGGTGACCTGGTTCACCCACGACGCAGATGTATGGCTGCACCTGGCTCGCACCCCACGCGGGAAATGGGCCATCGCGTCCTCGGACTTCGTCACGCTCACCACATCACATCACCGGCACAGGTTCGCCACACCAGACGCCGCGCTGTATTGGGCGGAGCGTCGAGTCGGAACACGGGTGGTCGAGGTCAAAGAGTGGTGATCGGCACGACCGCCACATCCCGAACACCACACCTACCAACTCCTGGTGAGGAAAGCGATGTCACGTAAAGGTTTGTTCAACGGTGAATGTGTCACCGACGGTTGCACAACGAGCGGCGCGACAGGAATGTCCATCTGGGACGCGTCAGGGAGCAACGACCGGTTCCGTTGTCGACGTTGCAACGACACGATTTCACTGCTCATTCCCAACATCCCCGATCGTGTCTGGACACTCGGACTCGTCGACCGGGCCGCCTACGACGCTCATCGTCGGCGGGTGATCGGCCTGAACCACGAGGGCCTGCAGGCGATGGCTGGACCGCTCCGTACGCGTGAGCGTGCTGCACACGCCGCGATGGTTCGACTATTCAAGGCCAGCAACGACGTCCTCGCGCGCGACAACGTCGCCGTCCTGGTCGACGCCACCGACTTGCTCACCACCGCCACCATCACCAACTGGTGGGTCCAGCACCGCTACCAGCGCTATGACGCCACCGAACCGGGCTGATCACACCGTTCGTCCCAGGGAGGGCTCACATCCCATGTCTCACCCCGCACTCTTGCTTTCGACGATGCGCACCGCCGCACACGCCGTCACGAGTCCGCCGGCACGGCACAAACGGCGGCGGCGAGTGGAGGTGACGCTCTGATGACCATTCGGGCAGCGGCCACCAGGTCGATCGCCCTACACGGCATCGACGGAACACCCATCACGATCAGCGCCCAGATCGTGCCAACACCATCGGACGCCCTCCCTGCCTCGCAGATCCACCCCGTCGAGCGGGAAACACGGGAGAGGATCCGCGCGGCACTCCGCAACAGCGGACTGCCGTGGCCCACCGAACCGGTCTTGCTCACGACCTCCCACCCGCTCCGAGACGGCACAACGCTGGCTGATCTCGCCATGGCGTGCGCGGTGTTGGCCGCCGCCGACGAACTCCCGGCTCACGAGGTCACACACACCGTGCTCCTGGGCGAGCTTGGGCTCGACGGGCAGCTACGGCCTGTGCGCGGTGTCCTGCCCGCACTACTCGCCGCGCGCCGGGCAGGACTCGACCGGGCGGTCGTGCCGACCAGCTCACTTCCGGAGGCTGCGCTGCTGCCTGGTGTCCGCGTGGTCGGCGCCGATCGGCTGGCTACGGCCGTCGCCGGGCTCCGCGGACAGCTGTCCGACTCTGCTCAAGCCGCCTCAGCCACCACATCGGTCGCCACCTCGGCCATCGCCGATCCGGTCGGCTCTGCCGTCGACGTTGCGCACCGCACTTCGCCCGGCGGCCGTGCGGCGATGGCGGACGCGAACGCCTCCGACGCACTCGACGTCTCGGGTCCGCCCGAAGCGGTCCGGGCGGTGGAGGTCGCCGCAGCCGGAGACCACTACCTGTTGCTGGTCGGCCGCCCCGGCGCGGGGTGCAGGCGCTACGCCACGCTCCTGCATCAGCTGCGGCCCGCGCTGACCGACGAGGAAGCGCTGGAAGTCGCCGCGGTCCAGTCGGTGACGGGCTGCCTCGGGCCCGACACCTCGCTCGCGCTGACCGCGCCGTTCATCGCGCCACACCACTCGATGTCCATGCCAGCCTTGGTGGGTGGCGGCTCGGGCGTCACCAGGCCCGGCGCCATGACGCAGGCCCACCGGGGTGTCCTGTTCCTCAACGACGTCAGCGAGTTCCGAGCCGACCGGTTGGAGGCCGTGCGTTGCGCCGTGGACGACGGCGAGGTCCGTCTTGCCCGCCGAGACGGGGTCTTCCGCTACCCGGCCCGCTTCCAACTCGTCCTTGCCACCGCGCCCTGTCCCTGCCGACAGCCCGAACAGGACTGTTCGTGCAGTCCGCACGCGCGGCGCCGGTTCCTGGCCCGGATTACCGGCCCCTTGCTTGACCGCGTCGACCTGCGGGTGCGACTCCGTCCACCAGATGACAGCGCTCCGGGCACCTCAGCGCCGGAGGCGGCTCCAATCTGCGCACTCGGGTGTCCGCCGCGCGAACCCGGGCTGCCCAACGCTGGGCAGAACACCGGGGGAGTACCAACGCCGATGTGCCCGCCACCACCTTTACCCACGCTGAGTTCCGGTTGCCTCGGTTGACAACCGCGCCGCTGGACCAGGCGTTGGAGAACGGTGCGATGTCAGGGCGCGGCTGGGTCCGCGCCCTGCGAGTGGCATGGACTCTCGCCGATCTCGCCGGCCTCGTCCGCCCTGGCCGTGACGAGATCACCGAAGCGCTGGAGTTTCGAGACCGCCGTCCTTCCTGAGCACCTCCTGACCCCGGCGGTGCCGCCCGCATCACGACCGGCACCGCCGCGACACCGCCTCATTCCGGGCGGGAGCTGACCTGCCACACACACGCGGCCCGGGTGGCGCTTGCCTAGCCGAACTAACTCGAGGGGACACATGAACAGCCATCACACGGACGGAACTTCTGACCGTCACGCCAACACGATCGGTACCACCCCAGACAGCAGCGCTGACACGTCGACCGGGTCAGACGTGCGGACGCAAGCGAGTGCGGACGCGCCGATCTACGACGCAATGATCCAGGCGCTCGCGGTCACCCAGCCCGTGAGCGACGCCGCCGCCGATTCCATCGCTGTGCGAGCCCTCAAGAACCACGATGACCCTCGCGGTCTCCACACCGGCGCAGACGCTCCAGTCAGAGACTGGGACGACCACAGGTACGGACGTCCGTCCGCGTCGCCGCCGGTGGTCGACCCGAACTCGCCGGAGGGCGCGGCGATTCTGTCGTTGTTCAGCCGGATCAAAGACATCGAAGAGGGCGACGGAAGCTGGCCCGGCAGCGACGTTGTCGGCGAGGTCACCAGCTGGCTCCTCGAACTGGGCATCGATCCGGATCAAGATCCGACAGACGCGAGGCGCGCGCTGCGGACGGCGTTGGGGGAGCGGCCCGGACGAGGACCGGGCTCGACCGTGTACGGGGTGCGGATCGGCACCGACCACCACGATCCGGAGTCACTCATCCGGACCGCACTGCACGTCCTTACCCACCAACTCGGCCCCGGCACCAGCGTCGAGCTGGTCACTCACGACCGTGACCTGCTCGCGCGGATCGAACACCACCCCCGGCCCTGACCCCATCCCCACAGCAGGCAGCTGACCGCTGCCCCCGGCGGTCCCGCCATCCCTTCCCCGGTGGCGGGACCGCCCCTGCTCACGTTTGCGAGACAAAGGAGGTGACCGGTGACCAAGCTGGAGCGCAACCACGTTCACGAGTACCCGAATCTGACCGGTCGGCCACCGGCCACCGTCGTGTTCTGCAACGGATGTGGCGTCGACTCGATGGCACTTCTGCACCTGTGGTGCACCAAACCCAAGTCCCGCGGCTTCGACCTCGACGAGTTGCTCGTGATCACCGCGATCACCGGCGACGAGTACCGATCCACCATCGACGCCGCCAACGCGCACCTGGTGCCAATGCTTCGCGAGCACGGGATTCGGTTCCTCCAGGTCGCGCGCGGTGGACAGTCCACTCGCGACGGTTACGACATCCTCGCCGACAGCACTGCACCGACCGAACTGATCCCGCGCGGCGCATGGCATCTCGGTGAAGAGATGGAACATGCACTGACTCTGCCGCAGATCGTCTCAGGACGTCGTCTCTGTAGCTACCGAGCTAAGGGCGAGGTTCTGGACTCGGCGATCGCAGACGAGATCACCGCTGGTCGTGTCAGGCCGGACTTCCGGCACGCAGTCGCGTTCGCCGCCGAGGAGACGTGGCGCGCCAAGCGAGACAGCTCCTACACCACGAACGCCCGGCGCCCGTGGTATCCGCTGATCGAGAAGCGCCGCGACCGAACCTGGTGCGCTAGCTACCTGAAGAAGGCGCTGAACGGGTTCGTCTACCCACGGTCCTGTTGCCAGTTCTGCTGTTTCCAGGCACCACAAGCTGGCCGGAACGCGCTTGCCGCACGGTGGCGCGCGGAGCCCGAGGCCGGCGCGTACGCGCTCCGCATGGAGCGGCGTGCCTTGTCGATCAACCGTCGGATGCGGCTGTTCGGATCGCTATCCGCAGCCGAGTTCGTCCGCACACGGGAGATCAGCGGCGTGACGGAGCTGGCAGACAGCGAACTCGCGGACGCGACCACGTGGACGGTGGTCGAGACCCGCCGGGTGTACCGGGCTGCGTCGGTCAAAGACCCCGAGACCGGCAAGAGCCTGCGAGGCCGGGACGGACGCACCGTCAAGGACCCTGCCCGGAAAGGTGACACCTGGCGGTCGATCCGACCCCACGTCACCACCTCGACCCGCGATGAGGGGCTCGTGGCCCTGGAGCGCCTGGCCGCCGTGCACGACACGGTGGTGTGGACCGAAGGTGACCAGATTCCTCGCGTGGACGTGCGGGTCCTGCCGGACCGGCCACGCGAATGGCCACTCACCACCTACGAGTACGCCCTGCTTCCGGGCGCCATTCGCGCGAAGGAACACGCCGGGTTCGACCGCGAGTGGCGCACCGCGCTCGCTCGCGAAGCCATTCGTGGCGGTGGCGCCACGCCGCTGCCCTTGGCCATGTGACACCGATAGCGCATCTCGCCGCGACCGTGGATGCGTGTCCGTGCAGGTAGAGCTGAGCGGTGCCGATGCCGGACGCCGCTCTGAACTGTCGGTTACACAGTGGACTATGTGAGGAGATGGTTATGGGCTGGCTTTCCTACTATCGCCCGAAGGGCGAGACCGATCGCGCCCACTTCGAGCGCGAACTGCTCAGCAGTCCCGATTACGAGATCGTGCAGTGCGCCAGCAGGAACAGAGTCTTCTATGCCGCGATCCGAACGTGCTCCACCGGTGAGGTTTGGGCGCTCGTGGTGCTGATGCGGTGGGCACGTGGACGGTTCAACTTCGCGTACAAGGACATGCACGAGTCGACGGGACCGTACGCGGCGGACGCACCGGCCTCGGTGCTGGACGTGTTGACTCCCACCGACAACGCTGATGCGATCGATTGGCGCGAGCGGTGCCGGGCCAATCTCGCTCACCGCAACGCGATCCGAGACAAGCTGCGTGGCGTCATCGCCGATGTGGTCATCCGAACGGCGGAACCCGTGCGATTCGAGAACGGCCTGCAAGCTAGCCAGTTCCGGTGCGTGCACCGCACTGGCCGGACTATCGCCTGGCAGGCGATCACTGACGACGGCACCCGATTCCTCTGCAATCTCGGTTCCCAGTGGGCGGAGCGTCACCGCTGGGAGATCAGCGCACCCGCCGCCGCAGCTGGTTCTGGGCCAGCCGCGCCATCACCCAGCCGTGCCAAGCCAGGCTCCCACGACGAGGAGGCACTACTGGTGTCCGGACAGGAGGCTGGGTGAGTGGAGTGACCCGCTTCTACCTTGGCACTCACCGCGGCCGCTGGCTGGAAGACCATCGGTTCGCCGGGATACCACTGTTCGTCACCTACAACACACTCTCGGCCTACCGGCGCCGGGGCGACGATTTTCCCAAAGGCATCGCGACGGACTATGCGATCGACTCCGGCGCGTATACCGAGATCAGCCGCTTCGGCGACTGGCGCGACTCGCCCGACACCTACGGCGGCCGGATCTACCGGTTCATCGAGGACATCGGCCGCCCCCCGGATTTCGTGGCCATCCAGGACATGCCCTGCGAACCAGGTGCGCTCGCCGCGTCCGGCTTCACCGTCACCGATCACCTTGAGTTCACCCTCGACTCGCTGCTGTACCTGCGTAGCGAGTTTCCCCATGCACGCTGGCTGCCAACGCTTCAGGGTTGGCGCCTGGAGGACTACCTGCGGCATGAGCAGATGCATCGAGAAGCCGGGGTTGACTTGACCCAAGAACCGCTCGTGGGGCTGGGGTCGGTGTGCAAACGAGTTTCCTCGGCAGATATCGCGGCCATCGTCACCACGTTGGCAGCACGGGGAATCCCGTTGCACTGCTTCGGAGTGAAACGCGACGGCCTTGCCCGGATCGGGCACGCGATCTCATCAGCGGACAGCCTCGCGTGGTCGGCGACCGCACGCCGATCCGGTATCCGGCTTCCTGGCTGTGTCCATCGTGGACCGTGCAACAACTGCCCCCGCTACGCCCGGCAATGGTGGCAGGAAACCGTCGACGTGCAGAACGTCCCACAACAGACGGCACTGGCGCTCAGCTTCGCCGCCTGACTTCACAAGCATCACAACCTTCTTACAAGCCAGAGAAGACGCGAGCAACCCACGTCGTCCATCAAGGCAGCTGCATCAGTTCGCTGCGGTTGTTCGCAGCGGTCGTGGGCAACGTCGCGTCATGTCGACTCAGCGCATGATCCGCTACCGAGAGTCGATGCACGCCAGTCATCTATCCACATCTGCGAGGTGTTATGTTCTCTTCGGTCACATCGGTTGAACTTGTCATTGCCCGCCAACTCAACACCTGGCTGGCGGCGCCGCTACAGACCGCCCTGCTCTACGCCGAAGGGCTGGTCAACGGTGCTGTCGCCGTCATCGCTGACGCGAACGACTGGAGGCGGGTGCCGGCCGCTGTCGGTCACGCCGTCGACGAGGAGCACGAGGTATCCGGATTCCGCTGGGTCCTGAACGCCGAGGAGTGGCAGATCGGTATCGGCAGCATCCACGGCCTTGCGCACGGTGTCATCGAAAGCGTCGAGACCGGTACACGGTATGGGGTTGAG
Source organism: Actinophytocola sediminis (assembly GCF_054779715.1). Classification (NCBI taxonomy): domain Bacteria; kingdom Bacillati; phylum Actinomycetota; class Actinomycetes; order Pseudonocardiales; family Pseudonocardiaceae; genus Actinophytocola; species Actinophytocola sediminis. The sequence continues at coordinate 175,220 of NZ_BAAGXS010000033.1, read as the reverse complement.
ACCGACCTTCACGTGCCCTGGTACATCTATCCCGAGGACCTGGAAGACACCGGCCTCACCTTGGAAGACCTCGCCAGAGCCTTCGACGGCAACGTGCTGGCAGCCGCTTCTACCTTCGTGCGTGCATGCGCCGCCATGCCAGGCCGGTGAATCGCGTCCTTGGTCCCGCCGCGATCAGCAGGAGAGCTGCCGCTCTGTCCAACTCTGATTGGTGGTGACCGCTTCTCTGCGCCGTCGAACTCGAGGGCGTGTCCTGACTCCCAAGTATCCGACGCAGGACACCGATCCTCGCTACGACCTGATCACGCAGGCAGACCGACAGCACCACCATCCCGGATCCGGTGTGGGGGGTGGAGTTGAGGAGGAGGCAAACCCATGGCTAACGAGCCGGTCGTCGCCATCGTCGGCCCGGTAGACCGCACCGACGCAGGTCCTGCTCTGTCCGAAGTTCCGACGGAGTTCGACCCAGACGCGGCCTTGGACGCTTACTACGCCGCACGCGAGACAGAAGCAGATCGAGAGCTTGACGAGATCGCCACCGCCGCCTTGGACGCTCAGCCGGACGAGCAGATCGTCCAGTTCACATATGACGGTGAACGCTGCTGGGTGATCCGGACAGCCCAGGACGAGTACGTGGTCCGCGCCGACTACGAGTTCAACCCGGCCGAGTTCCCAGGCATCGAGCGAACATAAGTGCAATCCAACAGTCGACCTCTGACATCGCCGTCCTGAAACAACGAGCACAGAGCACCGACGTGGCTACTTGACGCCTGACACCCGCCGGACAGCTTCCGAGGTGGCTGGGAGCGGTGAGGGAAAGGGTCGGGCCCGTGATCGTGGTCCTGTCGATCTGCCCAGATGCAATCAGGTCGTGCCGGGGTTCGTGGCGATGAACCTGGGCCACCCGCCCGGAGAAGACAAGCCGAGCTTCGCTCGGTCGCCTCCGGCGATCTTCCCCGACCGGCCGACCCAGAACCCCCGCCACCCCTTCGGGCCCCAGCACGACCTGATCACGCATGCGGCAGATCGACAGCACCACCATCCCGCACCCAAGCGTGCGGGTAGAATCGAGAAGGAGACAGAACAGTGGCTAACGAGCCGGTCGTCACCATCGTCGGGAACCTCACCGCCGACCCCGAGCTGCGCTTCACCGGCAGCGGGCACGCCGTCGCCAACCTCACCGTCGCCGAGACGCCCCGCCAGTTCGTCCAGGGCGCGGGCTGGAAGGACGGCGACCCCCTGTTCATGCGGTGCACCATCTGGCGGGACATGGCCGAGAACGTCGCCGAGAGCCTTCGCCGGGGCATGAGCGTCATCGTCCAGGGGCGTCTCAAGCAGCGGACCTTCGAGACCCGCGAGGGCCAGAAGCGCTCGGTCATCGAGCTGGAGGTCGACGCCATCGGTCCGAACCTGCGGTGGCAGGTTGCCACCGTCGCGAAGGCCGGTCGCGGCTCCGCTCCCACCCGCGTCGTGGCGCCGTCCACGACCGAGGACCCCTGGGGCACCCCCGAGGCGGAGCGCGAGCTGGTCGGCGCGTCCGCCGGTGGCGGCGACAAGCCGCCGTTCTGATCCCAACCCTGACCAGCTAACCAAGCAGGGCGGCGCCGAGCCCCACGGACGCCGCCCTGCTCTCCCCTCGGCCGGGCACCTCGCGAGGTGCCCGGCCGAGGCCGTTCCAGGAGCCCTACCGTGCGAACTCTTCTCCCATCGACCGCCGAGCCGGTCGGCCGATTCGACTTCGGCTACGTCCTGCACGACTCCCTCGTCCCCAGGCCGCCCTACCACCAGCCACTCCCGAGCACCCCACCGCCCGCGGGCGATCCAAGGACGGACCTGTGTGGCTGCCCGGCCTGTCTGAGTGGCCGTTACTACGACGTCTCCCCGGCCTGCCGGTTCTGGCGCGGGGACTGCGAGGTCTGCCGCGGCACCCGCACGCACACCCGCCGACAGCCCGGCAGGCTGCGTCGCACCCTGTTCGACTGTCTGCTCTGCGCGACCGAGTGGAACCGGGACGTGACCTGGTTCTATCTCGCCATCGGCGATCCGCCGGACGACGCCGCCTCCACCCAACCGTCACGGGGGAGGAGCTGACGTGTCGCTTCGGCTTTGGCCTCTCCGCCGAGGCTGCCAACGCTGCGGCACACCCGCGCGGCTGACCTACCACGGCTGGTGTCCCGGCTGCGTCCGCCGCTGCTGCGACGAGGGCGACGGTCTCCGTGTCGGCCTACCCACACCCGTCGACGTTCACCACGCCATCGGACAACTCGACGCTCACCTCCGAATCGATGGCTACCGCCCACGCCGCTGCTGGACCTGCGCGTTACTCCTCGACTACTGCACGGAGTGCGACACCACGGTCACCGCCATGACAGCAGACGACCTGTCCGTGCACGGCCTCGTCAGCAACCGGGACGGCGGCTGGGTCGTCATCGGCTGCGAGGGCTACGTCACCGCGGGCCTCCGCTCCGCGGCGACACAAGCCCGAACCTGATCACCACGCCCTCACCCCGGGCGGTCCGCCTCAAGACCGACCCCGACCGTACGAGAGGTCCTCATGCTGCAGGACGAACACCCTGTTCTCCGGGCAGGCCCAGCGACGTTCGCGCTCTTGGCCTGCGGCTGTCATACCTTCTACGTCGGCCACGACGTCGCGCCAGGCGATCCCGTCATCTGCCCGTCGCCAACCCGGCGCACGGGCGCGGGAAGCCGGTGGACCACCGTCACCTCGACCCTCGTCGGAACAGCGCAGCCGACGGACAGTAGGCCAGCCGCATGACGCGACCCGGCTGACGCATTTCCCCTGTACGAACGCACCGTGAGCGGCACTGCGGACTCCGCAACCAGGCCGTTCCACGTCCTCGCGTTGGATGATCAGCACTGCCTCGGAGGCCAGGCCAGCGGACCGCCTTACGCCGGGTTACCCCGTCGGCCGGTAAGGCCGAGAGGACAGATGGGTGTGCCAGCGCAGAAGCCCGAAGGCTTACCGATCCCGTGGGCTCGGCCCGCCAAGCTGCGCTGGCACGACGCCTGCCGCGTCGCTGGGCTGATTCACACCCTGCACGACAGGCACAATCAGTCTATCCAGACCGCCAGTGCCAGCCGGCTCACCCAGGCCCAGGGCCATGCCGATCACGAGGGGGTCGCAGCCGCGCGTCACCACACACCCTTCGCTTTTGAGCGTCTCATGGCGGGGTGGCCGCCTCAAGGGCGCCTGACGGCGTCGGCTTCGCCGATCGAGCAAGCTCGACCCTTGACCCGACCACCCCGCCACCAGTGCCGAAAAGCGCGAAGGGGACGGCAGGAAAAGAAGGTAAACAAAATAAGAAGGCGCGCGTGCGCGAATTAGATAAGTTCACGTCGTCTTCAATTCACAGGCAAAAAGGGTGAATAAGTGCGCACGATACCTTGATAATTGCCGCAATTGTTGGTAGGATTGAAGAGAAAGAAACACCGAGAACGCCAAGCTCGGTGAATTCGCTGAAAGTGATTCGAAGGACGCTGATCGATATGACGCAATCGCCTTGTGTTTCGGACGCAGTCACCGACGTTGCTACGATGATCAAAAACGGCAAGTTGCGAGACGCCAAGCACCTCATGGCCCGGTTGTTGGACAACGTCGCTCCACACGTTCTCGCCCTGCTCACCGAGTGCGCCGAGATCCTCTCACGCCCCAGCGCTGTTGCCCGCCCCAAGCTCTGCGCACTGTGGAACCAGCACCGGGCGCACCCGGTGGCCCTCAAGATCATCGAAGCGTGCGCACCAGCACGTGACGAGTGGGACTCCCGCCAGGTCGACGACCTCCCGCAGGTCCCCCAGTCCCGAAGGGACATCGCGCGCCCCGCTAGCCCAGTCCGCGCCCGCCGCAACGCACCGGCAAGCCGCAACGATCGCCGCGCCCGTCGCATCCGTGGCCAAGCCGACCAGACCGCCGATAACTACGCCCAGACCCGCGCAGGCGTCGACGACCAGCCCGCCTACGGCCCACGAGCCGACGCCTACGCCATCGACTACGACAACGCCGCCCTCTACGCCCTGCGCGGTCTGGACTGTGTGACGTGCTGGACCGAGCGCACCCGAGCCGACCACGCCCCGCGAGTCCGCGAAGGCGACCTGTCCGACGACGGTCTGTGCTCCGAGTGTCGCGACAAGGGCCGCGAAGGCATCCCCAGCCTGCCCGCCGACTTCACCGCCGCCGACGCCGTAGCCGCCCGCTGTACCTACATCGCGAGCCGCCACCGTCCCGCCACCGCCCGCGCGCTGCTCAATGCCGAGTGGCACGCCGTCGGCCCCGAGGCCCAAACGCTCATCAAGGCATGGTGCGCGGCGAATGTCGAGCTGGTCAACGCCGAACCCGTCAAGGACGAGCCCATCACGGCCAGGTGCGAGTGCGGCAGCGCGACGCGAGTGCGTGACGGAGCGTGCTCCGACTGCCGACAGCTCGCCGCCGAGGAGAGCGCCCGACCCTCCGACGCCGAGCCCGCCCTAGCGTCCGCCGCAGCGTGATCGCGCGGTGCGTGGCCCCGACCAAGTTGGGGCCACGCACCACCGCCGATCACCCCAGCACCACAGGCCAACTCTCCACAGCCTCAACACCCAACCCGCTCACTCAAGATCATCTATTATCCCTCAACTCCTCAAGATCAAAAGATCACACACCTCTGGCACTCGCAGTGTGCGGAAGCAAATCCGGTCGCGGAGCAGGGTAGACTTGGTGCCCTGGGGGGAAGGGGCCACGGGCCCGCACGGTGACCATGACGTGTCACGTGCTGCACGCCGGGGATGGCTATCAGTACCTGACGCGTCAGGTTGCCAGTGGGGATGTGCAGCGCTCCGCGCACGATCCGCTCGTCGCGTACTACACCGTTGAAGGCAACCCGCCCGGCCAGTGGGCCGGGGCCGGGATCGCCGATCTCGACGTGTCCGGGGTCGTCTCGGAAGAGCAGATGCTCGCCCTGTTCGGCGAGGGACTGCGGCCGGACGCGAACGCGTTCATCGCCGAGCGGGTCGCCGCCGGGATGCCGTTCGAGAAGGCCCGAGCGCAGGCGCGGCTGGGGCGCCGGTTCGGCCAGTACGACAACGAGATCCCGCTCGCCAAGATGGCGACCGCGGCTTATGCACAGTTCGAGCGCGACCACCACCGCCGCCCGACTGTGCAGGAACGGCGGCGGATCAAGGAAGACATCGCGCAGAAGCTGCTGGCCGAGCGGCGGCCAGGTGAGGTCATCACACGCGAGGACGTCAAGAAGTACATCGCCGACGAGCTGGGCCGCGCCAGGCACGCGGTGGCTGGCTTCGACCTGGTCTTCTCGCCGGTCAAGTCGGTGTCGCTGCTGTGGGCGTTGGGTGGCCACGAGATCCGCACGGCGGTGGAGGAGATCCACGAGGCCGCCTGGCGACGCGCACTGACCTACGGCGAACAAGTCGCCGCCTTCACCAGAATGGGCGCGGGTGGTATCGCGCAAGTGCCGTCGCACGGCTTTGTCCCGGTCGCCTTTGTCCATCGTGATTCGCGTGCCGGTGATCCGGATTTGCACACCCACGTGACCGTGGCGAACCGCGTATTGGGGGAGGACGGTCGGTGGCGCACGCTGGACAGCAAACAATTGCACGCCGCGGCGGTCAGCATGAGCGAGGTCTACAATTCCGCGGTCGAGCAAGGAATTGTCGAACGCTTCGGCGCGGAATTCGTTGAGGTGTCGAAAGGCCCCGGTAAGCGGGCCGTGCGGGAGATCGCGGGCATGCCGATGGAGTGGATCCGCGGGTTCAGCCGCCGCCGCTCCCAAGTCGAGGCCGGGTACGACGAGCTGGTCCGCGACTACGTCCGCCGCCACGGACACACGCCGTCCAGGACGGTGCAGATCCAGCTCGCCCAGCAGGCGACACTCGCCACCCGGCCGACCAAGTCCGCGCTACGTACCCTGGCGGACCAGATCGCTGACTGGACCCGCCACGCCCACGACCTGCTGTCCGGCGTGTCCATTGCCGACGTCATCGCCGGGTGCCTGCACCGCCAGGCCGCATCCCTCGAGTACAACCCCGAGCAAGCGGCTGCCGCGGTCGTCGACGCCGTCTCGGCCAGCCGGGCGACCTGGAACATCTTCCATATCCGGGCCGAGGCTCACCGCCAGCTGCGGCCGGTCGACTTCGCCGGCGCGGAGGAGCGGATGGCCGCGGTGGAGACGGTCGCCCAGCTCGCGCTCGGCCGCGAGTCCGTGCTGCTCGACGTCGAGGTCGAGCCCGTCCCGAGCCTGCTCCAGCGGCCGGACGGGGAGTCGGTATTCATCCGGCACGGCTCCCAGCGCTACACCAGCGAACAGATCCTCGCCGCCGAACAACGCCTGGTCAACGCATCCCAGACAGCGGCGGGGCCGGTGGTGTCCCGGTTCGCCCGCGACCTCGCCATCCGCCGGTTCGAGACGTCAAGCAGCAAGAAGGTCCGGCTCAACCCCGGCCAACGCGCGCTCGTCGAGCACTTCGTCTCCAGCGGCCAGTTCCTCGCCATCGGGATCGGGCCACCCGGGACCGGCAAGAGCACCGCCATGCGCGCGGTTCGCGAGGCGTGGGAGACGACCGGCGGCCGCGTGCTCGGGTTCGCCCCGTCCGCGGTCGCGGCCAGCGTTCTGGGCGACGAGCTCGGCGTGCGGGCGAACACCATCCACAGCCTGCTGCTCGCCCACGCCCTCGGCGTCGACCTCGACATCCAGGTCGGGGACATGTTGCTGGTCGACGAGGCCGGCATGGCCGATACCCGCTCCTTGGACGGTGTGCGTGCCATCGCCGCCGCGCATGGCGCGGTCGTGCGTCTGGTCGGCGACCACCGCCAGCTCTCCGCGGTCGAGGCGGGCGGCGCGATGCGGTTGATCTACCACGACAGCGGGGGAGTGGAACTCACCGACGTCCGCCGCTTCGCAGACCCCGCCGAAGCCCAAGCCGTCCTGCAGTTCCGGGTCGGCGACCCCCAAGCGCTCGAGTTCTACGCCTCCCACGGGCGGCTGTTCGGCGGGGTGCGGGCCGTCGCGCTCGACCAGTTGTACGGGGACTGGAAAGCTGACGTCGCCGCCGGTCGCACGTCGATCATGATGTCCGACTCCGCCGACGTCACCCGCGAACTTTCCGCTCGCGCCCAGGCTGAACGCCGCGCCACCGGCGCTGCCGAACTCGGCGGGGTCGAGCTGCACGACGGTGCCCACGCCGGCGTCGGCGACCGGATCGTCACCCGCAAGAACCGACGCCAACTCACCGTCCTGCGCGGGCGGGACTACGTCAAGAACGGCGACCTGTGGGAAGTCGAGAACCGTCACGCCGACGGCCGGCTCACTGTCCGCCATGTCCAACATCGCGGCCGCCGCACCTTGCCCGCCTGGTATGTCCGCGAGTGGGTCGAACTCGGCTACGCCGCCACCATCCATCGCAGTCAGGGCATGACCGTCGACACCGCCCGCGCGTTCCTCACCGTCTCCGCCACCCGCGAAGCCGCCCTCGTCGCACTCTCCCGCGGCGTCTACGGCAACTACGCCTACCTGGACACGGAAACCGTGCTCCACCCCGACGAACCCACCATCTTGCCCGGCGACCTGTTCTACCGCTACCGCGAAGCCACCCCCGCCATACGCGCCCTGGCCGCCATCCTCGCCCGCGAAGGGGCCGAACTGTCCGCCACCGAAACACTGCGCCAGGCCCTCACTGACCCCGAACGGCTCGATAACCTCGTCCCCGAATACGACTACGGCCTCGACGTACACCGCGGACCCGACGCCCACGAACAAGCCGAACACTGGATCCGCGACGCCTTCCCCCACCCAACCGGGGAAGTCGACGCCGACGACATCCTCACCGACGACGCCTGGCCCGCGCTCCGCTCTCTCCTGTTCAAGCTCGACGACGCCGGCCGTGACCCGGTCGCCCTCCTCCAGAAACGTGCCGACGAGCGCGAATTCGCCTCCGACCCCCACAACCCGGCCCGATCCGCCGCGAAAGTGCTCCACTACCGACTCGCCCGCGACCTACCCCGACACACACCCGACCCCGGCCGACCCGACCTCCTACCCGGCTGGGTAACCACCCCGCCCGAGCACGATCCCAACGACACCGACCCGGCACACCGCGAGCTCACCGAATGGCTCCAGCGGCGAGCCGACCGGATCGCCAGCCGGGTACACGAACTTGGTGAACACGTCGCCCACACACACCCTGCCTGGGCGGCCGGCCTCGGCGACCTCCCCGTCGACCCCATCACACGCGACACCTGGATCCGACGCGTCGGCCACGTTGCCGCCTACCGCGAACGCTGGCTCATCCCCGACACCCACCCCGTCCTACTCCCACCCTGCGACCGCGGCGAACAAGGCCGCGCCCGCGCCTGGGTCGCCCGATACCTCAACGACAACCCGATACCCGAACCACACACCGACGTCGAGATCGAGACCCGCACCCACCGCCTCCGCGACCGCCTCGCCAACCTCCGCACCCGCATGGCCAACCAACCAACCACCGACCCACCACAAGCCGACACCCAGGCCCAGCCAGCACCCGAACCGACACCCGGACCCGACATCGGTCCATAGCTGACCCCGAAACCACATCCTCGGACGACGCAGGTCAACGTCACGCTGTGATGAGGGCGAACGACCAGGGCGAAAGACAAGGGAGAGCATCGAAGCCCACCCGGGTGTCGTCGCGATTTCCTGCAGCGCGTCCACGCCGACGACGAGCAGACCTCGGGGGCCACGCGCGACGTGCGGCAAACCCCACAGTGCCGACCGGTCCTGAGCCCGCACTGTCTGGACCTCCCGGAATCGTCGAGCTGGTCGTTGAGCACACGGCGCTACGCCCGCTCGACGGTGCCCAGCTACGCAGTGCGTGCCCGTTCTGCGAATCCACGGCGTTCGGTATGCGGCCGGAGCCGCTGGGTACCTTTCACTGTTTCCGGTGCGGCGAGGCCGGGGATCGTGTTCGGTTCGCCACCAAGATCACCGGGCGTTGACACATGGCCCGTCGCTAGTAGGGGTGACGGGTTCGTCCGCGTCGTAGGGCCGCAGTCCGAGGTAGAGGGTGTAGTAGGCGTCCCTGACCGCGCGCAGCTTCGTCTTGCCGACACCGAGGTGTCCGGCGATGGCCCGGCCGGTCGGCGCGCCGGCCCACGGACCGGTCGGGTGGGTCTTCACCGCGCCGCCCCGGTGCGCGTGGTCGATCCGGGCGAGGTGGCTGGCAAGCTCGTCATCAGTGAGCATGGCTGGGCGCCGTGCCAGTGCGGTCAGTTCGATGATCGCCGCCGACAGTGCGATCCGCCGCCGACGGAACCGCAGCAACAGCTCCGCACACTGCTCCTCGAGCACACTGTCCGGCGTGGGCATCGCCGTCACCGTGGTTGCTCCGGAGTCGGCACCGAACTCGGCTTCGACGTGGGCGTCGAAGTCCGTGCTGGTCCGAGCTGAGCCGTGCGGCGTGCCGCAGCCTGCGCCCACCGCTGCCGAAAGGCGTCCGTCGCTTCCGCGTCGTCGACGCGGGAGCTCAGCCACAGCTTGACCCGCGGCGCACGTGGGCCGCCTGGGTTCGGCGCCGTGTCGTCTGGCTGGCCGAGAAACGACTTGATCATCGCAGGAGTCCATCCGCGGTCCTTCAACTCGGCCACCCCGACGTAGGCCCCGCACCTGTGTCGCCAACTCAACAGTCGACTCCTTTCGCTCGCGCTACCCGGATCGGCAACGAGAGCGACACAACCGCACTGACCAGCGGATTGTCGAGCCCGGGAACTAATGCATAGGCTTCACCCTCAATTCGCCCGTTCAGGGGAGCACCAGCACACTCGGCTGACCAGCGGACGTCGTGCGGCGACGTCCAGCACTTGGGCGCTGCCGACCCCCGACACGGCAAGCCCTACGGCGACCGCGATGAGCGCCGCGAGCACGAGCAGGACGACACGTCCGCCATCGACCGTGTGCGGCCACTGTCGTGGCTGCGGGAGTTACAGTTCAGGCCCGGAACTCCCGCAGCCGACCCCGAGCCGCAAAGTAACGGCTTCTCGCTGGTCAGGTGAAGGATTGGCTCGACGGTCACGGCTTGTGCGCCGTGAGTCGGTGCCCTGGTGGCAGGACAGGCAGATCACGTGCGAGGCGCAGGCGAGGCCCGGTGTGGGTGTGCGGCGTGCCGGGCGAACGCCTGCTCGAGTTCGGCCGGGTCGAGCAGGTGGAGGAAGGATCGGCCGTCGCAGACGCCGCACAGCGTTGCGCAGCCGACGTCGTATCCGGCGCCGTATCCACCGGGCTTGCTGAATGCCGAGGTGACTGCGCGTATTCCGCTGACGGCGCCGCAGCCGGCGCACCGGTCGGCGACCGGGCAGTCGGTGGTGTCCAGCAGCGCGTCGTCCGGCGGGCCGGGGAACGCGACATCGTCGAAGTCGGCATCGTCGAGGTCGGTCAAGCCGACGGTATGCCAACCGTCGAGGGTGAGCCCGTCCAGCCGGGTGTTGCGGCGGCGGTGGTGGTCGGCGCGCCGGATGCGGTTGCGTTGCGCCTTGCCCATGGTCAGGCGCCCCGTGTCGAGTCGGTGTGCTGTGTCGCCGAGGCATCCGCTCGCGGCCGCGGCGGCCGGCCGAGTCTCCGGGCGACGTCGGTGATCTCGGTATCGCCGTACGCGGTGCGGGTGCCCGAGATCGACATCCCCGTGACTGCGGCGAGATCCTTGAGTTGGTACGGCTGTGGTGTGGTGAACTCGCGGGCGTAGGCCACGAGCAGCCGCATGCGCGCCTCGGCGGCGCGCATCTCGGTGCGGGCGCGGGCGATCTCGGCCAGCAGGGGGTCGTAGTAGAAGTCGGCGTTCTCGTCGGCCAGCCGCACGTTCTGCTCGAACGCGCGCCGCTGCTCGTCGACCTCGCCGCGCCATGCGTCGTGGCCGTCCCGCTCGTCCTCGGTCGCGTCCTTGGGCGGCGGGTCCGGCATCGGGTGCACGATGTCCACCAGATCATCGATCATGTCTCGCTTCGCCATGTGAAACAGTATGCGTAACAGAGTACGATGATCGCAATGGGTTGCGCATGTCGCATCCTTGGTGTGGTGTCCTGGTTGCTGGCGGCTCTCTGTGGCGGTAAGGAACCATGGGAGATCAATCCTCGGGCAGGAAGGCATCACGTGGTCGACATCGGATACACGCTGCCCGGCGACGACGGCGAGATCCGCTACAACAACGGCAGGCCGAGCATGTGCCCCGGGTCCGCGAGCTGGTCGTGTTCGACAACGAGCAGTGGTATCAGGTCGTTGACGTCCTGTGGCAGGTCGTGGGGCCGATCCGGCTGATCACCATGTCACGGTGACTGGCTGTGAACTGGGCTGGCACGAGAACATCGCGAAGACCCTGACCCGAGTGGCGTGCCCACAAAACTGGCCAGTGACCTCGCTCGAAGAAGCCATCACGTTGTCCGTCTCGCGAACCCCACTGTCCCCTGCGGTCTTCTAGATCAGCGACAGTTGTTCGTACTCCGGTAGGTCGAAGTGGATGACGCGGTCCGGTTCGATCCTTCCGGTCTCGGTGAGTAGGTGGGCTTCGCGTGCGTTACGCACGAACACCGGGACGATTCGGGGAACTCGGTGCAGGGAGGCTGGGCTGGGACGCAGCACCCCATACAGCTGGCGGCTTCGGTAGATCGCGATGCCGTAGCCGCAGGAGGCGGGGGTCCGTGGGAGTCGAACTCGAGGCGGATGCCGTCCTTCTTCCGCACCGGGTCAGCCACAGCGGCGCGCAACTCGTCCACCTGCGCGGATGACACCGCCTGCCACCACTGGCGCGCGGCCTGCTGCTCACGCTGCTCCTGCTGGAGCCGCTCTTGTTCGGCAGCCCGTGCCTGTTCCTGGCGTCGGCGTTCCTCGGCTTCCCGCTGACGTCGCGCCTGTGCGGCTTCCAGCGCCCACTGCCGCCGTTGTTCTTCCCACTGTTGTTCGCGGTGGGCCCGCTCGGCGGCCTCGGCGATCTCGCGTTGGCGTTGCTCCTCCTGCCGCCGTGCCTCGGCTTCGTCCCTGCGGCGCTGCTCGGCCGTCTGCTCCCGCTCCCGCTGTTGGCGCTTGCGCTCGTCTTGTCGTTGCCGCATGGCGTCGTGCCGGATCATTTCGTCGACGCTGCGGGAGGTCGTCCAGATCAGGTGGCGTCGGACGTAGCGCCTCTCGGCTCCGATCCCGATCCGTCGGTAGCGGGTTCGGACCTGGTGGACGAAGGTCTGCTCGTAAAGCACCCAGCCGACAAAAGCGTCCAGGGGAAGGCGTTGGATGCGCCAGGCGCCATCGGAGTAGCGGAAGCCGGCAACACCGTCGATGACGGTCCACGCCAGGTCATGATCCACATCACCGTCAGCATCACGGGCAACATCGTCAGCGTTCCCGTTGGTGTCGCGGTCGGTGTCGCTATCTGTGTCGCGGACCCGGATGGAGGGCACGACCCCCATCCACGGCACCCGTGCGGCCGTGCTGACCCAGCACACGCCGACGCCGTCGTTCTGGTAGCGGAGGGTGCGCTCGCTGATGTCCTCGTCGGCGATCGGCGAGAGCTGCGCTTCCCAGGCCACCTGGTGCGTCCCATCGAGCGAGACGGCCAGCACGTCCGCGCGCCAGCTGCCGTTCGGGGCACGGGCTTCTAGATCGGCACGCCAGCCGACAGTGCGAATCGCGGTCGCCAGCGCCAGCTTCAGCCGGTGATGCTCCAGCGACTCGTTGAGCCACACGCAGTCAGCGGGCCGACCAGGGTCGTGAGCGAAGTACCGCAGCTTGCGGCTGGAGACCTTGGCGTGCACGCCGTGCCCGCACGCGGGGCAGCGCAGCGCGACCCGGGGCCGGGCCTTGTGCACCGCGGCCCAACTCATCCCGCATCCGAGGTCCAGCAGGGTGGCGTCGATGCGGCCAGCCTCGGGATGGACCGCGGCGAACGCCACGTCAGCGGCCGCCGTGTTCGAGGCGAGTAGCCGCTGACGCAAGCTCCACGCGGGCACGGTTACCACCGTGCGGGTCGCTGGTTGTCGTGTTCGTGGTACCGAGTCGTTGCCAGTAGATCAGATATGCCTCGCCGTCCACGGCGGAAACCTGCGTGAAGACCAAGTTCGCCATAACCGCGCCGTCCTTTGCACCCATTGGCGACACTCAGAGTCCTACCTGTCGTCAAACACTGTCGTCAATTCTGATCGACTCGCATTGGATCGAGGGTTCCCGATGATCGTCGCGACCTCATGGACGACCGCGCGCCTAATAAAGGACCGTTGACGACGGACTTGGATGGCAGCGATCACGGGGGCAGCGGTGGGTGGCGCTCGCCAAGCCACGATTCCGCATTCAGCCGCGGCGCGACACGACAGCACACCCCCCGGCCGGCGATACGGACCGGCACCGATGAGCCCTGTACGTTGCCCGAACGAAGCGAGTAGCAACGAGGCGATCGCCCAGATGCTCCCGTCGTCCGAGCGCGATGGGGGTCGAGGCACGATTGGTGACATGGTGAGCGACAACGCGGAGGCGGCCCGGCAGCTGGCTGGGCAAGCCCATCGGGTGGGCCGCGTGTCGGGTCGGGAACCGTGGCGTGTGGCCCTGCGGTGGATCAGCCGTGGCAGGCTCGGCGAACCACGTGGCCGTCCGGTGGCGCCTGAGTTGAGCACGCCCTGGCAGGACACGATGTCCGGTGAGCGGCCTGGTTGGCGTGAGCGGGCCGCCATCCTCGACGGCCAGCCCGCGTTCGCCGTCGATTACCAAGTCTGCCGCCGCTGCCAGCTCGGCTGGGTCGAGCAGCCCTACACCGATCCGGACCTTCAGGGGTGTGGCTTGGCCAGCGCCGGCTTGGCAGCGCTGCGTATCGAACACCCTGGCCTGAGCTGGCATACCCTCGGCGGCCACTTCGCCGACTCACAAGCGTTCTGGACAGCCGTCGGCACCGGAGTACCCGGCGGCTACGAGCAGCGCCCACTCTGCCCACACGTCAGTCCAGGCTGATCAAGCTCGCAGCGAAGATGGGTCGCGCTCCACCGAGAACCGTCCGGCAGAGAACGGCTACTTGAACGCCTCCGGTGGCCGGGTTTGCAAAGGTGTTGCCCCATCAGCGTGAACCCGATCCTGCTATGCGGTGACAGCTCTGTTCAAAACCGGCTTGTGGTGATGGGCTTGTCGTCAACGGAAGCGGGTTTCGGTAGATGGAGGTCGCCGTGGCGATCCGGTTGAAGCTCGGGAACTACGAGACTGTGCAGGACGACCCCCTGGGCCGCTCGTTCATCGGGTACTTCCCCCGGATGACCGAGGACGAGGCGTGGGAGACCGGGCGGGGTGTGTGGCGGATGAACGCCGACAAGGCGAACCGGCAGCGGTTCGCGGTCATCGTCGGCGAGGGCCTGATCCGCGCGGTCGGTGAGATCACTGGCGTGGCCGTCCACGGCGATCGCGTTGCCCTGGAGGGCGCGGTGTTGACTGATGGTCACCCGGTGCGGGATGCCTGGCTCAACCAGCCCGACCCGGTGGCCAACGGGTCGCAGAATCCGGTCGGTTACTGCGAACTCCCGGAGGAGAAGCCGTTCATCTACCGACCCTGCGCCTGCGGCTGCGGTGACCCAACCGACCGGGACTTCCTGCCCGGCCACGATGTGCGCGCCATCCAAGCCCGCGTCCGCGAACACTTCGACGGCTCGCCGCTGAAATTCATCCAATGGGTCGACGGCACGCTCGCTGGTTCGGCCACCGGAGCAGGGTGATGGGGTGGTTCCGGCGCAAACCGGCCAGGGACACCGGGGACGAGAAGCCGGCGGCCGGACACGAGCGTCCGCCGCTGACCGACCGGGCCAATGAGGCGGACGCCATCCGCCAGGCCCTATACCTGGCCGGATTCCATCCGCATCAGGAAAAGAGTGGCGGTCGGGTTCGGGCTGGGTACCGAGTCGAGGACGTCGGGCTGGGCCCGACGTTCCTGGTGCGCCACAGCGGGAACGCTGACGAGGAACGTCTACACGAGGAACGGTCGTACATGGCGGCGTTGGCGGCCTTGGGTTACGTCGTCGAGCCGGTCACCGATGAGTCGGCAGGCGGGTTGCGGGTGTGGCCGCTCGGGCAACGTCCAGCGCTGCCGGTGATCGATCCGCGTGAGCTGGTGAACGAGTGGCTGCGCAGCCTGACCATCATCGGGGAGGGCAAGAGCATCGACGAAACCCTCGCGCTGATCGCGAGCGTCAACCGCACCGGCACACACGCCGTGCCGATCCGTACACCCCTTCCACCTGACGACGCCCGCGCTCTGGAATCCGTGCTCGCCTGGAACAACGAGATCCGCTCGCGTCAAGCCGGGGTGAACCTCCTCGTCGAGCAACTACTCATCCGCTGGCTGGCCGAAGCCACCGGTCAGACCTGGAACCAGGTCGTCCAGCGGCTGGCCTTGGGCATCGAGGAGTTGCTGCCGCCGGAACAACCCACCAACTCCTGATGGTCCGCGCCACCGAACCCGCACCTTCGCCAGCCAGGCCAGACACCTGCACGCTCACCTGGAGCAAACCAGCCCAGGCAACGTCAAGGTCGATCCGCGGATCGTCTCCGGCAACGCCGGCGAACCCGTGCTGAGCGCGCAGCAAACACCAGCCGACATCCTCGTGGTGCTCGGCCACACGGACCCTCGACGGTGGCCACGTGGCCACCGTCCTGGAGGTCCCCGCCGCTGATCTGTGCGGCGCCGTCAACGCCCGTGTCGTCGTGCTGAACACCTGCTACCTGGGCGTTCATGTAGGCCCGGTGAGCCATCAGCGGCGGACGCGGTAGCGAAGGTGAGTGACGCCGTCCTCTCCTTCGAGAACTCTGACCCTCTCCAACTCGCGCCGCTCATCGCCGAAGTAGAGGACCGGGATCAGGTGGATTTCGAGTTCGTCGAGTAGCCCGGCGGTCAGTGCGCGCCGTGCGGTGCTCGCCCCATGGACAAGCACGTTCTTGTCGCGGGCCGCGTGTTTAGCATCTCGTATGGCGGTGTCGATGTCGCTCACGTAGTGCACAGCGGGCCAATCCACCGCCCAGGAGGGCGCCGGGTGGGGGCTGGGGATGTAGATGGGCACACCGTCGTGATAGTCCCCTCCCCGCCCGCCTGCGGTTTCGACGCTCCCGCTTCCGGCGACAATGGCTCCGGTGGACATGAACTCTTCGTAGATCTGGCGGTTCGCGCCGTGATCTGCGTCTGGAAAGGGCCACTCGTGCAGCCGCTCTCCGCCGTCACCGAGTCCGTTGTCCGGGCTCACGTTAGGCCCTGCGGCGAATCCGTTGAGAGACAAGGACAGGTGCAGCACAGTCGAGGACATCGCTCACTCCTTGTGTTGGTCGAGCGCCAGTGGCTGCCCGGCGCGTTACACAGCTACGTCGAACCGTCGGCTCGGATATCGACACCGTCGCGCCCGTTCATCGATGACCACCGTCCGAAGGGCCGGATTCACACCCGTGGCGTGCCTCGACCCGCGCAGCACCTGACGCGGTTGCGGCCCCACGCCGGTCACTCTCCCGGCTACAGCGAGCAACCTTCAGTACCACGTCGACTGCCCGCTGATCAGCATCGGCTCGGCGGGCGGCTAGCTGTAGGGATCGCACGCGGCCGCAGTCGCCCTGCCCGGGAATCAACATGGCTGGCGCGGCGACCATGGATCGCTGCAGAGAGTACAGGGTGGGGTACGCCGTGTTCACACTCTGTGTCTCGCCATGTTCTGCGGATTAACTGAAACGCGACCATCGCAGGCGCGCGTCGGAGGCGAGCAGGTTCGACGGGACTGCACTTGGCCTACCGGGAGCGCGAAGGCAGATCGCGGCGGCCGGCGCGGCCGACAGCGAGGAGCGTCATCAGTGCCGCCTCCGCGCCGCGCAGACACGTTACCGTCCGTGACACATCGGCGAGCCAGTCCGAGCGGTCACGGTGCTGGGCCAACCGGGTGATGATCAAAGCGTTGTGGCGAAAATGCGTTTCGCATATGCTCCTGCAGACCCTATGGGCGCTAGCCTCGACGCCTTGGGAACCCTGTGAGCGCCAGCCAGGGTGCTCACGCCGAAGGAGAGGTAGTAGATCCCCCATGGAGGACGAGCTGGTGATCGGTGTGCGCGACTTGACGGTGATGCGTGACCGCCTCGACCTGGCCCACGGTGACCCGTCCACTTACGGCGGCGGTGACGGTCACGGCGACGCGGGCGGCGATGGGCTGAACATCCCCGAGTGACCCCTGGGTGAAGGAGCGGCGGCGGCGGTTCCTGTCGCCGCTCCTTTTGAGTACCAGCAGAAAGGAGCATTGGTGGATCACCTATTGGTCGAGTCCATTCAGAAAGCGTTGGGATGGCATGACTCCGGCCCTCTCGGCACCGGGTTCGTTCACGGCAGCATGACCGATCCCTTGCTGTGCCAACAGATTCTGACACCGACCCGATTGCTCGACATCATCATGCGACGGTCGCTGTCGTACCCGCAGTTCCGGGTGTTCCAGGACGGTGAAGAGCTGCACCCGGACCGGTACCTGCACGATGTGGTGACGCGGCGTGGGCAGAGCCTGTCTATGGCGCGCATGGAACGTCTCGGGCGGCTCGTCCGCGCTGGGTGCACGATCGTGCTGGACACGCTCGATAGCTTCGACCCAGCGATGGAGATCGCCTGCCAGGCGTTGCAGTGGTGGTCACACGAGCTGGTGCAGGTCAACACCTACCTCACGACAGCGGACGCGGCCGGGTTCAACCTCCACTGGGACGACCATGACGTGATCATTGTCCAGCTCGGCGGTGAGAAATCCTGGGAAGTCCGCGGCACCAACCGGATCGCGCCGATGTACCGCGACGCGGCCAAGGACGACAAGCCGCCCGAGGAGGTCGTGTGGTCAGGCACGATGCGCGCCGGGGACGTCATGCACATCCCGCGCGGCTACTGGCACCAGGCCACGCGCACCGACCGCGGTAGTGACGATGCCGGATACAGCTTGCACGCCACGTTCGGGTTCGTGAAGCGCACCGGCGTCGACTGGCTGTATTGGATCGCGGACCGCTCCCGCATGCTGGAGGAGTTCCGGCACGACCTCGACCGCGGCAGGCCCAGCACCGAGTCCAGGGTGGAGCTGACCGAGCTGGTTCCGGACCTCGTGAAGGCGTACCCGCAGAGCGTGTATCTCGCGGCGCGCGAGCACGAGCGACCGCCCCGACGCCGTGTCGTGACCCATGACGTGTTTGGCCCGCTGACCGGTGTGGTGTGCCTGACCGATTTTCCGCCGACTGTCGTCACCACCGACGATCAGGTAACGGTCACCGCCGTGGGGAAGGAGATCGCCTTCCCCACGAAGGCCGAGCCGGCGCTGCGGATGCTGCTGTCCGGCAATCCGGTCACCATTGAGGCTGTCACCGAGGCGACTGGCGTTCCGGCCGACGTCGTGGCGCGCACGCTCGTGGATGAGGGTGTGTGCTCGGAGCTGACTGACGAGCTCCTGGCCGGGTATCTACAGGTCCGCTAGCGCGGCCAGCAGGCCAGTGGAGGCCGCCCGTGCGGCGTGGGACAGTGACGTTTCGTTCCCGCGCCGCGCGGCGGCCCGGATCACGTTCGCGCACTGGACCAGCATCGAGAGCGTGCCGGAGCGGGTGTCCAGTTCGGCGGCGAACTCGCGGCGGACCCGCGCGGCCAGGTCGACGTCCCGCAGCGACGCCTGCCACAGGCACGCCGCGTCGAGGCCCTGCGGCGCGGTTCCCCAGTCCTCCCAGTCGATCAGGTGGCCCTGCACGGACAGGTTGTGCCAGTGGACGTCGGTGTGGGCGGTCGACCACTCGTCGATGCGGGTGTTCACGTGGTCGCCGAACACCTCGGTGATCCGCCGGGTGACGTGCGCCTGGCTCATGCCGACCCGCTGAGTCTGATGTGTGGCGAGGGCGGCTAGCGACGCGCGCAGACCTGACCACCACACGTCCGGCAACAGTGCCGCCGTGCGGAGCTCTCCCACCATCGGCGCGGTGATCAGCTCCAGCTCGTCCGCGCGCCACACCACGCCCCGGCCAGGATCAGCCCACGTCACGGACTGGAACCACCTCGGTTTGGTGACGCCCTCGATCACCGAAGCTGCCTCGAGCCCGACCCAGGCGGCTGCGAACCGGGTCGCGCCACGGCGCTCGATGCGCACCCATGTGCCCGTGTGCGTGCGGAAGCCCTCCGTCGCGCCGGACTCGCCGTACACCACCGAGGCTCGGTCCAGGCGGACCGCCAGCGCGGTTTCGACGCGTTCGAGCACGTCCGGGTGCGCTTCCTCGCGCACGTTGATCATCGGCCGGGTCACGGTCAGGTCGGTCATGTCCCCCCTCGAACAAAGAAGGCCCCGAACCAGACTGGACGGGGCGCTCCCTTCTTTCGCTGCGGTCAGTTGTGCTGGTATTCGCCGTTCACCACGGCGTCGAGGAACAGGTTCCACTCCAGCGCGGTGTAGATGTGGGCGGGCTTGCCAGGGTTCTTGGTGTCCCGGACAGCGACGTGGCCGGGCGCGTAGCCGACCTCCACGCAACCGTTGCCCTGGGCCTGGCTTGCCTCGGGCTTGTGCCAGCCAGTGAACTCGGACTCGGAGGGCGTGCGCGACTGCATGATCATTTCTCCTTCGGGCTGGCGGCGGTCACTCGTAGTCCTTGGCTGCCCGGAGCAGGAGGTCTCTCGATGCCGCCGGATCGAGGGCCGCTCCCAACAGCCCGGTCCACAACCCACTGTAATCGGCCAAGTCCTGGAAGCCATCCAGGTAGTCGCAGTTCGTGAACTGCTCCACAAGCACGGTCTCCAACGGAGGCGTCCTGGGGCTCGCGGAGGGTATCCGGAAGTACACAAACGGGTACGAATGTGCCTTCGGGACGACAGGCGTTGCGAAGGGCAGAACGTGGATGTGCACGTTCGGTCGCATCGCGACCTCGGCGAGGTGCAGCATCTGGTGGAGCATGACGTCGCGGCTGCCGATCATCCGCCGTAGGCAGGATTCGGACAAGATCGCGGTGATCTCCACGTCCGGCCGGTTCAGCACCTCCTGGCGCTCCAGTCGCGCCTTGACCTGGGCTGCTGTCTTGGCGTTTGGCTCGTGAACTGGAGCGAACAGCGCCCGCATGTACGCCTCGGTCTGGAACAGGCCGTGGACCAGCTCGGTCAGGTAGATGTTGATCGCCGAGGCGTCCTGCTCGAAGTCGACGGCGGCGCGGAACCACTTCGAATAGACGCCGCGATGTCCTCGCCACCGGCCGCGGTTCTCCGCGCCTCGATTCAGCTCGGCGAACTCCTCGAGATCGATCGGGTCGCCGCCGTCGGCCGGGCCGCCGGCAGCATCGGTGCCGATCTTCTCCTTGTAGAAGGTCACGAGATCACGCAGCGGGCCCTGTCGGATCCCGGTGATCCCGTTCTCCAGCTTCGACAGCACAGACCAGGACCGGTCGAGCACCGACAGCAACTCACTGTCGGTGATGTCCAGCTCGGCCCGTTGTCGCAGGTGGCGCAGTTCGTGGCCGAGCACTTTCCGCTTCGTTGTCGGGCTTGGCACGTCGCGCATCCTCTCACCCGCGTGATCGACAAGCCATGAGCGGCACAGGTCGTACCAGATTCACTCATACAGTCGCATTGTCGTATCGCATATTCGACGCTACAGTCATCATGCGACAACGCGAATCGCATATGCGATGCACGAGAGGGTACTCCGTGAACCCACTGAGCCTGCTCACCGGTCCCGCACCCGCGCTGCTCCTCCTGGCCTCCCCGGAGTCGAGCAGCGACCCCGAGGTGAGCTCGCTCGGCCCGATCCTGGGCGTGGTTGGGGTCCTACTCGGCGTCGTACTGCTGGTAATCGCGGTCGCGGCCGGGCTCAGCCGTCTTGCTGAGCACCGGCGTATGGAGAGGGCACGGCTCGCCGATGACGCCACCGCACCGGCGCCGGCGAGCCGTGCCCTCTATCAGAACCCCGCTGCTGCCGAGGAGACCCCTGAACTCGTCGGCAGCAGCGGCCCCCACCCCAGCACTCCGCTGTGTAAGGAGCGCCGGTTATGGCCCGGCTGATCTGGAACGTCCCACCCTCCGCTCTCCCGATGTGGCGGCCCCCGACCGGATGGGCTGCCAGATCAGCCGGGCCCTTGCTGTATCCCGAAGGAGATTCCATGTCCATCCCGCTCAATGAGGTGACGGCGGAGACGCGGTGCCCGGAAAGACTCGGCGGCGACCTGCACCACTACCCGTTCACGCGGGATGGGAAGGCCGTCACGATGCCCGGCCCGGACACGGACCGGTACGGCCTGACCAAACCCGTGATGCTCGCGCTCTGCATGACCGCGCGCAAACCCGTATACCTCGTCGCGCCGCGCGCAAAGCCGGACCCGGCGAACCCGTCGCGGACGTGCGCGGAGTGCGCGTACGAGCACTTCCTGGATCTACGACGAGCCAAAGAGGACCAGCTCGTTGTGGCGGTGTAGGGCGGGGTGGCGGTGCCATGCTTGAGCCCTGCCGACGACGTGGGAAAGCACGACCTGCTTGGCCCGGACGGCTGGCCGCTGATCGGCACATTCAGCGGCCAGTTGATCACCGAGGACGAGTGCCCCACCGAGCGGATCTGGCGACCAGCAGTGGAGATCCCCGAGATTCCCGAGTCGACCATGGTCCTGCCGCGTGTGCCGGTCGACTCGCCGGAAGACACGGCGCTGTTGCCACCTATCTCCGAGGTCGGTGACGAACTGGCCGAGGAGCGGCGGCGGGCGACCGACGTCGCATGGAACCGCAGCCAGAACGCGGTCACACCGCTCAACCCGCGCAACCGCTCGGATCTCCAACGTCTCCTCGACGCGCTCAACCGCTGGAACCCTAACAGGAACCGGAAGGACTGAACATCGTGGCAAATCACCGAGTGCGCGGGATCCACTGTGGACCAGCTGTGCCGTTGCAGGTGACGGCCTGGCTGTTGGCCATCGTCCTGGTACTGGCTGTGCTGAGCGCTCTGAACTTCGGGGGTGACGCCGCATGAGCGAGAGCACGTTCCGGGCCGTCGTGTTCAGCGTCGACCCCGACGCTGTGTGCAAGGCAGTGCGGCTCGAGAACGGGTTCCTCTCGTGGTCGAACCCGACGCGCGACCTGTTCCAACTCGGAACCGCCACGATCGAGCTGCATCGGCACGGCGGCGAGTGGGCAATACGCGTCAACGCCGTCACCGAGGACGACGTGCGCGACACGCTGG
Organism: Actinophytocola sediminis; assembly: GCF_054779715.1. Taxonomy (NCBI): domain Bacteria; kingdom Bacillati; phylum Actinomycetota; class Actinomycetes; order Pseudonocardiales; family Pseudonocardiaceae; genus Actinophytocola; species Actinophytocola sediminis. The sequence continues at coordinate 153,052 of NZ_BAAGXS010000033.1, read as the reverse complement.
CCCGGCTGCGTTTGGACCCGACTGTGGACGTCACCGACGAAATCAAGCCCCAACCAGTCCGGGCTCGGCAATGAGCGTGCCGCCCGTGCTGTACGTCGCGAGCTTCGGCTACCGCCATCGGAAACCACCTGCGGCCAACGCCGTAATCGACGTCCGATGGATGCCGAACCCGTTCAAGACCGTCGACCTGCATGACCTGTCCGGGCTCGACACAACCGTCCAGGCGTGGCTGTTCGGCCAGCCCATGATCGAGAACTGGTTCGAGTGCCTGCTCGATGTCCTCTATCCCCAGATCCAGCGTGCCTCGGAGAAGGACTCGCATGCGATCACCTGGATGTTTGGTTGCGCGGGCGGCCACGACAGGTCGGTGGCGGTCGCCGAGCATGTCGCCACGTCGATCCGCCGCACCGACCTCATCCCCGTGTTCGTGGGCCACCTGGACATCCACCACCGGGGCGGACGATGAGCCGGATGCTGCGTGCGCTCGCGTTCGCCGCGTGCCTACCGGTCACCATGATCGTGCTGGCGGCAGTGGGCGTGGCGCAGGTCCTCGGTGCGCTGGTGATGGTGTCGTCGCTGTGATCGGGTGGTTCCTGCTCGCGGGGCTCCTGCTCGGTTTCCGGCTGTACATCTGGCAGGTCGAACGAAGATCGGCCTGCCAGATGCCCCTGATGCCATTGCCGTGATCCCCAATATCCAGGACTGAGAGTGACGCCGCCCCGACGCGCCAAGCGCCCGGTGACGGATCAGGAGAGGGACAAGATCATCGCGCTGTTCCTGGACGTTGGCGTGGTCGCGTGCGTCGCCCGCCAGGTAGGGCGGCACCACGCCGTCGTGGAACGTGTGATCGATCGAGCGGGTCTCGAACGCCGCCGGTATCTGCCGAGGTACGGCTGCGACTCGCCGGTGATTTTGGAGGTTCACGAGACGGACGGACTCTGGATGGCGAACCGGCTAACGCTGCACGAGTACATCACCGAGATGATCAGGTTACAGGCTCAGCTCTGAGCCAGGCGCTACCGGCGAGCGAGCGGCCCACGAACGCTTCGCTGCCGTGTACGGACGTCCTCCTCAGCCGCCAGGTGTCCCGTCTTGGCGGCGAACTCTCCCGGTGTCGCGCGATGCCGGGCGGGTAAACATCATCCAGACTGCGGTGACCGCCGCGCCACGACACCGCGCAGGATAAGCCACCGCACTCCCGTGATCACCTGACCCTCGACTGGGTGCTTCTGGGCATAGCGGTGACACCAACCGGGCTGTTCTTTCCGGCAAACGTCAGGTGGCAGCGACGTCGGCCTAGGCTGGGTCAGGTGATTGACCAGGTGACGGTGGAAGCGGCGGTCGCCGATGCTCGCCTTGCTGCGACAGAGTTCGATGACGCCCAGGCGTGGCTGCGCGCCCATCAGACGCTGATGGAGCCGCTCGCGGCCGAGGTCTGGGTCACCGACCCGACGTACAGCCAGGTCTTGCTCGTGCGGCACCGCGTGCGTGGATGGGTACCGCCTGGCGGAAAGGTCGAGCCGGGCGAGACGCCGCGGGCAGCTGCGGCTCGTGAACTCGTGGAGGAGGCCGGCGTGGCGGGCGAGTTGCTGCCTGTGCCGGCCGCGGTGGCTGTCCGCTCTTTCCGTGCCGACTGGGCGCCGACGCTGAGCCTGTCCTACGGAGCCGTCATCGGCCGTGATGTGCCGCTCGGCGGAGAGACTGGACAGCCGTCGAAGTGGGTCCACCTGGACGAGACGTGGGAGAGCGTGTTCCCCGAGGACCGCGAACGTATCCGCGCGTACGTGCGCCGATTGGCGGCGGGGAACGTAGTGGGGGCGCACTGAGGCCCGTGGCCGGTGCACGGTCAGAGGACCTGGTCGATCAGACTCAGGGTGTCGTCGGGCAGCGTCACCAGTTGGAGCTCGTGCAGGAATCGAACCCATACCGGCTCCAAGCCGGGCTCCGCGGTGAACTGCTCCTCGCTCAGCTGCCCTCCGGCATAGGCCGCGGTGCGGTGCGCGTACTGCTGGAGCTGGTCTTGGTGCAGCCATCGGGGGGCGCGCACCTCTTGGGCAGAAGGTCGGACCGATCCAGACGTCTGGGCCCGATAGATCCACCACTGATGGCCCACGCGATCCCTGGTCGGCCGGCGGCAGTGGTTGGGGCGCCATGCGCTCAGCAGCAGGTGAAGGGAAGTGACGGTCAGGCCCACTTCCTCGGCGACCTCAATGCGGGCGGCTTGCTCGGGCCCTCCGTGCTGGTCGACATGACCAGCGACCGGTGCGATCCCCGCCGGCGGCCTCGCCCGTTCGAAGACCAGCAGCCCGGCCGGTGAGGAGATGAGCACACCGACGGCCGCGTGGTCGCAGAACTTTGTCCCACTGCCGCGGCTACTGGCCGGCGACGGGGCGGTCAACGTTGTTCCCTGGGCCGCTGCGCGACCACCACGAGCCAGCTCGTCACGGTAGGCGTGTCGGGCGTGGTCAGCGAGTACGCCTTGTCGAGGATGTCCATCCGCTGAGCGTGCGTGAACGCGCCGTCGGGTCGAGCGAAGACCGGAATCGACAGCCACGCCTTCTTCTCGGCCATCGTGCCGTGCTGGGCGACGACCTCCGTGTCGAGCACGGTCAGCCCGGCGACTGACAGATGCTCGGCGACCATGTCCACCGACAGCTTGGGAGCCGCCTCGGCGGCTGGAGGCGGCGGGGCGTAGCCGTAGTCACGGGCCGCGACCTGACGGATCAAAGTGTTCAGCGACGGTCCGGTGTGCACACTGGTCTCGTCGGGGTGGCGGACGCCGGCAAAGCCGCCGCCGACGTTGAACACGAACCGTCCGCCGGGTCGTAGAACCTGATGGACGGCGGCAAACACCTGTGACACGTCGGTCTTCCAGATCGCGGAGTTGCACACCACGGCGTCCACCGAGCCGGGAACGTGGTCGGCCAGATCTTCGGCTGGGGCGGTGACCCAGGTCAGGCGCGGGTCGGCCACGGTCCGTCGGCCAACGCGCTGCATGGCAGCGGCGTTGTCCAGGGAGACGACCCGGGCGTCGATCGAGACGAGTTCGAGGATTGCATCTGCGGTCGCGCCGGCTCCGCCGCACAGGTCGACCACCATGCAGCCGTCGGTGAACTCAGCGCGCCGGGCAAGGTCTCGGCTGGTGGCCGCGTACATGGGGAAGTCGCGGGTGAAGGCGGCGTACGCCTCTGCGGTGGTGTCCTCGTCCCAGCCGAGAAGGGCGTCCAGGGGTGCCATCGCGGGTACCTCGCTTCAGGGTGCAGGCCGGGCTCTTGGCGGACGGACGCGATGAGACAGCCGGGGTCGGTTAGAAGAGAGAGTTCTGGAAGGCGGCGGCGGGCGACGTGAACGGGCCGAGGGTGACGCGGCGCCCTTTGAGGGTGCCGAGGTCGAGCACGTAGTCCACCTCGTCGTCACCGTCCAGGACGGCCAGTATCTGGGTGCCGACGCACGAGACGACGGTGAAGCCGTGCTCGCCGTCGCGCAGGTCCTGTGGATACAGCATCCGTACACCGTCGGCGACGCGCATTCGGTCGCCTTCGGCAGGAGAAGTCCACTTCTCCAGCATTGCCGGGGTGTCCATGGCGGCGAGCGCGTCAGCGGCGCGGGAGACGTGGTGGTCGTGGGTCGCGCTCGCGGTGGACAGGTCGGTCAGGTTGGCCAGCGCCTTGAGCTTGGTTGAGGCCCGGACGGTCTGGGGCACCTGCAGGCCGCGGGTGATGGCGTCTTCGAGGTGGCGTACGGCCCGGCCGTCGGGACTCTTGGTCAGGTAGGTGGCGATCAGCGCGCCCTGCTCGTCGAGGCGGGATTGCTTGCGTGGTTCGGCTGCGGTGCCGACTTTGGTGGCGCCGTCGGCGAAGGTGGCGAGGTAGAGCCAGTGCGGCTGGTCCATGTACTGGCGCAAGGTCTCGGGGACGTTGCCGTCCTGGTGGAACTGGTGGGCGAAGCGGAACTCGTCTTGGCGCAGGCACCGGGCGCACTGGTCGCTCTGCTCGGTCGGCGCGCGGTCGGGGCACGCGAGGGCCGCGACGCGCACCGTGTCGGCGAACTGGTACCGGCCGGTGCACCACCGGCCAGTACCAACCGCAAAGCCGAGTCGCTGGTTCATGATCTCGGCGTAGACCAGCGGCCCGTCGGGCAGCGGGGCCAGCAGCAGCCGGGGATCTCCTGTCGCCCAGGTGATGCCGTGGCACACGTACTCGCCGTCGGTCGGTCGGGTCACTGGCATGGGTGCGTTCCTCGTGGTGGCTGCGGGCGGTCAGATGGCGAGCTGGAGGCGGTCGGCGAGCGCGTCGGCGGCGGTCTTGAAGACCGCGTCGCGGTCCATGTCGGTCACGTCCATCGACAGCCATCCGCCGCGCTGCTCGTGCTCGCGCAGCTTCGCGAGAACGACGTCTTGGTAGCGGATGAAGTCCTCGTCCGCGCCGCCGGAGTGGCCGGTTTCCAGAGAGCTGAATTCGCCCTTGCGGGCGAGCGCGTCACGGGCGCTGATGCGCAGGAAGAACACCAGGTCGGGTTCGGTGAGGTGGGCGAAGACCTGCTCGGCCAAACTGGTGGAGACGTCGGGATTCACCGCGTAGCGAGCGAGGATCTTGTGGTGGGCGTTGTCGAGGATCACGTATGTTCCGGCGGCGAGAGCGGGCTGGATGACGAGTTTGTCCTGGAGGGTGTACCAGGCGGCCAACGCCAGCAGCCAGTAGTGGTCGCCGCACGCTTGGGCGACGCGTGCGTCGCGGCGATAGACCAGGGCGTTGAGCCGATCGACGTAGGCGGACAACTCCGGGTTCATCGGGACTTCGGTGCTGTGCTTGCCGATCAGGATCGCTTCGTGGCCGGCCTCGTTGAGCGCTTGGTGCAGGCGGGTGGCGAGGGTGGACTTGCCCGCGCCGTCGATGCCGACGACCGTGATCTCCCGTCCGCGCGTGGGGTTGAAGAAAGGTGCCGCGTTCGTCATGTGGTGCTCCTCCAAGGGGTTCAGATCGGCCGGGCGGCCAGTCGGTTGGCGATGACGTCTTGGATCTGTCTGATGAGGACGGTGCGTCGCCGGACAACGTCGTTGTGACGCTCGTTGGACAAGTCCGCGGGGTAATGGCGAGCGAGGTTGTTGGAAATGACGTGTAGATAGCCGAAATCGATCCCGGCGTCGCGTGCTGCCACCCCCATGGGGCCGATCTCCGGATCGACGAATGCGTGCTCGGCGTGCTCGGTCAGCCAGTCCCGGTTCTCCAGCAAGATCGAGGGCGAGGTGACGTGGACGCCGGTGTGCACACCCGGCTGGGCCGTGGCGAAGTCACCGAAGAAATCGGGCCACGTCACGACGCTGCCACTTACGAGGCTTGTGTTTCCGGTTGCAAGTCGCGTGTTGGGTTCGATGTCTGGGTTCAGGGCACCGACTTTGCCGACGTAGACGACGTCGCGGGCACCGAGCTCCGCCAGGCGCGTGACCACGCGCCCGGCGACGTCGCCCCAGATGCTGTGCAGGAAACCGAGGTAGACCACCCGGCGGCCGTGGACCTCGGTGCGTTGCCAGGCGTAGCCGTGCCCGTGGTTCCACACACCGTCCGGCGGGGCAAGGTGCGCCAGGCCCCAGCCGACGATCACGAGGTCGCCATCGAGTTCGAGGTCGAGCATCCCCACCGCCTCGCGAGACAACGTCGGGTCGGGCAACTCGTAGGTGACGGTGTCGGCCGCTTTTCCTGTCATGGCAAGGTACGTGGCGATGATCAGCGCGTAGTGGTGGACGTAGTCGGCACCGGGGAATGCCTTGACGGTGAGGTCACGGCCTTGGACGTCGGCGGTGGGGCGCTCGAAGTTGAACAGCTTGCCGGTCTTCTCGTACGCGGAGATCACAGCTTCGCGGTCGTAACTGCCGACGACGTGGATGCTGTCCCAGTCGTGGTCCTGGATCAGGTGGTGCACCTTGATCTGGAGGTAGCGCAGAAGGCGGTCCGGGGCCATCGTGTGCCCGTCCACCGCGATGGGAGAACTGCGCAACGCCGAGTCGAGGCATGCGGGCAGGACCGCATTGGCGAGCAGGTTCATCAGGCGGCCTCCGGGATACGGACGCTGCTGCCGGCCGCCTCGCGGACGACTGCGATGTTGCGTCGGATCAGGTCGAACCGTTCCTCGGGGATGGGGCCCAAGTCCTCGATCCGAGGAGTTTTGGGCTTCTCGTAGGGGCCGCCGGGCAGCATCTCGATGCCCATCGCGCCGAGGATGACCGGCGCGGCGCCGTCGACCGAGGCGATCCATTCGTGCTCGCGCTGTTCGACGAGTTCCAGGTGTCCGCTGCGGCCGAGGCCGAGCAGCCGATAGACGATCCTGTCCTCGATCATGCCGTGGTCTTCCAGGTACTGGGTGGCCGCCCAGCGGGTGCGGCAGAGCTGGTCTTCGGGGGCGGGGCGCCGGGATGCGGGCAACGCGATCGCTCCGACGTAGTCACTGGAGGCGAAGTAGTCGTAGCAGCGCAGCCACTCTTGATCGTCTGCCGCGTGCAGCACGACGCACAGCCGGAACTCCCCGCTCAGGTCGAGGATCTGACGGGCGGCTTCGTCGCTGGCTTGGATGGTGGCGAGCCCGTCGCGCATGACGTCCGGCAGGATGATCTCACGGGCGTCGACTATGCGGGCTGCCGCGATCAGGTCGGCGGCCGGCAGGGCGTGGCCGAGATCGAAAACTCCGTTGTCGACAATGATCTCTGCGCCCCGCTGGGCTTCGCGGTGGAAGAACGCGCGGTAGGCAGCGTCGGTCAGAACACGCTGGGCTGCCACGTGGTGGACGCTGGCGGGCTCCTGCGCGACGAAGGCGTTCAGGTAGTCCGGCGGCGCGATCGCGGAGAAGGCGATGCTCTTGGCCATCAGGCTGCCCTCCACCTGTCGGTGGCGAGGGTGAGGAATTGTTGGGAGAGCACAGGATCGCTCTCGAATCGACCACCGGCCTGCACTGTGGTGGTACGAGCTGCCTCCATCCGCACACCCCGCGCACTCATGCACAGGTGCGTGCCGCGGACCGCGACGGCCACGTCGCTACTGCCGAGCACGACGGCGATCTCGTCCGCTACCTGCCGAGTGAAGCGCTCCTGCACCTGAAGACGACCCGCGTACTGCTGTGCGATGCGGCCGAACTTCGACAGGCCCATCACCTCGCCGTCCGGCACGTAACCGACTGCGACGTCCAGGTTCATGGGCAGCAGGTGGTGCTCACACAGCGACCAGACGCTCAGGCCGCCGATCACGACCAACTGGCCGCTCAGGTGCTGCTCGGTGAAGCAGGTCGGTGTGGCCGACGGCTCCGGGGAGAAGAAATCGCGCCACCACGCGGCGACCCTGGTCGGCGTGTCCGACAGGCCCTCCCGTCCGGGGTCCTCGCCGATCGCGGCGAGGAGCTGGCCGACAAGATCGGCGACGCGCTCGGTGTCAACCGGGCCCGGCGACGCCAGATCCTGGCTGTCGCTGGAAGCCAGCCTGTCGAGAGTGTTGGTCACAGACTTCGTCTCGCTTCCGGGTTTGGTAATGGGTCAAAGACGTCAGCAGTGGCGGCTCGTGGTAGCGCCCTGGCGCGCAGGTGCTGGGCGACGTGCCAGCGCAGTGACGACGACCGCGAGCATCAGGGTGATCTCGGCCAGGTCCTCGGAAGGCGTCCTTCAACAGGAGGCCGCTGAGGTTTGGTGCTGATGCGGGAAACCGCGCGATCCGGTGCTCGGTCTGGGAATCGGTGTCACCGCGCTCCGGTCAGGATGTGCAGGCGGGTGGAGACGTTCCATCCGCGTTCAGTGGCCGGGCCGTAGAGCGCATCCATACCGGCCAGAACCTTCTCCTGGGTGGTGCCCTCCGGCATCACCCACACCGGAGCCAGCTGGTGCTCCTCGACGAGCTGGGCGATCTCGTCGAGGTCCCGGTCGGGCTCGGTGACAACGAACTTGAACACCGCGCGGTCTGTCGCGACGAACGCCGAGAGGGCATCGGGCTTGATGCGGGTTGAGTAGGTCATGCCGGAGTTCGCGAGTTTCGGACTCACCACCCAGAGATCGACCAAGGAGGCAAGTTCCGGTGTGGGCGCCATCGTGCCGTTGGTTTCGACCTGCACCCGCACGTTCGCCAGGCCGCGGGCGAGGGCGGTCATGGCGGGTTGCTGCAACATCGGCTCCCCGCCGGTGATCACCATCATGTCCACGCCGCGCTCACGCACCCACGACACCAGCTCGGCGATGGGGACTTTGTCGCTGACCTCGGCCGGGTTGTATCTGCTCCAGTCCCAGCTCTCTGGGGTGTCACAGAAGCCGCACCGGAGGTTGCACCGGGAGAACCGGACGAACACGCAGCGCTGCCCGGTCCACGGGCCTTCGCCCTGGAACGACTCGAACTTCTCCGTGAGAATCGCGGAACCCTCTACACGTTCGGGAGCCAAGGCCGGCGTGTTCACGAGGCATCGCCTCGTTCCCACAGGCCGGTGGTCTTCCCCGAGTCGACCCGTACGGATACGAGTCGACCGCGGATCTCCGGCTCGACGTTGTCGACGAACCAGCCAGCCAGGTGCGCGACCAGCGCAGGGCCGGCAGCACGTAGCCCCGCGCCGGCGTCAGGCGCCTGGAGGTACGTCCCGAACGGCTTCAGGTCGCCGAAATCGGTGATGAACCCAACCTCGTTGAGTCCGTCCGCCCCCAGAACCAGCGTGACGTCGCCGTGGCTGGTCTTGAAGGTCTTCGAGATCGTGACCTCGCTGGTGACGCCGTCACAGCGTGCTGACGTGGTCGCGGTCTCCGACACCACCATCTCGACCAGCGTGATCGGCATTGCCGATTCCATATGGTCCCGGAACCACTCGGCAAGGTGCGCAGCGAGAAGCTCGCTCGTCGGGTGGAAGGTGACCTGCTCGTTGAGCAACCGGTGGTCGAACGTCGCGGCCAGATAGTCCCCGAGAGGCGACAGGTCTCCGGGGGCGTCATCGTGCACGAGCGCCGAGGCGGTCACCGTGTAGTTGTGGCCGTGGTTGCGGCGACATTTGTGACTGCCCGGTAACTGCCTCAGCTCGTGGCTGGCGCTGAAGCCGAACGACTGCGAGATGGTGATCTGGCCGCCCGCCACACACTTCTCCTCAGTGGCCTTCATGTAGCCCTCCTTCCTCGGTCATGCCGAACGGCACTGGGACGATGTGCGCTGGCTGCCGAACTGCCTTGCCGGCTCGGATGACGCAGCGGCCGGAAAGTTCGGGGGTCGAGCTGACCAGTGACGATCTGTAGTACCTTCGCTACGATTTACCTTACTGCGATATCGGAAAGGTGACAAGGTTGTCCGGATGAGCGTCGAACGTGGCCTTGCTGCCTTACGACTAAGGTCAACGGTGGGAGTACCTCCCACCGCGAGACACAAGGAGGGCGAGCGATGACGAGCGCCGGCCCGTGGACGAGCGTGTCGATGCCCTACGTGAGCGGCCACCGGGGCGACGCCTGGGGCGCCGAGGCAGCAGAGCATGGCGGCACGGGAACTCAAAAGTTGCTGAGTGTTGACGAGGTGGTCGCCTCCGCGACGGTCGCCGACATGCTGGGCCTGAATGCGGGCGAGGCGGTGGTCGTGCGGCGCCGCCTCATGTTGTTCAACGACCACCCGGTCGAGCTTGTCGACTCGTACTACCCCGCGAACATCGCTCGGGGCACCAGGCTGGCCGAGCCCCGCAAGATCCCCGGCGGTGCTGTCGCACTCCTGACTGACCTCGGACATCCGCCTCGCCGCGTCCGTGAAGACGTCAGCGCACGCTTGGCCACACCACACGAACGGACCGCGCTGGAGCTGGACGACCCGTCCTGTGTGCTGCTGCTCGCTCGCGTGCTCGTCTCCGAGAACGATCTGCCCGTCGAAGCCAGCGTGATGACGATGGTGGCCGAGGGGCGACGGCTGCGATACGAGCTGACGCCATGACCGCCCTGACAGCGTCTCCAGGAGTCGGCCTTGCCTCGCGCCCGTGACATCCGGCCCCGGCATCAGCAGATCGCGGCGGAACTGCGCGATCTCATCATGCGCGGCGAGCTGAGCCCAGGTACGCAACTGCCGTCCACCGCGCAACTCGTCGAGCGGTACGGTGCAGCGAACGCCACCATCCAGCACGCGCTGAAGGCACTGAAGGACGAAGGCTTCCTCGACAGCCGTGTTGGCAAAGGCGTCTATGTCCGCGATCGGCAGCCGTTCATCATCGACGCCTCCGCCTACATCAAGCCTGAACCAGGCCGGTTCCGCTACCAGTTGCGCAACGTCGACAACGTCGTCCCACCCGCGGACATCGCCGAGGGATTGCAGCTGATGCCAGGTGCTACCACGATCATCCGCACCAGAATTCTCTTCCACGACGAGCAGCCCGTGGAGTTGTCCGCGTCGTACTATCCCGCCGAGATTGCCGCCACCAGCAGCCTGGCGAAGGCCGCGAAAATCCGCGGCGGTGCACCCCAGGCGCTTGCCGACCTCGGCTTTCCTCAGCGGACCTTCGTCGACCGGATTTCGGCACGCCCCCCGACGGTGGAGGAAGCCGAGACGCTGGATCTTCCAGATGGGACGCCGGTGATCCGGCAGTTGCGTGTCATTTACAGCGACAACGAACGCCCCGTCGAAGCCTCGGTCCTCATCAAGGGCGCACACCTGTATGAGCTGCTGTACAGACAGACCGTCGAGACCGAGTCTGGGTAGAGTCAAGACGTTGTCTGCACCTTCGATCTCAGACGAGGTTGCGGGTATTGCCGGACGGTTCACTACGATCTACCCGTGTGTGTTCTATGAATGCTTGGGCGCGTTCAAGGTCTTGAGGGGTGTCAACTGCGATACCGGTGTCGCTGACTTTGATCATTTGTACTGCGAGGCCGCGCTCGAGAAGTCGGAGCATTTCGATTCCCTCCGCACGTTCTACGGGGCCAGGCAGTGTTGTTGTGAAGGCATGAAGACCGGACGGTGTGAATCCGTACAGGCCAAGTTGTCGACAGTATGCCAATCGGGTCGACGTGTGCGGATAGGGTATTGGTTGGCGAGAGAATGCCAGTGCGCAGCCATCGGTGCGTAAGGTCAGTTTCACGACGTTGTGGTCGCACACCTCGGCTGGCTCGTGCAGGTCGCAGTATGCGTTGACCGCCGCGATTGTGCCACCGCAGTGGTGGCGTAGGGCGAGGCCGACGGCGTCGATGGATTCGGGCGAGACGAACGGTTCGTCGCCCTGGACGTTGATGTAGCCGGCGTAGTCGCGGAATTCAGGTTTTTGGGCGCATTCTGCGACACGGTCGGTCCCGGTGGGGTGGTCTCTGGTCATGGTCGACGGAATTCCCCACTGGGTGCACGCGGCGGCGATCCGTGCATCGTCGGTGGCGACCACGACGTCTGCAATAGTCCGCGCTTTCATACATTGCTGGTACACGTGCCATAGCATTGGCTTGCCGTCAATCGTGGCCAGCGGCTTCCCTGGGAATCTTGATGATGAGTATCGTGCGGGTATCACGGCGAGAACACCACGACCAACGTCGGTGTGTGCCATGGCGGACTCCTAGATGGCTGGCTGGGTGAATGGCGCGAGCGATGTGTTGTTGTTGGTCGTGAGGATGCTCACTGTCGGGTCGAGCGACCGCAGTTGCTGGGTAATTCCCTCGGTGAGAGTGACGGTGGGATGCCAGTTCAGCAGGTGCTGGACGGAGGTCGTGTCGGCCAAGGTGGCGTCGACATCGCCGGCGTGGTCGGAGACGACCTCCACGGGTGTGGGCCGGTCGACGAGCTGGTGGATGATGTCGAGGACGTCGCGGAGGCTGGCTCCGACGCCCGCGCCGACGTTGAGGACCGTGCTGGGTGTGCGCGCGGTTCCGGCGGCGATCGTGGCCGCCACGACGTCGTCGACAAAGGTGAAGTCGCGTCGTCGATGACCATGCCCGAACAGGAGAAGGTGTCGACCGGTGAGGGTGGCGGTGAGGGCGCGTTGGATGAACATGTCCGGGCGTTGGCGTGGCCCGTAGACCGAGAAGTAGCGCAGGGCGACCGCGGTGGTGGGGGAGTCGCCGCGGGCGGCGTGGGCGAGGCAGAGTTGTTCGGCGGCCAGTTTCGTGACTCCGTACGGGGAGCTGGGTCGCGGCGGATCGCTTTCCCTGCTGGGTGAGCCATCGGTCGATCCGTACACGCTGGACGACGATGCGACTACGACACGAGGGACGCGCAATCGGGTCGCCGCGTGCATGATCCGTTGGGTGGCCAGAATGTTGCACGCGGTGTAGTCCTCGAACTGTGTACCCCAGGAGGGGCGCACGCCGGGTATCGCGGCGAGGTGGTACACCACGTCAACGTCGCGAACATGCTGGTCGAGTGGTTCCGTGCAGAGGTCGGCGACGACGTGCGTGAGGTTGGGTGCGTCGAGCAGCGCGGCGAGGTTAGTGGCTGCGGCGTGGTCGTTGTGTGGGCTGCGTCGGTCGATGCCGATCACTGTTGCGCCGGCACGGATGAGTGCGGAGGCAAGGTGGGAGCCAATGAATCCGGCGACGCCGGTGACGACGGCGCGTTGGCCCGCCAGAGAGGGGAGGGGGTTCATGGGGTGCTCCACAGCTCTGGAGAGGGGTCGGGATGGCGCATGAGCCGGTCGAGGAGAGTGCGCCCGTGCAGGGTCAGGTCGGTGTTGTCGGTCTCGGTTCCTCGAACCAGGGCCGTCGCGGCTTCGAGCGCGCCGAAGTGGTACAGCAGCACCCGTTCGCTGTTGTCGAGCGCTGTCCCGTAGCCGCGGACGAAGGCGTGGTAGAGGTCCGGGCGGCGGGGCCAGTAGCGGTGGGCGAGTCGGGCCAGGTCGCGGACGCGGGCGTCGGGCCGAGCGTGTTCGTAGTCAATCAGCCGCAGAATGCCGTCGTCGTCGATGATCCAGTTGCGCGGTTGGAAGTCCAGGTGGCAGAAGCGCACCTCGACGGGAGCCGCGCCGATGGCGTCGGCGTGGTCGAGTAGCAGGCGCCGCTGGGCTGCGGTCAACAGCGCCCCGGTGCGGTCGACCCAGTGCCGGGTTCGCTCGACGAGTGTCACGGCCATGCGGAGGCTGTCCTCGGGTGGGGCGCTGTCATGTAGCCGACGGAGCACCGCGCCGGCGGCGTGATGGGCCGCGCGCTCGGAGTCGCCTCCGGGTGTCACGTGGGTGGCGGGCACGCCGGGTACCGCGGTGAGCAACAGCATCAGGTGATCAGGATCGGTAGCCAACAGGTGCGGAGCCCGGTCGTGGATCGCGGGAACCCAGCGCTTGTAGGCGTGGCCTTCGCGTTCGTAGCGCTCGTGCGAGGAATGCCGTTTCACCAGATAGTGTCGACCGTTGGAGTCGGCGAAGGCCCTGATGTGCACGGGGAGATCGGGGCGTGACAGTGCCGTCACGGGTCCGAGTGTTCGCCGGACGAGCGTGTGGAATGCGTCGTCGGTTCCGGTGATCTTCGTGGGCTCGTGCTCTTGGTTCATCGGATGTCGTCTGCCGGTGTTGTCGCGTGGAGGTGGGTGGTGTCGTTGTGGCGGTCCAGCCACCAACTGTCGTGGCCGAAGCGATCGCGTCGGTGCTGCCACCGGGTGAGGGAGGCGTGCTCGACGGTGAACCGCACGCGGTTGTCGGCCGACAATCCGAGCAGGAGGGCGTGTGCGGCAATGACGGTTTCTCCGTGCGCGGCAACAACGATGCGTTGCCCGGCGACCCGCGACAGCAACTCCGCGAGATCTCCCGTGGCGCGGCGGAGGTAGTCGTTCCAGGTGTCCGATCCGGACGCCCATGGCCGGTCGGGGTGGGTCTGGGGATTCCCACGAAGGGATTCGGTGATCTCCTGCCAGGGCTGTCCGTCGGCCTCGCCGTGTCGCGGTCCGTCCAGGCTGGGCTCAACAGCGATGGGCGCGTTGAGGGAGTGCGCGAGGATTTCCGCGGATTCGCGTAGCCGCTGGCGGGGCCCTGTGTAGACGGTGGTGATCCTTGGGATGCCGGGGTAGTCGGCTGCGAGCCGTTCGGCTACCAACGTCATCTGGTGTCTGCCGTGGTCGGTGAGCCCGGTGCAGGTCCGGGGACCACCAACGATCCCGGCCGCGTTGCAGTGTGCCTGTCCATGGCGGACCAGCAGCAGCTCGGTGGTGATCACGGACGCACTCCTTGCCAGGCGGTGGGTTGCACGGTGGGCCAGGGGTATCGGTAGCCGCCGCGGCCGATGTAGGGCGCGGTGAGGATGTGGTGCAGTGCGGCGTAGCGGGACAGGTGCTCGAGGTCGACGTGGCCGAGGCGCGGGCCGTGGCGTGCCGCGGCGGTGTTGTAGGCGTCGAGGGCGCGGTGGATGAGGGTGTCGGGGAGCTGGCCGTGGGTCATGGCGAGGGTGACGATGAGTTTGGCTAGGTCATAGCCGAACGGGGCGAGGGTCAGGTCGTCGACGTCGACGGTGACGATGTGGCCGGCAGTGGTGATGAGGATGTTGCGCGGGTTGGTGTCTTTGTAGAAGGCCACCGGCTGCGACATGGCCGTGGCCAGGATGGCGTACACGGCGTCGAAGTCGCGGTCGGTGAGGTCGCCGGCGTCAAGGCACCGGTTCAACGCGTCCCGCCGTGGACTGACGAAGTCGGACAGCGTGGTATCACGGTCGATGGGGTGCGGCTGGTCCATTCGGGCACGGTGGAGCTCACTAGTCCATGCGGCGCGGTGGGCGTCACCGAGATGCGCGGCGATCCGGACAAGGTCTGGTGGGGTGGCGTGGCGCCCTTCGACCCGGACGAACTCGAGGTTGGTGCCGTCAGCACGGAGGAGCCCGGGGAGGCGGAGTGGGCGCGCGTGGATGGTCAGCCAGTGGTAGTGGTGCTCCGCCGCCGCGCGGGCCTGCGTACTGGGGTAGGTCTTGATGAACCTGTCACGATCGATGCGGCTGGTCATTGGGAGCCGCCTCGGCGTGCAACCACGTAGGTGACGGTGGAGTCGGTGTCCACCGGCTGGTCCGGGACGACGGTGATCAAGGCAGCCTCGATGGCGTCCACTTGGCCTTGCAGCGTCGACGGCATGTGGTACTTCGGGCTGGTGGCCAGGTACTCGGCCACATGCCGCAGGCTGGTGAATCGGAACCGGTGGCGCTCATGCGCCACCTGACATACGTGCAGGGCCGTGGCGGCGAGCGACGCGAGGTTCCCGCTGTGGGCCGAGGCGTAGAGACTGGGGCGGACGCGAGCATCGCGGTCAAGCCCTGCCACGGCGGCGAGGGCGTCGAGCTGGTGGTAACTGTCGAGGGACTTGGTAACCAGCACCGCCAGACCGTTCGGCTCCAGACACCGAGCGATCTCGGCGATGGCCCGCTCCGGATGGGGCGAGTGGTAGAGACAGAACGCCGCGACCGCGAGCGCACACACCCCGGTCTTGAACGGGAGTTCGTGAAAGTCGCCCCGAGTCCAACCGACAGCGGGCCGGTCACTAGCGCCCGCCATCCGGCGCCGCGCCGCCGCCAGCATCGCGGCCGAGGCATCGACGCCGACCAAGAGGTCTGGCTGCAGCTGCGTAGCCAGCGCCTGTGTACTGCCGCCGCGGCCACAGCCGATGTCGAGGACCACCTGCCATGCGAGCCCGTCCCGGTGCACGTGGGCGAGTTCGGCCACGACGTCGGCGACCGGACGTCCGGCGGTCTTCGCGCGATGCAAGGCGCCTGTGCGCGCCGCGAGCCGGTCGGCCGTGCCATAAAGCACCTGGCCGATGTCGCCGCTGACGAACGGGTTCACACCGTTCCGGGTCATCGGACCGTCCCGTGGCGAGCACGGAGTCCATGGCGAACCGCGCCGACTCCCGAGGGCACCGCTCGGGGAATGACTACGGGCGTGATTGGTCGTGGGCGACCGTGGTCAGCCAGCGGCGTACCTGGCGTCGGCTGGTCAACGTGACGACCTCGGCGTGGAGGGCGTGTTCCTGGATCTTGCGCAGCACCTTGGGGCGCATCTTCGTGCGGTAGATGCGGATGTAGCGGATGACGCCTCGGTGGATGCGGTTGAACTCGCCGGTCTCCCGGTGCTGGCCAGCTCCCCGCCGCAGCTGCCTCCACACCGCGCCCCACAGGCACGTGGCAGTCGGCAGGTCCAGGAAGAGGACGGTGTCGCAAGCCTGCAGCCGCACGGGCAGCGTCGAGTTGTAGTTGCCGTCGATCACCCAGGTCGGCTCGGCGACAAGGTCGCGCTGCCGTGCCTCGAACTCCTCCTTCGGGAGTTCGTTCCAATCGCGGTCGTAGAACACGGCGTCCAGGTGCGTGACCGGCGCGTTCAGCAGTGCCCCGAGCTCGCGCGCGACATAGGACTTGCCGCTGCCTCCGCAGCCGATGACCGCAACCTTCTTCATGGCGCTCCAACCTAGTCGTCTTGAGCTGGCGACCTGTGGTGCCGGTGCCGGCGCGTCGGGGTGACCATGGGCTGACCGGACCGAGATCCAGTGGGTCGACCTGATCGTGGGTCATGCGTACCCACCCGCCAGCGTGGTCACTGGTGTGGCCGCCGGTGTGGTCAGGTGATCCAGGACACGCTCGACCGTGTCCAGTTGCGTGGTGAGGGCGAAGCGGCGGAGGAGTCGCAGGCTGCCGGCCAGCAGCTCCGCGTGTTCGCCACGGCCAGCGTGGTCGCGTAGCCACTGAAGCCGATGCACGGCGTCTGCGCCGTTGCGGATCAGCAGCTCGGGCGGTACCAGCGTGTCGGCGTGGTGGATCGTGGCGGGGCACAGCGGGACGCAGCCCTTGAGGACAGCTTCCGGCAGGCGCTGGGTCATTTGCCCGGTTCGGGCGTAGCGCTTGGGGACAAGCAGGATCGTGGCCAGCGCGGTCCCGTACAGCTCCTGCACGTCGAGGAAGGGGATGCGGCCGATGAACCGGACGTGCGGCCAGCGGTCGGTGTCGGTCCACTTGCCGGCCACCACGTGATCCACCGCAGTGGCCGTGGGCGCGAAGAAGGCATCGAACGCGTCGTCGCGGTCGTACTGGTTGCCGACGTAGGCCAAGGTGAGCGGTCGGGGCGAGGAAGCCAGTTGTGCCGGATCGGCGGCGGCGATGGCGTCGTCGGCGACCGGGAACAGCAATGACACCGCGTCGGGGCTGGGAGACAACGCGGGTTCGCACACCGCCACGTTGCTGACGCGGCGCAGCGGGTCGTCGCCGGGCAGTTGCTGGTCTTTGTCCCAGACGACCGTGGGCGTGGCGACACGGTGGGTGTAGTGGTCGAGCAGCGCCTGTTGGCGGTGCAGGTCGCAGGTGTGACCGGTCGTTGCGCACGGGGTGGTGTTGCGGCCGGGGATGGGCCAGCGCCACTCGAGAAACAGGGCATCGATGTCGGGGAAGCCGTCGTCCCACGTGTAGGTGCCAGTCAGGTCGAGCCCGGTTTCGGCGCGGTCGCGGTCGCGTTGGAGGAACACGATGTCGTGGCCGCGGGACCGGATGCCGTCGATCAGTACCCGGCGGTGGCTGCGCCCGCCATCCGGCGTGTCGACCACACCGGGACCGAGGAATCCCCAGAAGCTGTACCCGATTCTCACTTGGTGATCCACCAGCCTTCGATCATCAGCGCGTCCAGTCCACTCTGGATCAGACAGTTCAGCGCCATGTCTGGCGTGCCGCAGATGGGCTTGCCCTTGACGTTCAGCGAGGTGTTGATCAGCACCGGCACTCCTGTGAGCCGAGCGAACTCCGTGAGCACGTCGGCCAGAAACGGATTCTGGCGCGGCGTGACTGTCTGCACGCGGGCGGTGCCGTTGGTGTGCACGATCGTGGGGATGGTGCGCCGGGTGCGGTCGGTAACACCCGAGGCGATGGACATGTACGGCGCCAGCTGCGGCAAGGTGAAGTACCCAGGGGCGACCTCGGCTAGGACCACCGGAGCGAACGGTCGGAAGGGCTCGCGGAACTTCACAGTCCGGTTGAGCCGATCGACCACATCCGGCCGCAGCGGAGAGGCCAGGATCGACCGGTTGCCCAAGGCCCGCGGACCGGCCTCCAGCCGGCCGTGAAACAGCCCCACGATCAGGCCATTCGCCAACTGCTCAGCCAGAAATCGGGCGGCGTGAGCTGGGCGGCGCGCGGCCAGGCCGGGGCGCGGGTGCGGCGGGAACTCTAGGCCCGGGTAGTGCGGCCCGAGATAGCACTGCGCGGTGAGGCCCGTTGGCCTGGAGAGTCCGCGGTCGAGGTGTACCGCGGCGGCGGCGCCGACCGCCGTGCCCGAGTCGCCCGGCGCAGGCGGCACGTGAACCTCGTCGAACAAGCCCTCGGCGACGATGGCGCCGACGGCGACGCAATTGGCCGCAACCCCACCGGACAGGCACAGCCGCCGTGCGCCGGTGAGCCGCTGCACCCGACGGGTCAGGTGCAGCATCACCTGTTCGGTGCGCTGCTGGAGCGCGGCGGCCAAGTCCGCGTGAACCTGCTCCACCGGGTGGTCGGGCCGGCGGGTGGAGCACGTGGCGTGGATGAAGGTGGGGCTGACGCGTGCGAAGCGACGGGACAGCACGCGCAGCGGGAACAGGCCGGGATCCAAAGCGAATCCGTGCTCGGTCATCGGGATGGCGCGGGCCATGAGGTCCGCGAACCGGCCGGGATCGCCGAGGGCGGCCAGGGCCATCACGGTGCCTTCCTCGTCGCCGCGACGCCATCCGAGATGCTCGGTGACCGCGCCGTAGGCGTACCCGAGCGAGGCCGGATCCGTGATTTGGTCGATGACGCGGTAGTCACAGGTCGTGCTGCTGTGGCGGGCGTGCGCGAGGGTGGTGGTCTGCGTTTCGCCGAGGCTGTCGACGACGAGGACGGCGGCGGTGTCGTAACCCGAGGAGGCGAACGCGTACAGGCCGTGTGCGCGGTGGTGCAGCACCGGGGTGATCTGGGCGGCCGGGAACTCCTGGGCCAACATGGTTAGCCGGGCCCTGGTGCGGCGGTAGACCTTGAGGACGTTGCGGGCACGGGGAACTGCTCGGGCGCGCGTCGCCCGCCGAACCAGGTGCGTCGGGGTGTCGGTGAGCGCGCGGAGGTAGCTGGTGGGCTGGAAGTTGTAGCCCACGGCCGCGATGTCGGCGCGAGAGAGGTTAGCGTCGCGCAGCAGCCAGTCCACTGCCTGGGTCGGGAACACTTTGGTGTGCTTTTCACCGACGAGCCGCTCCTCCTCGGCGAACCCCACCAAAGCGCCGTCGACGAGCAGGGCAGCGGCGGAGTCGTGGGTGTAGGCGCACACCCCGAGCACTGCGTCCGGTCGAGGCTGCCGAGCCGGCCGCGTCACTGTGCCACCCCCATCGCTGCCGGATGCTGATGGTCAGCGGTGAGCAGCTGATACCAGCGACGCAAGGCCGCGCCCAGCTCGCCGTCGACGTCGGCGGCCAGGGCATGGGCGGTCGCGCGATCGCCGTTGCCCCAGGCCCGGTAGCTGGCCATGATGGCCGCGAACGTGCCCCAGGCATCTCCGGCTCCGGTCGGAGGGGCGCCGTCGATGACCGAGCCCACCACGGCGGCGAATTCGTTCCAGGGCGCGGCGACCGGCGGCATCGGCACTGACGGCGTCGAGGGCTCTGCCGCCACGGTGGTCGCGGAGTTGTGGTGGTTGGCGTAGAGGTGCAGGGAGTCGACGGTGTGGTGGTACTCGCCGAGCTCGACGCCCAGCCAGCCGGCCATCAGCTCCTGGATCAGGGTGGCGGTGAACACGTCGTAGGGGAATCCGAGCCAGAGATCCTGGCTACGCATCGTGGTGTGCATGCGCAGTCGGCCTTGCCGTACGAAGAATCGGTAGCCGAGTGTGCACGGCACGTCCCGGTACCCGCGGGTGTCGTGACCGGGGTTGTAGAGCTGAACAACCGCCTGGCGGGAGTCCGGATCGTCGATGAGGGTGCGGCGCACGTGATCCAGCTGGTCGACGCTGTTGTTCCAGCGGCGTATCCGCGGTCCATAGGCCCCTTGGAGCACGCCGTCATCGGTGTAGCGGGTCAGCGCCTTGTTGTATCGGTAGATCCACGGCGCATCGCTCCCGGACACGATCCACAACGCTTCGGCGACGGCGAACGCCGGGTTGATCACCCGCGCGGGTGGCAGGTCGACGAACCGCCGGCGGGGATCGGTCAACCGCAGATGCACACCGAGGATCTCGCGCGTCTCGAGCCCGCGCGGATGCACCGCCACGCCGTCGCGCAGTACCGCGTCGGCCGCCGCGATGTACAGCTCGTTCGCCGACTGTCCAGCCAGTGTGATCATCTCAGTGATTCCCCAGGGAACGTGGTCGTGGACTGATGCGGTCGCCGTGTTGGGCGGGCGCGATTGGTCGTACAGGCCGCGACGAGGTCGGCGACGGACTCGGCGCTGCGTCCCGGCGTCCGGCACACGGCGTCCTTCGCGCTCTCGGGCACCTTGACCACGGTGCCGCGGCCGCCGAGCTGGTCGAGCGCGACAGCTACATCGGTGCCGTTCGTGCATCGTCGGGCGGCGTGCTGTTCGGCCAGCTCAAGGGTGCGGTTACCGGGCAACGCCAGTTCGAGCACCGGTACGTCCAGCAGCAGCGCCTCGATCCCACACGTGGACGAAGCGCTCACGACCGCGTGCGCGCCACCCAGACAACCACGGGCACCGACCTCCGAAGCCACCACGCCAACCGGGACCCTGGACGCATCAGCCAGCAGCGAAGCGAACGTCTCCTCGGATTGCACTGGGTGCGGCGCGATCACCAGCCCCCAATCACTGATGGCCTGCCGCACACCCTCGACGAGCACGTCGAACTGCGCGCGGAGACGGCGGGCGCTGACCGGTTGGCACGCCCACACCAGCAGCTGGTCCGGAACACGACCATGCGCCGCAAGAAGATCGCTCAGATACTGGCGCTGGCGAGTCTTGTCGACGCCTGCCAACGGGTCGAAGCGAGGTTGACCCACGACGTGTACCTCCGCGTCAGCTCGACGCGCCCATCGCCGAGCCACAGGGACATCACGCGTTCCCATGACCGCGATGTGCCCGCAGTGCTCCGCCCTCCCCGTTACCTGCCCGGACACCCACGCGCCATGCTGCACATACACGGTGTTCGCGCCCGCGCGATCCGCCGCACCTACCGCCAACACGCCGACCGGGCTGGTGTCGTTGCTGCACAACAACACCGCAGGCCGTGCCACGGCGAACACTCGATCCAACATCTGCTCCAGCCGACATGCGGCCGCCCACGAAGGCTGCGTGCAGTCCGTGCTCCGCAGGACCGTGCGCGACACTAGAGACGCAAGCCGACCAAGATCGATTCGGCACACACCGACCGAGAGCGTGCGGCCCGATCGCCAGTCCGCCGCGCCCGAGATGGCCAGCCCGCCCGTCTCCTCGAAGACATGCGCTGGCACACGCGAGACGGTGATTCGCTGTCCGGAGGTGGCCGTCAATACGGTGGGAACCCGCTGATCGAGCTCGCTCGCACAGTCCACGACCAGACTGGACGTCCCGCGCGCGGCGAGAATCTCCAACACAGGCAGCAAGGTCTGCGCATGCCGTGACGACCACGACACCGCCACCACATCCGCCGCAGCCGTAACGAGACCGGCAGCCACATCAGGAGCCACGACGACGTCGGAAGGGTTCTCCTCGATGTGGAGTGCTTGCGCACTGGGACTGTCGGCGAGCAGGAAGGCGATACCGGCCCAGGCGGCCGTGTAGGAGTGATAGCCCAACACAGCGTTGTCTCGCGTCTCAACGAGACGACTGTCCACACCGGTCACGAGCGGACCCGGCGATGTCGCAAAGGGAAGCCAGTTCGACAACGCCAGCAGTTTCCGGACCGCCTGGTTCACCAGGCGCCGTACGGGCACTGCATGAACCCGCAACCAGCTGACACCGCCTGGTGTCACCGCATCCGCACCGTGCTCGCGCTCCAGATGACGCACGAGCGTGTCGGTGTACGAGGTGATCTCAGCGGCGTCGAGGGGAGTCTCCTCCAACGCCGCCAGCTGGATCCGCGGTGTGGAGGTCGGCAGCGTCGCGCCGTCGTCCTGGGCGATGCGCCAGTATGGCGATCTCGAAAAGCCAGCAGGGCCAGGACGCTCGTCGTAGATGAGTAGATCAGAAGGGCTCGTGCTCATGCAGACGTGACCTCTCGTCCACAGGGATCGGTGAGCGCCGCGATCAGCTCCTGCGGATGGGACAACACCACCGCGTCCGTCGTTGCAGGCGCGCCGTAGCCCCAACTGGCGTGCAGGTACGGAATGCCGGCACGATCCGCCGCCTGCTGGTCCACCGACATGTCCCCGACATACACCGCATCGCGGGGGTCAACCCCGACATCGGTAACCGCCAAAAGCAGCGAGTCCGGGGCGGGCTTGCCGCGCCCCGAACCTGGCGTGCGGATCACCGCCCACTCGCACCCAAGCCGATCCAACAACGGAAGAGCGGAGGACTTCGCCTTCGAGGTGACAACGCCCAGGAGAAGCCCTCGTGAGTCCAACTGACGAAGCGTGTCGACCACACCAGAACAGGGGACGGCCAGGTCGGCGTGTTCAGCCGACACGGCCTGGTAGGTGCCCAGGACACGCGCCGAAGAGTCCTGCGGAAGATCAAGGCCGAGCATGCCGAGAATGGCGTCAAATGGTCGCCCAAGATGGTCGGCGTAGTCCTCAAAAGATGCCGAAAACCCATACTCGGCACGGACCCGGCCCCAGGCGACACGCATCACTGCCAATGTGTCAAACAGCACGCCATCAAGGTCAAATAGTGCAAGCTTTGTCGAACCTGCGGGGAGTGTCCCGTTGGCGGCCGCGCCGGTGTTTTCGGTGCGTATCCCCGGAGTCGTCATCAATCAGTTCCTTTGCAGATTCACGCATGAATTCGACAGCCACACGAATCGGGCGGCTGGGTGCACCGGTTGAACGCCCACTCGCCGGTGAGACGTCGTGCGCTGGTCGACATCTGCCACTTCGAACAGGCTGCATGAGGCCAGGGCGGGCAGGGGAGGGGCTGGCGTCCTAGTCTTGTCCTAGAGTCGGGTGTAACCGTGCGTTCCGACGTCGACGCACGGCGGCGCCAGCTGGCAAATAAACCCGGGGGAGCAGCGTTGGTGACGATCGTGAAGTGGTCCGGCGTCGAAGCCCGAGCTCTGCGCCTTGCTCGGCGTATGAGTGTGCGCCAGTTCGCCCGCCACCTCGGCTTCAACGACGCTGCGGTCGCAAACTGGGAAAGCCGCGGTAGCGAGGCACGGTTGCGTCACCACACGCAGGACGTGCTCGATACCGACCTTGCTCGGGCGCCCGATGATGTCCGACAACGGTTCGCTCAAGCCCTCGGCTCGGGACGAGACGAAACCGGTGGCCTAGCGAGCGGCTCGTCCGACCGGACGTTCGCCTTGCTGGAAGCGATGCAGGCCCAACTCCAGGCCGACCTGCCGTACCGCCCACCGCTCGATGCCAGTGATCGCGTACGGGCGTTCGTGCAGGCTCCGTCTCGGGTCTACCTGATCAACGGACCTGCGGGAAGTGGCAAGAGTCGACTCACCCACCATCTGGTCAACATCCTCGGCTCCGAAGTAGATTTCCAACTGCACGCCGCGACTTCGTGGGCACCACAGCATTTTGACCTTGCTGTAGAGATCCTGCGCTACGCGTCTATTTCTGGTGGAGAAGACTCGCTACTCACCCTGGAGGGCGAAGCTGCAAAGCTGCCGAGGCCATGTCTGATCGTCATCGACGGAATAACCGCTCAAGAACAGTTCGATCCGATAGCCCGCCATATTGACATCATTCTCCGGCAGGTGCAATCCGCGTTCCTGCGCTTTATACTTGTTATCCGAACTCCACCTCAGATCCAGACCGCCGCGCATCCCGTGCTCAACGCCTCGATCTTCCACCGGCCAGGACCGCGGTTGGAGTCCGAACCATACGTGATCCCGCACTGGACCACGGCTGATGCGCGAGCGACCTGGAACAGCGCGAAGCCCACCGGCACGGCCAGCTTCGACGCATTGCCGCATCCAGTGCAGCAGCTGACCCGACTGCCGCTCTACCTGAGACTGCTCCTCGCGGCCGGACCAACGACCGCGGACACCGACGCCAACCCGTACTCTCTGGTCGACCACTGCATGCGGAGCCTCGTGGGCGGAGCGGGCCTGGACATAGATCGAACCTTCGACGCATTAGCGAACCTGGCCCAACGCGATATGCCTACGGTCATCCCGGCGATACTGACTCCCTCGATCAATTCCCAGCCCGCCAAGGATCAAACCCTCCTGGCAGACCGCGAAGACTTAGCGGCGATCCTCCGAACACAGATCCCCGGGAGAAGTCCCGAGTTCGTACACGACATCCTTCGTGAGTACTTCCTCGCCACCCGACTTACTCAACTCCTCACCAGCAACGGCCGCTCCGTGACCACCGTCAGCGCTCTCAACGACCTCGCCGAACAGGCCGCGACCTCCGCGACCGCACGCAACGTCTTCGAGTTCGTGATACATCACCTCAACAGCACTGCCCTCGACGTGGTCACCGCCGCGGCACTCGCTCCGACGATCTCGCTGAGCACAACGCTGCCTCTCATGCTGAAATTCGCCGACACCGCCTTTGCCACGTCCGAAGTACTCCGAGCCTGCGCTGAACGCTGCGACCACGACTCAGCCCACGAACTGACTACCGCGCTCCTCGCCACACCTGCCCTGATACCCGCCCTCGGCGATGCCTTTCACCGATGGCTGGTCGCAGCACTACGCAAATTCGGCACCGCGATCTGGGACAGCGCCGCCCGATTCATCGAGCAAAACTTCGATACCCGCGCCGTCCAAGCACTTTTCGCGGCAGCCGACCTTGATCACGGTGACGAAGCCACCTTCGTCGCCCGACACTTCTTCCTGTTCTTCGGCGACAACGAAGCGCCCGCTCTTACCTCCCTGCTCAACCACCAGAACTGGCGCGTCCGCGCTGCGCTCGCGCAAGGGCTCCGCGACCAACGTGCCCCCACTACCCAGGCCAGCAACCTCGTAATCGGCACCGTTGCCAACGACACCGACTACAAGGTCCGCGCTGCAGCCGCCCTCTCCCTCATCCACATGCCGACCAACGCGGCCACGACTCACCTACCCACGCTCCTGTTGGACAGGAACTGGCATGTGAGGGACAGAGTCCTGCAGGGACTGCTGCTCAACGCGCCGAGTATCGGCGATAGTGCAGCATCCATCGGTGAACTCGCCCAGGCCGCGTTGTCCCTCGTGGCCACTGAGCCGAGCTGGGAACGATGCCCGGCCCATGTCCAGCCCGGCCTCCATCGACTCCACCTCCTGTATGGCACACATAATGGCAACAGCGACCCGCGCGCCTTGTTCGGCGTGCTCCGCGAGGCCCGTACCGGTTGGCTCACACTCACCGAAGCGCAGCAAACCCACATAGTCGACCAAGTTCGTCGCAGCCAGGACTGGCTCGTACAGCGCGAATCCGATGCTCTGGCCGCGGCGGCGGCACAGCCACTCACCTACAGCCGTCAAGAAGAGTTCCGCAAGTTACGGAATCGTCGTTCGATCCAAATCGCGCTTGACCTCCATGATCTCGACGAGGCAGCCGCCGTGGCCTGCGCAGCTGCCGACGCAGGGGCAGACTTTGTCGAAGTCGGCGACCCGCTCATCAAGGCGACTGGACTCAGCGCCATCACGCACATCAAGCGACACGTACCCGACACAGCCGTGATCGCCGAGATGATGTCAGCCGATTGGGGCCGAGACCAAGTCGTGCTCGCCGCCCAAGCGGGCGCCGACGTCGTGCTCCTCATCGGACCCGCCACTGTCGCCAGTGTCTCTGCCGCCGTTGAAGCGGGACGGCGCCTAGGAGTCCCCATTCTCCTCGACACACCACTTCCCCTGCTCTCCCGCCAGTGGATCACCGACATGGAACGAGCCGGCGTTGACGGATTCACCGTCACCACCAACATCGACATCGGGATCGGCAGCCGACGCGCCCTGACCAGCGCCCACACCATCCGTACCTGGACCCGTCTACCTGTCGCAGTCTCCGGAGGCTTCGGGCCCACGGACTACGACATCATCGCCGACCCAGACTGGGACATCCTCATCGTCGGCCGCAGCGTCTCCGACGCCGTTGATCCCAGCGATGTCGTCCGCCACCTCACCAACCTCGTCCGCGTTACGACACCAGGAGCACCATGAAGATCACGCCGCTGCGCATTGACCTCATCCCACAGATCCTCGCGCTCATGGACCTCGGCGCACCCTACGTCAAGGCCCGTACCGCCTCCGACTACTGGCTCTACGCCACCCTCTTCTCCTCCACATGCCCCACCGCCCTCATCAACGATGAACTCGCCGGAGCGGCTATCGCTTTCCGCAGCCAGGACGCCCCGAACGAGGTGTACATCCAGGACGTCATGACCCATCCCGACCACCGCCGAGCCGGCATCGCCCAAGCTCTGATCGGCCACGTCCGAGACCAAGCAACCGCCTGGAACTGCACACGGATCTACCTCACCTCTGAACCAGAGAACACGGCCGCACAAGCCACCTGGGAATCGATGGGCTTCTCCAACGCCGGCGGCGATCGCATCGTCAACGGGGTTCCCGTCATTGCCAACTTCAAGGGACCCGGCAAGGACCGCGCCGTTTACCAGCTCTCGATCTGATGGGTCAAGCGGACGTTGTTGTCAGGCTCACCACGTCGCAGAGGAAGCATCAGATATCGGCCCTGAACCCATGGACAACAAGCTGGCGACCTTCATCCGTCCCGCGTCCCCGACACCGCAGGACGACCAGTCGTGACACGGAGGTAGTCCCGAACCAGAAGGTTGAACAAGTTCTGCGGTCCCCTTGGTGCCATGCACCCTCTCTCCTTTCACCATATCCACGCTGGCCGCCTCAAGCCCGCGCCCCGCTGTCTGCAGTAATGACGCCGGGCGCAGGACTGTTCGACACGGTCGCCTGCGGCCCTCCTGACCTAGGGATTTAGGTCACTACGAGTGAGAAGCTCGCAACAGCACATCGTCGTATGCGAGTACGAACCGACTGTTGGCTTTCTCGATGGCAGGTCCTGCCAGTTCGTTGTCCGGGGTGTCAGCCGGGTACACGATGAGTGTGGGCGCGTGCTGGTCCCGTGTCGGAGCCCAACTCCGGATCTCGTCGCACAGGTACTCGGTGAGCTCGGGAGCGGCGAGGCCGTGGCCGACGGCGCCCAGCTCCCAGCGCACCTCGTCGCCGGTCTCCTTACGTCGGTAAGTGAGGTATGCCAGCGTGGCGCCGTCGATGAGTGCCATGCGCCACCAACCAGGTACCGGGTCGCAGACCTCCGGTGGGACGTCGGCGTCGACCTTGAGCCTGCACACGCGCGAGTCGGTGACCGTCATGCGGAGCCAAAGCCCGTCGTGGGACTCGTTGCCGGCGATGGTGACCCCGGACCAGGCAGTGACCCGCGGCTGGTTGAGCACGTCCCGCAGCGCAGCGAGGTCGACGGCTTGGTCGCGGTCCCAGTGAAGTGTGATCAGGCCGTCGGTGGTGATCGGGCCGTCGAGTTCGCCTTCGTGTTCGCCGCGGAGGTACACGAAGCCGCAGAGATGGAGAGAGTCGGAGATCAAGCGGCCATCGGTGTGGGTGAAGGCCACGCTGCGTCCCTGGCCACGCCACCGCAGCGGCGCGACCAGCCGGCCGCCAGGACCGAGTTGCTGCCACCAGGGGAGGGGGATGTCCCACGGTGAGACGGTGGCGATCATGCGGTCGTACGGGGCGTGGGCAGGGTAGCCGAGTCCGCCGTCGCCGGTGATCACGTGCACGTCGCCGTAGCCAGTGGCGGCCAGGGCCCGGCGGGCTTGCTCGGTGACGTTTGGGTCGATGTCGATCGTGGTCACGAGGTCCGCGCGGCCTGTCAGCTGGGCGAGCAGGCAGGCGTTGTACCCGGTGCCCGCACCGATCTCCAAGACGCGGTTCCCCGGTTGGACGTCGAGCTGGTCGAGCATCGCGGCGACCACCCATGGTGCCGACGCGCAGGACAAGGCCCGACCGTCGTCGAACCGGTGGGTGACCACCGCCTGCCACGGGCTGTAGGCAGTCGCCAGGTCCGCGTCCGGCACGAATTCGTGCCGCGCCGTGTCACGAAGAACCTGCTCGACTTCCGGGCGTTGTGCGTGCCCTGACTTCTTGACCTTCTCGACCATCAAGGCGCGCAGGGCCTTCGGCGTCGTAGCGGTGATGTCTGTGTCCATTGTGTCTTTCTGCAGTGCTGGTCTGGTTGGTCGGGATGTAGTGACATCGTCTTCCAACTGCCGTGGACGGCGCGGAAGGGCTGGAGGTCATGTCGGGCTGGCGCGACGTGGAGCAGGGGCGTCAGGAGTTGGACTGGGATGTGTTCGTCGGCGACCTTGACAGGCGAGCATGTCACGTCGCTGGGTCGGGAAGCCGCGCGTCGCGCGTCGTCGGGCTGGGTGAGTTCTTCGGGTCGGCTGGTTGCCGAGGGCCGAACCGGTTGATACGCGGAGCCGTGTCGCGTTGGCGATGGTGAGTCCGTCGTTGTTCGCTCCGGCCGAGCGGCAGCGTGATGCCTTCGTCGGGTTGCTGGGGTGGTAGGGCAGTGTCCAGGTCCTGCAGGACGCGGGCGCGGACGGGATCGGCGTGTTGCGCAGGACGATGCGCAGCAACCCGGTCCGGATCGAGCTGCGGCGCGCGGTCGCCCAGGCACGGCTCGCAGCACAGGCGCTGCTCGCTGGTGCTCGTGTGACGCTGGAGCCGCCGAAGTCAGACGGCAGGCCGGGGGACCTGCGGGCAGCGCGAGGCGGTATCGACGTGTTCCTCGAGTACCGAGCGATCGATCCGGACAACCGGTCGATCGAGCACACCCTTCGCATGGAGCGTACGAGCATGTTCCTCCTGACGGTCGGCGGTCGGCATGGGGTGACCTGGTGGGGAGACCTCCCGGTGGAACCCGACGAAGCCTGGTACCAGCGGATTCGTGAAGCCAGCGAGCAGTGCGCCCGCACCGCAGCATCCGTTGAGGTAGACACAGTCGACGCGGTGCTGGGGTGCACCCGGCGCGGTGAACCCGACAGACGAGGGTAGCGGCGTTGTGAGATGGCCGCGATTCGATCGGGACCTGCACGATCGGGTGATGCGCGCTCAACGCGAAAGCCAATCAGACCAGGGCAGCAGGCGCTGCGTGGATCTGGTTGGAGGACGGCGGAGCGCTCTGGCCGCGGACGCCGTTCGCCGTGTCCTCACTCTCGGGCGAGATCGACACACTCGTTGACGTCTTGGACGGCTTCTTCCCCGAGCATCGGCACGTGCTCGGCGTCGTCCTCACCTCGGTAACGGGGGTCGTGTAGCAGACCCAAGATCACCGTCGACCCTGTGTCATGCTCAGCTGGTGGTGTCAACGCATTCGTTGTTCATGTGTGCTGCAGCTGATGTGACGGTCGATCGGGTCCGTGCCTTGGTCAAGCAGAACCCGCTGGAGAGTCTGACTCATGAGTACAAGGAGAAGTACAGCCCGAGCCTGGTGAAGTCGGTGGCGGCGATGGCCAACAGCTACGGTGGCTTGATCGTGGTCGGGGTCACCGACAAGCCGAACGACGACGACCGGTTGGTCGGTGTGTCGGAAGAAGCCATCACGCAGATTACGAGCGGCTGTCACACGCGTTTGGAGCCACCGTGGGAGCCCGAGATTCTGGTGTTGCCATTGCCCGAGAAGACTGGCCGATATCTCTTGGTGATTCGGGTCTTTTCGGCCATCGCACCCCGGCCCGTGCTGTTGGACGGCGCGGCACCGATTCGTCTGAACGGTCGCAACGCGACAGCTGACCGTATGCGGCTTGCGCAACTGTTCAGCGAGGTGCCGCAGCGAGCCACGTGGGCGGCGCCGCTGCCTGTTCCACAACTCGCTTCCGCGCACAGCCGGATGGACGCTCTGTTCATCCTGCGCAGCGGTCTGCGATCCCCAGTCGGGCCCGCTGCCGCGTGGCAGCCTTTGTCGGAACGTGCCGTGCGCGATCTCGGCGACGCACTCGAGGAGTCGCAGCTCACTCAATCTCTGCGAGGTTGGAGCAGAGACGTCGGTATGACCGAGGCGAGTCGACCATTTCACCGGAGAGGCTTGAACCGCGCCCGGAGAGTCCGGCTCGCCAGGAGCGGCCTCTCCGATCTCGTGGACGTGGTGCTGGAGCTGGAGCTGCCAGAGACCTACGGCGCACCCGCATCCGAGCTCACATTGACGCTCGACATCGTTGCTGCCACGGAACTGCGTGAACAGACCAGCGGGGTCTCGTCGAACTCAGATGCCGATCAGGGGTCGTGGCGTCTGTCGGTGCTGCGGTTGCGTTCACTTGTGACCGTATTGTTGGCCGCGCTGGTGGATCCCAATGTGGTGAACGCGGTGGCAGGGATCGCCGGGGTCGACCCGGTGGTGCTACCACAACCGCCTAGCTTGGCATTCCGCTCCAAACCAGACGTGAAGGATCTCCTTGAGACAGAGGGACTGACCTCGATGATCGACCGTGGCAGTTCCCACGGCGCTGACGCGGTATCGAACCCTGCATACGACCTGCGCGAACGTCGGGATCTTGATGCTCAGGTTGACGACTGGCTCGCCCAGATCGGCCTGGACGCTGGCCTTCTGGGCATGGAGCGATTGCTTGACCAACCTGGCCTCCCGCCCGGCCTGCGGTGAATACAGTTTGCTCCCAACGGGCGCGCCCTTAAAACAATGGCCATCAGGGAGTCGGTGAAGGTTGATGGCTCGCCGCCCCGAAGGTGAGGGCCATGACGGATGCGTCCCGCGCGACTACCGAGCGAAACATCGCCCCAATCGCTCCGCTGGTTGCGTGCCGTTGGGAGGGCGCGATACGCCCGGTGGAGTGGCTAGCGTTGAGGCTAGACCCTTAAGCAAGCGGATGGTGTCCAGGAAGCGTTGGGAACGCTCGGTTTTCGTCATCAGGGGCTTCGTAGGAGGCGTCTCGCCACGGCTCCACAATCCCTGCGTACTCGCGCTGCTGAGGCTGCCGTTCGCTCTCGGTCCACGGGTAAATCTCATTCTCCACGGCCACGGTCATGCACAGCCGGCGGCCGTGGTCGAGGGTCACGTACGAGCCGGGCGGGCTGGAGCCTTCCATGGCGGCCGACCAGACGGTGAGCGTTTGACCGATGTACGGGGACCGCTCGTCGATGATCGTCAACTTGGCGACGGCCGGCTTGTCCCAGTCGATGTCGTCGTTCGGGTGGCCGTGCCATTCACCGGCCAGGTCCTGAAACGCGTAGAGCAGCGGCATGGCCGGAGCCTATCGACCAACTCGGCACGCGCCGGCACGGCCTGGCCAGCGGCGGAGTTGCTCATCACCGCCAGCCTCCGGACGAGGGCAACGCATCCGAACGAACGAAGGATCGCTGGACTCGACGTCACCCAATGGCGTGTTGATGCGGGTGCACCAGGCGACGCGTTGTAGAGTTTCGTACTCGCTTCTGCCAAGGGGAGATCGTGATGCGCGTAGTGGCGGGCCGGTACGTGGTCATGCCGGAGGATCAGCAACCCGGTGGGGCGCAGCGTGTGGGTGGTGCCTCTCTCGTTGTGAAGGCCATTGACCAGCAGACTGCTGGCGTGGTGGCGGTAAAGCTGATTTTGCGGGCCGACGCAGATGACACGCACCGCGTGTTTTTTCAGCGCGAAGTGGAAGCGTTGGGGAGGCTGACTCATCGCAATATCGTCTCGTTACTCGACCACGGAGAAGACGCCGGTGAGGACGCTTTCTTCCTGGTTTTTCCGTGGGTGGAAAAGCGGCTGCGAGATGTTCTCCCACCGCCGGAGGATTTCGGGTGGGATGACTTCGCTAACGCGTACGGCCTTGCTCTGCTCGACGCGCTGGCATACGCCCACGAGCGTGATGTCGTGCACCGTGACGTCAAGCCCGCCAACATCCTCGTCAGTGACGACCAGACGCCGCTGCTGGCAGACTTCGGCATCAGCAAGATCCGCAGTCATCTCACCGAAGCGACTGTCGCGGAGTTCGTTTCCCGCCCCTACGCTCCGCCTGAGCTGAACGGGTTGGGCAGCGCCAGTAGAGATGTATGGGGTTTCGCCGCCACCGCGGCGGCGTGTCTGACCGGCTGGACCCTCACTGACTATCCGCACCTCGATGCCGCCCTCGACGAGATCGATGTGCCTCCGGAGGTCGGGGCGTTACTGCGCCAGTGCACCAGCGGTGACCAGGCGGCCCGCCCGCGTGATGCGATGGTGCTGCGTGAGCGGCTCCACGAGATCCAGACTCGGCGCAACCGGAAGTGGCTGCGGCCGCGCCTGGCTCAGTTGGACTTCAAGGACCAGGCCGCGCGGGGTCTGGTCTCACCGCCCCTGGACCGCGACGCCGAGGCCCTCGAGCGAGCGTTGCGGGCGGAAATCGTCCCAGGTACCCACCTGGTCCGCGGCACGGACCCCAAAAACGGGCTGCCGATGCCCGACACCCTCGATCTGGTGGGTGAACGACATCGCCTGCGTCTGGTGGTCCTGCCGGACCAACCAACGTTCGTTGTCTCTCGGGTGTACGAGGAGAGCGAGGCCGCGTTGGAGGCGATGCGGCGTCGTGGGTGGCCGGTTGCCGAGGAGATCACCTGGACCAGTAGGCGACAGCCACCCGCTGCTGCCCGGCAGGCGATGGAGATGGTGCTCGCCGCCCTCGACGAGCACCATCTGCGGCTGAAAGACGAACAGCGGCAGCGTGATGAGAACCGCATGTTCGACAAGTGGATGGCCCTGCTCACAGCTAAGGAAGACCTGGAACGCACCCGCACCGGAGCCTTCCGATACACCTCGGCCGAGGTTGACGGCAAGAGGGTGCGGTTCCACCTGATCGTGGCGCCTGCTGTCGACGTGCTGGGCGAGGAGCGGGTCTGCCGTGTCGAGGTCGCCGATGGGTCCGGGCGGGAGCGCATCGCCGGTGGCGTCGGCGTGGTCATCGCCCAGGAGGGCACTGTTCTCACCCTCGCCTACCTGCGAAAACCTCAGAATCTGCCGTCTGCGGGTGAGCTTGTCCTGGATATCGGGCCGGCGAAGGCGGCGTTGGCTCGCCAGCGCGATGCCGTGGTCAACGTGCGTTCCGGTATCGCGGTGCGCCCTCTGCTGCGTGACCTGCTGTTGGATCCCACCCGCATCGGTGAGCGTGCCGTTCCCGTCACTGCGGAGTGGTTCGACGACCGGCTGGATTCCGACAAGCGGACCGCGCTTGGTCGGGCACTGGGCAGCCAGGACTTCTTCCTCCTGAAAGGACCGCCTGGAACCGGCAAGACCAGCTTCATCACCGAGCTGGTCCGTCAGGAACTGCGCCGCAACCCCGCCTCTCGGATCCTGCTGGTCAGCCAAACACATGTCGCGGTGGACAACGCGCTCGTGCGGCTCGCGGACGCTGGCCTGGAGAACCTGGTCCGGCTAGGCCGCTCCCATGAGCGGATCGCCGCTCAGGCACGACAGCACATGCTGGAACAGCGCATGCCGATCTGGGTTCAGGAGATCCGTGATCGCGCGGATAGCCATCTGCGGTATCTGGCCGAAGACCAGGCAGTGGAACTCGCCCACGTCCAGGGCGCGGCGACTCTGCTGGAATGCATCGCCGCCCTGAAGGACCAAACCGCGGCGGAAGCCAAGCTGAGGGCGCTCGGGGGATCACCTCGCCAACCCAGGCCGCGCGCATCCAAGAACACAGCACCGGGGGACAGGCTCTCTGAGGACGAGGAAGAGATCGTCTCGGAAATGACCGCGCTGACCGACCTCGTGGATCGGTCAGCCGAACGGGTCCAGAGCCTGCGAACCCGCGCCGCCGAACTGCTCGACGAGACTCAAGCAGAAGCGCTGAGGAGGATTGAAACGGCACCGACCGTTGCGGCCCTGCGCGCAGTTTTCAAAGACGTCGTCAACGACGATCCCCGACTGGAGAAGCTGGTCGGCATCCTGCGGTTGCAGGCGGAGTGGTTGCAGCGGATCGAGTCCAGCCGAGATCTGGAAGCGGTACTGCTGCGGCGGGCCCGGGTCGTCGCCGGTACGTGCATCGGGTTCCTCTCCCATCCCGCGGTGCGGGAACTGGAGTTCGACCTGTGCATCCTCGACGAGGCGTCCAAGGCCACCGCCACCGAGACTCTCGTACCGCTGTCCCGCTCCCGGCGTTGGGTTCTCGTCGGGGACCCGAACCAACTCCCTCCGATGCAGGAGGAGGTACTGGACAACGAGGAACTGATGACTCGGCACGGCCTGGAACGTGCCGAGGTGGAGCGAAGCCTGTTCCGTGACCTGCTGGAACAGGCCCCGGAGGTGGCCCGCCATCAACTCACCCACCAGTACCGGATGCACCCTGGCATCGGCGACCTCGTATCCGCCTGCTTCTACCAGGGCACGCTGCGCTCGGTGACCACCTCCGAGCTGCCCGGATGGGAAAGTCTGTATCGGCCGGTCACCTGGCTGGACACCGCTCGCTCCGACCGGCGCCGGGAAACACGCAACGGCCACGACGTGCTCAACCGCTACGAGGTCCAGGTCATCAAACGAGCGTTGGCCGAACTGCGCACCGCCCTGGACGACGGCACCGTCCACACCGAGGACGGCCGACCCTTGCGCGTCTTGGTACTGACGGGCTACCGCAAGCAGATGGAGGAACTGCAGCGTGCGGTAGTAGGACCTCCTTCGACGCTGCTGGACGTCGAGATCAACACCATCGACGCCGTCCAAGGCCGCGAAAGCGACGTCACGTTCTACTCGATCGTGCGCAGCAACCGCCAAGGCACGATCGGCTTCCTCGGCCCACGCGACTGGCGACGAGTCAACGTAGCTCTGTCGCGGTCCCGTCACGGCCTGGTCCTCGTGGGCGACGCACCATTCTGCGAAACCCGCCCCGGCCCGCTGAACGACGTAGTGACCTACATGCGCAAACATCCCGACACCTGCCGGATCAGGACGGCCCAAGCATGACCGACACCACCACCATCGCCGCACGCCGCTACAGCGAGCTGCACTCCGGCTTCCAGCTCGTGACCGCGGTCGAGGCCGCGATCCCCGTTTCCTGGCTCACCCTCGACCTGGTGGCCCTGGAACGCAAACCACTGCCCGTCGTCGACGAGTTCGTCCTCCGGTTGTGCCAGCAGGGTGTGGACACCATTCCCGACATTGCCGCAGTGCTTGGCGTGGACCGAGATGTCGTCCAGACCGCTGTCGCGGGGCAGCTCTCCGCCGAGACGCTCGACTACCGTCTACGCAGCCGACCCGGCCAGCCGGGCCTGCGCTCGGTCAGCCTCACCGCCGCCGGTATCAAAGCGGTGACCGACCTGGAGACCTCCACCCCTCAACGCGTCGAACAGCCCTATGCCTTCGATCGTCTGCGGTGGGTTCCCACCGAGCACACTAAATCCGACATCCTCACCCGCGACGAAGCCCGGGCTGACGGTCTCGTGGTTTTGCCCTCCATCCGTACGCGCGAGGTGACCACTCAGGATGTGACACCGCGCACGTTGAACATGCTGATCACCGACACCGAGGACAATCCCAAGCCGACGCCACCTCGGCGTCCCAGGTCGTCAGCCAAGCTGGAGGTACTGGCGGTGGAAGCGGTCACCCGTCAACCACGCCGCTACCTGCCGGTCGTGCTCCTGGTGTACTCCGCCCTCGACTTCGACGAGGTGCGCCTGAGTGTCGTCGTCGACGACCTCGCCAGCGAGCCACACAGCCGCGCCCTGCTCGAAGCTGGCGGCGTCGAGAAGTTGGGTATCACTGTGGCCGAACCCGTCGGCGAACCCGAACTGCCTGCTCAACTCCTCGAGCAGCGCACGCCCTACGACACCGTACGAGGCCTGCAAAGAAGGGCTGACAACACCCCGCCCGGCGTCCCCGCCTCAACCGGGGATGTCGCTCCCCACGACAGCGCCACTGCCCGCGCCGAGCTGGCGGCACTCGCGGTGCGTGCCGTGCCCGCCTTCGAGCATCGCGAACTGCTCGCGCACGGGCTGCGTGACGCCCGGCGCCGCTTCCTGCTGATCACGTCTCGTTTGCGCGGCGCGGTAATCGATCCTGACCTGATCGCCGAGCTGGAGCGCATGCTCCGCCGCCGAGGACTCATCGCGTACATCGCCTACGGCCTAGGCCACCCGGACGACGAGCACGACACCGAAGCCGTCGATCGCCTCAGGAAGCTCGACGAGCGCTTCCCCAACCTCAACCTGGTCCGGCTCCGAGACGCACTACCGCATTGTTTGATCTTCGACGACACGTGGATCAACAGCAGCTTCGACTGGCTGTCGTTCCGCAGTGGACAGGAACGCACCTATCGTCGAGAGGAAGGCACCCTCATCAGCGCCGCGAACATTGTCAACGAACGGTACGTCGAGGCGGTGGCCGCGATCGAGTTGAACCGCAAGGCGAAGTAGAAGGGCGGGCTGCATTCCCGCGACGGGGGGTTCATCGGCCCGTCGCCAAGCCGCGCTCCTGCTCGCGGAGGCCGGCAAGCCGCACAACTGTCCACTCAACATGTTGATGAGATGCGGCACCGCTCCAAGTAGTCTTGTGACATGGACAGCGAAGGGCCCGCCGCTCCTGCCCTGGACGAGCAAAACAGCGACTTCAACTACGGCTACCGCATGAACTGCGACTGCGGCGAGATCTCGTCCATCTCTGCTGCGGACTACCATATCAAGTCGACCATCGACGCTCTGTTGCCGTGCGAACACTGCGGCGGCACCATCCATTTCGGGCCGAGGGTCGCCGCGTTGCGAAACCCAGACGACCCGGTCCTCGACAACACACAGATCAATCGGGTGGCCTGGTACCACACCAGCACTCACCTCGACTGGCCCTCGGCAACCTACGCGAACGACCAAAGGGCGAAACTCCTCGCGACCGCGCACTGCCTCCCGGCTGGCCATTCCAAGGCGTTCGTCGAGCAACAGCTCAATCAGGCGCTGCACGTCGGCACCTACGAGTCCGCGATCGAGAACATGTTGCGTCGGATGAGCGATCAAGACGATGGAGCAGCTCAGTTCTACCTGCACCGAGTGACGCTCGCCGTTCCACCTGGCCGTGTCAACGACGGCTACCGCGACGAACCACGAATCAGCTGCGCAACTGACCACGTCGGACCTTCGACAGAGTGGCCTCGTCGCCATCCGGTACCTGAATGTCTATGAGTCGGTCGGCTCGCTCTCGCTCGCCGTGTTGCCGGAGGCGATCGCGTATGTGCAGACCGTCAGCCTCCCTGTCACGCCCCTTGCCCGAACTCACGATGACGCGTTGCACAACATCTTGGCACAGTTCCAAAGATCGGTCGACGACATCCGTGCGGGCGCAACAGAAACATCGACCGTAGAGGCGGTCCGACTTCGACTCAGGCAGCTCATCGACCCCGCCCTAGAAGAGATCGATGTCGCGAGCGTTGGCCACGGAAGCAATTATTACGAGCTGTGGAACTCGCTCGTCGCTGCGCTGACTGCGCGACGTCTACCCAACATCTCTCCTGTTGTCCAGGAAGACTTCGATAGTGCGATGAGCGCGTGGCATCGTGAGCAAACCGAGCAGAGCGCACGCCGATTCGCCGACTTCTTCGCCGCGAGCGCCGTGGCATTGACGCGACCCCACGCGGTCATGGCTCTGGCAGCGACGCAGCAACCTCGTCCGATGACCGGCAGCATGTCAGCGTGATCGTACTTCTCAGCGGAGCGGGCAGATCGTGCTGTCTCATCGAGGTGTGCGAACAAGTCGCCGTGTTCCTCGGCTCGTTCGAGTACGTCGTCGCCTGTGAAGACCAACTGTTCCGGGTCGTGGCAGCCGCGGACCTCCTCCCAGGCGGGGGTAGACACGGTCGAGTTGGTGCGGCCGCGCAGTGAGTACGACGCGGCCATGGTCTTGGCCGGGTTCTTCTGGGGCCAGTCGATAGAGACCTTGCCCAGCGCGGAGGTTCTTCGCCATCGTCGCCACCACGAGGTCTGGGGTGGGGCCAGGCGGCCAGTCGCTCGGCGAGCGTCTTCGCGTACCCGGACGGGCCCATCGTATTCGCGGCGCTGAGACCAGCATTGAGCTGCATTTCCCTGGAGCCACTGGTCTTTGCGACCGAGGCGAGGCCGTCGGTGACGACGATGTCGTGGAGGCGCCCCGCGACGCGGCAGCACTCACCGATCGTCGTGTCCTGGCCGGGGTCGAGGTCGAACACGAGCCGGTCTGGCGGTTCTCGGGTCTCGCCGGCGACCGTTCACTGTGGCACGTACGGCTCCAGCGCGGCGACGTTCGACTGTGACGAGGACGTTGTGTCTCATTCGTGTTGGGGTCGACTGCGGTAAGCCGATCGCAGTTTTTCCCACCCGTCGGATATGGCCGCGCCGACGAAGGTTCTGCTGCGCGCATCGGCAATCGCCCGACACAGGACCTCGTCACCGTCCACGCAGGCAATGTCCCGGATGACCATAACCATTCCGACACCGGCAGCTGGACCGTGCGTCACGATGAAGTCGATCAACTCCCGACCTCGGGGGAGCCGAAGGACATCATCCGCGTCGTCGATTCCGAACAGGACTCCGGGACGCTTCGCGGTCGGGCTCGGCACATTCTCCGCTGCAGCCCGGGCCTTGACTATCCTTACCGCGGCTTCAAGGTTCCTCACCGTGTCCGCGATGTTGGTGGCGATCCACGCCGGAGTCTCGACCCACGAGTCCCAGAGGCGATCGAAGCCGTGCTCGTTACGGGGATCGGACGGGAAGATGCAGAACATCCCAGACCCGACCGCCTCCAGCAGCACGACGCGCAGTGCGCTGGACTTGCCGGTGCCGCCGTTGTCGAGTATCCAGACGTGATCAACGGTGCCGGCTTGCGGGTCGTTGAGCCAGATCTGCGCGGTCCGGCCGGTGATGAGGCGGCCAGTTCTGATCGTTCCGGTCGCGACGTCGTACGAGTTCCCGCCTGGGTGTACCACCGTACCGTCGAAGGCCATCGCCAGATCGCGTATCTGGGCGATCACCTCCGCTACGGAGGCACCGGTCAGGCTGGCGAATTCCTTGGCCAGTCGCGACTCAACACCGACGAGGTCGGCGAGGATGCGGACCATCCCCTCCCGGTCCCCCCGCATCAGGATGTCGTTCAGCTCCGGGTACCAACTGTTGTTCAGGCACTTGAGGATGGCACGCGTCGGCACGGTGTCGACCAGGTCGTCGTGATGGGATCGGATCAGCCTGTCCTCGCACCTGCTTCGCACGTCCTCGATCGACTCCCCCGTGACTTCGATGATCTTGTAGGACACTGTGTCGATCATGCGCCAAGCGCCGATGAGGTGGTCGACGAAGTCCTGCGGCTTCCCGGCGGGCTCCCACAACGCGTCCTGAACCTCCTGCGCGTGCGGCAGGTCGTCGCCGATGAGTTCGTCGAGCAGCGCGCCGTGCGTGGCGATCGCGTGCACCCGGTCGACAACGAGTTCGGTTCCAGCTGCAGGTGTCTCGACATCGACGCCGTTCTCCACGGCAGGCATTGCCGGTTGGGTCGGCAGCAGATCGAAGTGACGACAGCGTTCCGGCTTGTATCGGGGCCTGACCGGCGCGGATAGCGAGTTCGACAGGCTCTCTCCTGGTTGCAGACCGTGCCTGCGGGTGTGTTGAGACTCTGCGAGGGGCGCGGCCATGCGAATGTTCCGGGCCATGGCTTCGACGTTGCCGGGAAGTTTCTTCCGATACCGGCGGACGAGATGCTTCGCCTCCCTGGCATGCCGCCGGTACTCGTCGACATGACCGTTCTGCGCCGCGTGAAGGGCTTTCAGGGAGCTAATCCTGATGGTCATCCAGTCGCGTTGTGTCGCCCTCCAGTCGACCTCGGCGAGTTGGTCGTCGATGTCCGCGAGGAGCATCTGGACGAGGCTGTTGATATCGCGGTATGGGAATCCCGTCACCTTGTCCAGGCACACTCCGCTCAGACCCAACGCGAGCTCGATGGACTCGTCTACCCGGAACGCCGGATCGATCCCAGGAATGTCAGACACGATCTGCTTGAACTGTCGGAAGTGCCGCAAGGCCGCGTCCACCGCGCCTTCCGACCCGTGCGCTTCAGCCAGGGCTAGGTGCGCCATCGCAGCCACGCCTGGTTCCTTGTGGTCGCGTTGGCCTATCAGGGCGAGCAATCGTTCGGCGCAGTCCTGGAAGTCGGCACGCACTCCTGCATTCCAGGTCATCTCGCGTGCGATCACGACCAGGCAGGAGGCACGCACCACCGCGGCCTGGTGCGTGGGCTCGGGGAGGGCTTTCGCCTTCTCGAACTGCGCACGGACCTGGGCCTCGTCCGTAGCCAGGTACGCCTCGACCCGACATTGAAGTGCCATGCACTCGACCAACGCCTCGAAGTGCGCGGGAATGAGCCGGTGCATATCGTGGGCGCGTCGAGCCGCTTCCAGGGTCGTTCGTGCGGCGTCGGTCTCATTGTGCTCGAGTTGCAGGTTTGCCAGCATGGCCAGTGTCTTCCCACGTCGGCCGGCTATTTGGGGGTCGTAGTCGTCGGGTGGTATCAGGTCCAGCGCCTCTTTGACGAGGCGTTGGGCGTCAGCGAGGTCACCCTGGAGCTTCGCGATCGACGCCGCATTGGACAACATCGCCGTGGTCGTCTGCCAGCTCTGCTCGTCGTACTGCAGCAGGCGTTCCGCGAGCGTGATTGCGTGCAGTCGCAACGCCCCGCCGGTCACCATGTCCAGCGCGTGAATGCAGTCGACCATCATGTCGGTGACGGCCAATTCGACGGCGAGCAACGTTGTTCGAAGCTCGTCCGGGTGTGTGCTGAGTTCGGCGCGGACGACGTCCTGGACGACTCGGTGCACACGCACCCAGTCCCGCTTGGCGTCGTCCTGCCAGCGATCGATCAGCGACAGTTCTGCCAGCGCGGCGACCGAGGCGTTGAACGTGCCGCGGTCGGAGGCCAGGAGCCGCACCGGGATCCGGTCCGGGAAGACAACGCTGGCGCGATCTAGGACGGCGATTGCGTCGGCGGGAAGGTCGCCTTCCCTCGCGCGCAGTCGTTGTAGGGCAAGGTTCACGGCCGCGACTGCGGTGCGCGGGTAGTCGTCCAGGTGTTGGAGCGGGAAGTTGAGCGCGTCGAGTCTGCGCACCTCGTCACCGAGGGTCTCGAGGAAGTCGTCGATGGATTCCCTGGTGCTGCGCAGGTAGCTGGTGGCGGTGACCAGGCTCAGCGGGAGGCCGTCCAACGTTGCGCACAACGCGTCGGCATCCGAGTCGGCGAAGGCCAGGTCCGCGAGCCTATTCTGGACGAGGACACGTCCTTGCTCCGCGGTGAGTGCGCCGACTGCGACGGTGGGGTGTGGGCTGTGCCAGGCGCTGTTTCGGGTGGTGATCAGGACAGCCCCGTAGCCGGAGGCAGGCAGCAGCGAGGCGATCGTGTCGGCCGTCGTCGCGTTGTCCACGATCAGGAGCCACGACCGCGAGCTCCCAGCGAGAGCTTCGGCGACCGCGCGCGCGGCGTCGACCAGTGACCGGTGCGGACCGCGCCGGATCGCGACGCCCCTGCCCTGGAGCCAGGTGGCGAACTGCTCCAGTTCTTCCCCGAGGACGTCTCCGGTCGCGGTCGCGTCGTCGTCACCGTATGCGGTGAGCTGGTAGATCCAGTCGAACTCGGCGGCGTTGTCGAGGGCGTACTGCTGGGCCAGCGTGGTCTTGCCGATACCAGCGGGACCGGTCAGTACACACGTCCGAACCCGTCCGTCCGTCGTGTGCAGCCCGTCCTCCGTCGCGAGGTGGTTCGTCACCTCCTGAAGGAGCCCGTCACGTCGTACGGCGTGCTCGCGATCGACAAGCCGGATAGGCACCCCCCATCTGGCCGCGAGGGCGGCTTCCAGGTCTGTTCGTGACGCACCCACCGCTTCCAGGAAGTCGCCACGATGCCACGTACGACCTGCGACGTCGTCGGCTTCGGACTTGTCCATGGCCAACCCGAGCAGATTGGCGCGCAGAAGTTCGGCCGCCTGACCGCCGATCTCCTGTCCGGCTGCCGAGCGAACCCGCCTGAGTTGGACCTGTACTCGTTCGCGTAGCTCGGACATCCCGTACGGCTGGACTCGGACCGACGACCGCCGTAACGCTTCCAGCATCGCGACGCTCGCTTTCCTTGTGGTCGTCAGCTGCTGCACGGTTCGCGCCAAGTCCTCGTCAGGGAGGCTGTGCGCTCGGTGGAGCAGTTCAATGAACTGCCGCGCCTTGGAGCTGAACGTCCCGTTCGCGACGAGCTCCAGCCGCGCGGACCCGCTCGCGTCCCGCTCCAGCGACATGAGCAGGCCAAGCAGTTCGGTGGCGGACCACGCCTTGGCACCCCAGCGACTCTTGACCTGAACGACCCCGTCATCGGTGCTGATGCGCCCGATCAGTTCGTAGTCGACCTTCTCTGCCCCAGGGCGCCCCTCGATCACGATGGATTCGACGCCTTGGTCATCCGATCCGCACCACAGCTCCAGCGCGGTCAGCAGGATGACGTGGTATTGGAACCGATAGCCGGCTAGACCGAACTCGCCACTCACGACATCCCCCGTACAGCCCGGCCGGAAGCGGCACGCCGTTTCCACGGCCGCCAACGCGACCTCGGGGCCTTC
This sequence comes from Actinophytocola sediminis, assembly GCF_054779715.1. Classification (NCBI taxonomy): domain Bacteria; kingdom Bacillati; phylum Actinomycetota; class Actinomycetes; order Pseudonocardiales; family Pseudonocardiaceae; genus Actinophytocola; species Actinophytocola sediminis. The sequence goes on along the minus strand of NZ_BAAGXS010000033.1, from coordinate 110,565 downwards.
CGAACTCCGGCCCAGGGGACCTCAGCCACGGCGACGATGCCTGAACGTCTGGCGTGAAGGAGCTCGGCTTCACGATCGGCATCGGTGTAGGAGACTTGCCCACGAGGGATCCGCACCCCGACGAAGACCCCATAGACCACGCGGACCACTCTGTGTGCTTCTGCTGCCGCGACCCATTCGTCGTCGATCGACAGTTCAGCACGGGCCCAGATGCCACCTTCATCCCACAACTCGAGTCCTTCCGGTGTTCGCCTGACCGACCAGGACTCCAATCGGGGCACGGTGGTGGAGTCCGGTAGGAACCGCCTGAACCCTGCCATGATGATGCCTTCCGCCTGCGCTTCGCGCGTCCCGAAGCTGCGCGACCGCATGCCGACGGCGGCACGTGGTTCGAAAAACACGACGGGGACATCGCCGCCTCCTGTCGCCGGGGTCGCGGACGACAACACCCTGGCGTCGGTGGCGACGTCCGACAGCGTCTCCTTGACCAGGTCGTGGTCCGGGCCGGGCCGAAGCGCACGATCCTCCGGATAGCGGGACATCACTGAGTCGCTGACAGCGACAGGAATCTCGTCGAGACGCCAGCTGTGTTCGATGTCGCCGTCGCGGAGCGTGAAGAAGAAGTCCCCCGTGGGCTCGACCACGAACTCTGCGTTGTCGACCGCGTCGAGCAACGCGTGCAGCTGCGGGTACGGCACCGTGCGCACCCGCTCGGCGACCGGACCGACACGCAGCAGAGTCAATGCGCGACTGGCGAGGTTTACCCCGGCCCGCTGAAACCGCTCGTTGTCCTCCTGCGTCAGTGACGAGGTGACGAGATCCCGGTACTCCAGATCCGTCAGCTCGTAGTGCATGATGAGGCCGACGGCATTCAGGACATCGATCCAGGTACCCGCCGCGAGCCCACCCTCGGGGGAGGCCCACGCCGACGAATTCGAACCTGCCAAGCGACCCACCACCGGCGCGGATGCAGAATTGGGTGCCGCCGAGAACTGCTCCACCGTGGCGTCGACGAGCCGCCCCGACTGAGGCAGCCACAACACGCAGTGTCCGTCCAGAACCCCGTCGTTCCAGCGCGGGTCGGGCCGTCCGTGCTTCGCCGACTGATCGTTCGCGGGATTCATGATCGACAATGTGACGGTGTACACGTGAGAGGCGACGCCAAGTTGCTCGTAGGCGTGATGCAGCACCATGGAGCCCTCGACGGACGCATTCCCTTCGAACATCTCCACACGGCTAAGCCACAGCACTGGAAGCAACATCTCGATCAACAAGGCAGGATCGAACTCCTCGGCGCCCAGCAACGCGGCCACCCGCGTGTCATCGATCGACGACGTCATCAACCCATCGACAACATGGCTTTCGTCAGGTAACGCGCCGGGACCGCCGCGAGACCGCGTTGCCCGATCCGGTCGCCGTTCGTGCCGGTACCCTGCGGAGTTCGACATGCACCGCAGACTAGAACGGGCCACCGACAATCCCTGTGGCCGGACCAACGCGCGCAGCCGCTGACCTCGGAACTGGACCGGCTCGCACATAACAAGACATTCGACAGGCTTGACACCGCCGTCCACCGGGGTGGGATTGACCTCGGGCGGGCACTGCAGGGGATGGCCGTTTCGGCGGCCCTATTGATGAGGGTTGTGAAGATCATGGCGTCTGACTCTGGTGCGTCCACTTCTAGCTGGCCAGGGGCATGGCGGCATTTTGGTGGTTCGTGGGTGTGGTCGCGGAGACGGCCAGCGGCTGGCCACCCGTACTGTTTCGTGCACCAGAGTGCATGGGACATTGCCGATGTTCATGACCTCGCCGCAGGTTCAGGTCCAATGGTTGCGTTGGAGGCATGGCAGGAGGGGCGCTGCGCGTTGTGTGGTGGCGAAGTACCGTTGCGTTGGACCGTCGCTGATCATTGCCACACCACAGGATGGGTCCGGGGCTTGCTGTGCATTAGCTGTAACAAGCTGGAGTCGCACCCTCCACGGAGCATCCGCGATCCTGACCGTGCCCAGGCGCTTGTCCGTTACCGCGCCCACCCGCCGACCAGGCTGCTCGGCCTTCGCGTCCAGTACCGAGACGTGCGGGCAGGATGGCGATTTGCGTGTGCCGCGCGACATCAGGCGGAACTCGATCGGCTCCTCGCCGAATTGGAGGCGCAGGAACTCCGGCGGGCCGCGCCAAGTCCCGGGATGAAAGCTGCAGCGCCGGCATACCTGCCCTCTAATGTGCCTGCATCCGGTCCAGCTTGACTGGCTGCGGCGTTATGGCGGCGTGTGACAGCTATGGAAGAACTCATCGTCTGGCCTTCGAGTTCTGACAGCGAGCGGTTTGACCGTGTGGTGAGGGCCTACCGCCGCCAGAGTGGGTCGCGCCGAAAGCTGTCACCGATCCCCGCGCCCTCGGATCTAAGAAGACGACTGATCGTCGGATGGTGGTGGGTTGAGGGTTTGTACGGCGTTTGGGCCGGGGTGGGGGATGGTGGCGATCGTGGGGTGGTCGTAGGTGAAGTCGAGTTGGTCGTAGTCGCGGCGGTAGGCGGCGGGGAGTTCGTTGTCGCCGATGATGATTTGGAGTCGGTCGGAGGCGGCGTCTGCGAGGGTGATGAGGCGGCGGTAGAGCGCGGCGGCGAGGTTGTCGGCGTTGTTGAGTGATGTGCGGGGGCTGTCGATGAGGAGGAAGGCGGGGTACAGGGTGTCGCGGCGTCGGAGCGCCACCGTGATGAGGGTGATCCAATACGCGATCTGGGTGGTGGTGCGGACCCCGCCGGCGGGGCTGAGTTTGATGTAGGACTGGCCGTTGAGAAGCGGCAGGTAGTTGGTGCGGTGGATCTGCGCGGTTTCGACACCAGGGATGCCGATGGCGGCGACGGTGGCGGCGAACTCGGCGTCGAGTTCGTCCATGAGGTCGGATTTGTGTTGGGCGAGTTGGTTCTCGGCGTTGGTGACGGCCGTCTGCAGGCGGTTTACTTCGCCTTGTAGGCGGTCAGCTTCGGCGCCGAGGTCGTCGACGCGGTCCCATTGGCGGAGCACGCCTTCGAGTTCGTGTAGTTGGGCTCGTGCCTGGGTGAGCCGGCGGGTGGCATCGCTGAAGGCTTGTAGTTGCGGAGTGATCCGGTTTCGGGTTCGGGCGTCGAGATCATCGCTGAGCTTGGCGATCAGTTCGTGGCGGTTGACGATGCTGGCATGGGTGTCGGTGAGTTGATCAGCGACTGTGAGGATCAACTCGTCCATCTCGGCGAGTTGGTCGTGGAGTTGGCGCTGCTCGTAGGACGGCTCCGATGTCGGCGCTGTACCGACCGCGAGTGGATCGGGTTGCAGACACAGTCGGCACTGGTCGTGGGGTGTTTCCCGGTGAGTGAGGTCCTGGAGACAGCGCGGGCATACGGCGAACTCGATGCTGGCGAGTCGATCGCCGGCGTCCTGCAGGCGCCGTAGCCGGTCGAGGTCGAGTACCACGCGGCGTCGTTCGCTGGTGTACTCGGCTTGCTGCTGCGCCAGGCGTGTGGCGGTGTCACGGGCCGCGGCGAGACTGCGTTCTGCTTCGCTGAGTAGGTCGCGAAGTGTCAGGGTTTCCCGATCTACTACTGGATCCACCGCGTTGCGGAGTGCGTCCATCTCAGCGAGTGCGGTGGCCTCGTCTCGAGTGGCGGTTTGCACAGCGTTCTCTGCCGTGATCCGGCTCGTGGTGCCGGAATCCCGCAAGAACTGTACGACGAGGCTGTGGTCGTGGTTGGCCTGATCGCGTTCGCCGTTGCGGGTGGCGAGTTCCGAGCGCAGCCGCAGGATTTCGGCGTCGGTCAGGCCGAACAGTAGTTCGAAGACCGATTTGCGTTTGGGTTCCCGGTAGGATTCCTTGCTGGACGCGATATCGCGGTTGATGTCCGCTTGACGGACGTACATGAACGTGAATACGTCCGCGAAACTTATCCGTGCGCCGGCGTTCGTCGTGGTTCGTGTGCGTGCTGCCGCACGTAGGTCGGCGGGTAGTCCCAGCGCGTTCAGTAGCAAGGCGCTCAACGACGGCTCACCGTCGCCTGTGCGCTGGTCAGGCAATCGCTCATGAGTGATGAGGTCGGTTACCCGGACCACCTTGCTCTTCTTACTGTCCAGGCTGCGGGTCAGTCCGAATCGCTCGTTGCCGACGGTGACGCGGAGCTGGATCTCGCGGACGGCGGTCACCGCGACCTGGGCGAGTTCACCGTTGCCGCCGAGCCCGTACTTGATCAGTTCGAATAGCGTGCTCTTGCCCACCCCCACCGGGCCCGCGAGCACAGTCAGTGCGGACGGGAACTGGTAGGTGACCTCCCCGTCGGTGGTGTCGACGGTGACAGTGTCGATGCGGAACCGGGTGGTCATCGGATGACCTGCCGGTGTGGTCGGTCCATCAGCTCAGGCAGGTGCTGGTAGATGAGGTCCTTCAACGCGTTTCCCGACAAGCCAGCGGATGCTTGCGCGATGGCGTGACAGCGATCGGAGATCTCCGCCCAGGGCTCGGTCTGCGCTACCTGGCTGGCGAGGCGTTTGCCGGCAGCGGTCGGAGCGAGAGCCACACTGCCGCGTCGCCCGGCGACATAGTTGAGTAGCCCGCGCCCGACCAGGGCTCCGATCACGGGGTAGTAGCGGTCGTCCCAGGGGCCGTACTTGTAGCGGATCATCGGGGCCTCGACCTCGGTCGGATCATGGTCAGAAGACTGGCTGAGGTGCAGTTGCGGATCGCTCGGATCGAGGTCCGCGAGGACGCGGGGGGCGACCGCCGGATAGCGCACCAAGAAGTCCAACTTGGCCAGTTTGGTCAGACCATCGAGCTTGCGCTGGTGTCCGGCGGCCCCTGCGACGCTGGCGACGAGGAGCAGAACCCGCATCTGATGGTAAGCAAGATCGTCACGAACGGCGGTGAGCGCCTCGACTGAGGAGGATGGCGTGGTCATGGGGTGACCGTCCTCTCGGCTCGAAGCCGGGCGATCTCTGCGGACACGTCGAACTGTGCGCTGAACCAGACATGGCAGCGGGCGGCCAGTTCACACACTCCACCGCGGGCCAGTTCATCGTCGAGCCCGTCAGGCCGCTCGCCGTCAGAGATGCGGGCCAGGTGCTCAGCCAGCGCTTTCCAGAACAGCATGCCCCAGCTGCCGGTGGCGGTGCGGCTGGCGGTGGTCGCTTCATCAGCGGCGCGCATCAGCGCACGCTCCACGGCAGCACGGGCGCCAGTTCCGCCGGGCACGTTCTCGCGCCGGGACCGCCAGTAGTCGCGATAACCGATTCGAAGTTGCTCGGCCCGTTCGATACTCGTATCGGCGCATCCACCTCGGGCCATCTTGACGCTGAGCTTCGTCAGTCGAGCGGGCGGAGTGATCGGTACGTAGCCCAACGGATGAGCGAGTGCCACCCGGATAGCCACGCCAATGTCCTGCACCGTCACGACACGAGAGGCCAGGTCACGCTGCTCCTCAACCGACATCGGTGTCGCGTTCCCGCTGGCCGACCTGGTGCTCAGCACAATCGGAAGCGCCCCGGACGAGACCGGGCCCTGCGCACGCATGCGGGTGCGAAACACTGCCAGCACCGCTTCCCAGACCGCCGATGGGGGAACATCAAGACGCCCCAGCCGCGCGAGTATCGGCAGGGCATACATGCTCGGCGCGGCGTGACCGACCACGCTGCGGTTGGGCCGCTGGTCGTCGATGAACAACACCGAAAGAAACGCTCGGACTTCCTGCAGATGTGTCGTCTCAACCTCGACGCTGGCGGCGATCGCACCGTCGGGCGCTTGCCACCGAGTCGGCAGGCCCTTCCGGTACACCAGCAACAGCCTGGCGAACCCGTCCACCTCGGCCGCCACTACCGCTTGCGTTTCTTGATCCAGTATGTCGCCTGCGGCTTCCTTGTGAAGGACTGTGATCGCCTTCGCCAGCTTCCGCGGGGCGCCGGCCGCTAACGCACCACAGGTCACGAGCCGCGCACGCGGCATACGTCCCAAAGCGAGCCAGCGACCGAACAGATGACCCAGACCGCCTTGATCAACAAGTTGAGAAACGGTGGTCCACGCGCCAGACGCAGGCTCACGGTGCTTGGCCGACACCAGTTCGGCGTCCGACCCGAGCGCGACGACCCAATCCTCATGGCGCTCGCACATGATGCGCCGGTCCGCGTCGGACGGGACGTCGCCGTCAGCGGTCGTCGTGTCGAGGTAGAGGCTCAAACCATCTGCGGCAGCCATGGCCGCTTGCCAGTCATACAGGTCGGCGGTACGGGCACCGGCATCATCAGCGGGAGGAACGCTGACAACGGCATCCGCAGCCGTGTCCACAAGCCCCTCCCCGCACCTCGTGTGTGATCACCGCATCAAACATCACGGCGGACACACCGGACAGCAGAACGATTGCCAAAATCACCCGATCGTGTGACATGACGGCACGCTCTGTGGAAGTCGCGCCGCCCGCAGTCGGTGTTACTCACTCGGGCAGCACACGCTGGCGTACATGCCCGTGGCCGTGTGGTCGATGGCCAACACAGACCGGTGCTTGTGGTGTACGAATCCGAGTTCACGGCCGGGAAGACCAGCGGATCTATGCCGAACACGGCCATGGTCATTTCTGCGGTGGTACTGGTACCGGCTCCCACCGGGCGACCGGTACCAGTACCAAGCCGGTTCAGGCGGCGAGCGGGTGTGGTTCGCCGGTGAGGGCTGATAGGGCGGTGGCGACGTCGTGGACGGCGGCTTTGACGTAGGTCATGGTGGCGTTCTTGTTGTCTCCTTCATCGAAGTGGCCGGCGTAGGCGTGGGCGATGGCGAACCCGAAGTTCCGCTCCACCCAGGTCAGCGTTGTGTGCCGGATCCAGTGCGCGGACACGTTCAGGGTGGTGATCCAGGGCAGGTAGCGGCCGAGGCGGACCCAGAGGTGGTCGTAGCGGCGGTGGGTGATGGGGTTGCCGTTCCGGTACCGCAGCAGTTGCCCGCCCGGGGCATCGGCCGAGCCCCGCTCCTGGGCGTGATCGAGGAGCGCGGTCATCAGCGACCGGGAGACCGGTTGCCAGCGGGCGGTGCCGTCCTTTTCCCGCAGGTAGATCAGGCACTGGTCTTCGTTGAGGTCCCGGGGGCGCAGGGCCAGGGCGCCGCCGGTGCGGCAGGCCGACTCGGTGTGCAGCCGCAGCAGCAGCGTGTCCAGTTCCGGGTCGTCGCCGGTGGTACCAGCGTGGAAGTTGATCTCACTCATCTGGTTGGCGGACAGGGCGTGCCGGACTGATCCTTGCCGCCGGGGCTTCGCGGTCCTGCGGGCGGGGTTCTCGTCGGGCTTGATTAGCTCGTCGTCCTCGGCGTGCCGGTAGATGCAGCGCAGGGCGGCGATGAAGTTCTCGGCGGTGCCGCGCCCACCTCGTGAGTTCCGGCGCTGGATCGCGTTGGCCTTGATCTCCTCGGCGAACTGTTTGATCTCGGTCGGTGTCGGCTCCAGTAGAGTGCGTGATCCCCACTTGGCGCGGATCCGGTTCCAGTACGAGCTGTAGGTCTTGGCGGTGCCGGGGGAGACTGCGTCCTCGACCTGTGGGATGTAGTCGTCGAACGTCGGAACGGGGGGTCGGTCGGCGGGATCGGTCATCAGGTCGGCCGGGTCGACGTTCATCCGCTGCAGCAGCATTCGCGCGGCCGCGACCAGTTCCTGGTTCGCGGCTCCGTCGGCCTGCGCGTTCCGACCGGGGGAAGCGTCCGCGGGGGACGGTGTGAACTGTGTCGTCATCGCGCGCCTCCCGTGGGAGTGCTCTGGCAGCTGTTCAGTGTGGTCAGTGCGGCGTGGTAGGCGGTGATCATCGTGTCCAGGGCCGCGAGCGGGTGCACGACCAGGACGTCGTGGTTCGGGTCCGCGACCACGAGCACGAGATCCCGGGCGCCCAGGCCGTTGCGGCGGCGTAACGCGGCGGGGAGCACGAGGTAGGGCTTGGCGCCCATCACGAAGGCCCCGGTGGGGTCGCGGTGCGCGACGACCGACCCGTCGACCAGCGCGATGCTCAGGCAGTCACCGGCCGTCCAGCCCAGGGCATCGATGGTGGATCGGTTGGACAGCCGGCCTTCACTGTCGAGGCGGCCCATGCCGTAGACGAGCGTCCCGGCTCGGGGCCGCGCCAGCAGCTCACCGACCTGGAGCTGGGTGTTGCGGCCCGCGAGAAGCCGACGGCCGGAGCCACGCGCGAGAGTGGGAGGAACCAGCGGAGCGATCTTGCGCTCAGTCACGCTGGCCACCCCCGCGAAGGGGAGAACGGCGCCGCCGCGCGGCAAACAACGGCGTGACCGACTGGGAGGAGTACTGAATGCTTCCGGGAGATTTCCCTGGCATTGGTGTCCGAGGGGGGACTTGAACCCCCACGCCCTTGTCGGGCACTAGCACCTCAAGCTAGCGCGTCTGCCATTCCGCCACTCGGACTCTGTGGTGGTGCATAGCGTAACGGATCGTCTCCGAGGCCCCCAACCGGCCACCTCCCTCCGCTGATCATGCCGCTGACGTGGGGATTCGCCCTTTGGCTCGGCACGGCGGACCGCACCAACCACGATCGACAGTGGTAGGAAGACCCCGTGACCGACCACACGAACACCACCGCCGAGGCCCAGGACGAGGCCGTGCGGCTCACCAGCGAACTGATCCGCATCGACACCACCAACACCGGCGAACCGGACACCACCGTCGGCGAGCGGGTCGCCGCTGAGTACGTCGCCGAGAAGTTGACCGAGGTGGGCTACGACATCACCTACGTCGAGTCGGGGGCGCCTGGCCGGGGGAACGTGTTCGCCCGGCTTCCTGGTGCCGACCGCTCTCGGGGGGCTCTCCTCGTTCACGGGCACCTCGACGTCGTTCCCGCTGATCCGACCGAGTGGTCCGTTCACCCCTTCTCCGGCGCCATCCAGGACGGCTACATCTGGGGCCGCGGCGCGGTCGACATGAAGGACATGGTCGGCATGACCCTCGCGGTCGCTCGGCGGTTCAGGCGGGATGGGGTGACGCCGCCTCGGGACCTTGTCTTCGCTTTTCTCGCTGATGAGGAGGCTGGTGGGGCGTTTGGCTCGCAGTGGCTGGTGGAGAACCGGCCTGACCTGTTCGAGGGGGTCACCGAGGCGGTTGGGGAGGTGGGCGGGTTCTCGGTCTCGCTCGCGGACGATCTTCGGGCCTACACCATCGAGATCGCGGAGAAGGGCATCGCCTGGATGCGGTTGCGGGTGCGCGGCCGGGCGGGGCACGGGTCGATGATTCATGACGACAACGCGGTCACGAAGCTCGCGGCGGCGGTCGCTCGGTTGGGGAGTCATCGGTTTCCGATCGTGCTCACCGACTCCGTTCGGGCTTTTCTCAGTTCGGTGACCGAGCTGACGGGGCTGGAGTTCGATGAGGACGATCTGGCCGGGTCGGTGGCCAAGTTGGGGCCGCTCGCGCGTGTTGTCGGGGCCACGCTTCGGGATACGGCCAATCCGACGATGCTCACCGCCGGCTACAAGGCCAACGTGATTCCGTCGGTGGCCGAGGCGGTGGTGGACTGCCGGGTGCTTCCCGGGCGTGAGGCGGCGTTCGAGCGGGAGCTCGACGAGATCCTTGGGCCGGACGTCGAGCGGGAGTGGGTCACGCACCTCCCCTCGGTGGAGACCTCGTTCGACGGCGCGCTGGTGGACGCCATGACGGCCGCGATCACCGCGGAGGACCCGGGCGCCCGCACCATTCCCTACATGCTCTCCGGTGGCACGGACGCCAAGGCGATCCACACGCTGGGCATCCGCTGTTTCGGGTTCGCGCCACTGCGGCTGCCGGCCGACCTGGACTTCACCGCGTTGTTCCACGGCGTGGACGAGCGGGTTCCGGTGGACGCGGTCCGGTTCGGCACCCGGGTCCTTGATCGGTTCCTGCGGAACTGCTGATCCGACTGAACCGTTACGCTGCCGCCCGCGTAACGAACCTGTGGCAGTCAGAACGATCAGCACTTGACCAGAACCCGGAGGCACCGGTGCCCGATTTCGTCGGCGGACTACCGCTACACCCGCTCGTCGTCCACTTCGTCGTCGTGCTCCTGGTGATCGCCGTCGGCGGGGCGATCATCATCTCGGTCTGGCCGGCGGTGCGTCGCCGGTTCGGCTGGCTGGTGGTCGCCGCCGCGGGGGTGGGCACTCTGCTGGTGCCGGTCGCCACCGACAGCGGGGAGTTCCTGGAGGGCCGGATCGGTACCAGTCCGGCGATTCAGGCGCACGCGGAGCTGGGGGACCTGCTCGTGTGGTGGGCGTTGGGGCTGTTCGTCGCGGTGACGGCGCTGATGGTCGCGTCCCAGCGGGCGGCGAAGACCGAGGCGGCCGAGGTGGACACCTCTGAGGGTGGCGGCACGGCGGTCGCGACGGACACCAAGCAGGCCAGCGGTACGACCGTCGCCATCATCGTCGCGGCGGTGGTCACGGTCGGCCTTGCCGCGGCGACGGGGATCCACACCTTCCGGGTCGGCGACGCCGGCGCCCGCCTGGTGTGGGAGTTCGTCGAGGACACCCCGCCGGCCAACGGCGGCGGCTGAGTCGCGGCGACTAGGTACTCAGTCCGGGCAGGAGACCGACGGTGCGGCGGCGCTTGAGCACCACCCGTCGGCTCCCGTCCGAGTACAACCTGACGTTGGACAGTTCCCATCCGGCGAACTCGGCGTGGATGGACAGTTGAGTGGCCGCTGCGCGTCCCGACACCCCGGGTGGCAGTCGCAACGGCCGATACTCCCAGTCCCCGTCGATCACCCCGTCAGCACTCATACTGCGATCACCTGTATTCCCTTTCCGGTCGCGGACGCGACGACCACACGCCCGCTGCTCGGGTCAACGGCCACGGAATTGGGTTGTTCCACGGTCGGGAAGCGATGCCGCTCCACGGGCTCCTCGCCCGCCACGTCGAATCCGACGACCTCGTTACGTTCGGTCAGGGTCACCCACACGAGGTCCCGCTGCTGGTCATACGCCAGCCCGTACGGTGAGCCGGCCACCGGATACCGCTGGCGCATCAGCAGCGGGTCCACCGAGAACGCCAGCAGCGCCCCGCCCCGGGTGTCGGCCACCAGCACCCGGCCGAACCGGTCGGTGACCGCGTTGGTCGACCCCTCGCCGGCGCGCAGGCCCTCGTCGACCGTGCCGGCCGGCACGTCCAGTTGGAACACCGCGTTGCGCAGCCGGTCGAACACGACCGCGTTCTCGCCGGTCGACAGGACCTGGTCGGCGCTGTAGAGACCACCGCTGATCATGCGGTAGACCTTGTCGCCCCCCAGGACCGCGACGGCCTTGCGGTCACGCACCGCGACCAGCGTCCGGTCGCCGTACTCGACCGCGCTGACCAGGTCGCCGTCCACAGGCGCGGCGTCGACCTCGCCGTCGGGCAGGGTGATCCGCACCAGCTCACCGTCGACCGAGGCGAGCAGCGGGCCGCCCGGGCCGGCCAGGGTCACCGACCGTGCCGGGCCGGGCAGCGACACGGTGGTCGGGTCGCTGAGCGTGTCGGCGTCGGTCAGCCGGTAGAGCAGCACGGCGGGCGGCTTGTCCACGGCCACCGCGAGCACCTGGTGTTCGGCGTCCACCGCCATCGACGTCGGGGTACCGGACAGTGCGGTCACCGTGCCCGCCGGCGCCGCCTGAGCAGCGGGGGAGCGGGCCGCGGTCGCCGCGACCGGGTTGTCCGACACCATCAGCTCGTCGCTCGGTTCGGTCGTGGAACACGCCGTTCCCGCCGCGGCGCTACAGATTACGGCCGCGACAATCATGCGACGCAACATCGACCTCCGACACGTCTCCGGGGCCCCACGGTCGCGACCACGGTGCGTCACGCCGTCGGGACATCCCTCCAGCATCCTCCAAATACGCTCAGGACGCTAACCCCCGTTTCCGGCGGTTGTGCACCGGGGGCGATCACTGGCGGCGACGGTCTCCAGGCGGTGTCCGACAGCCTCGGCGAGCCCTTCGGCGCGCGCTGCCACTCCCCACATAATTTTGACTATTAAATATCAACTATATAGATGTCCGATATTAGCGCGCCGGAGCGCGCTCAGCCAGGACCAAGAACCAAAAGAGGCCATGAGGGGAGGGGTCTGGTCCGGCACACCGAGCGTCAGCCGAGTCGGGTCTCCGGATAGCCGAGCTCCAGATCGCTCACGTCGTCCAACGCCGCCCGGATCGCCGCCGGCAACGTCAGCTCCTCGGACACCAGCGACCCGAGCAGCTGCCCGGTGTCCCGCGCCCCGACCACGGCCGAGGCGACGCCCGGCCGGTCCCGCACCCAGGCCAGCGCCACCGACAGCGGCGAGGTCGCCAACCCGTCGGCCGCGGTCACCACCGCCTGCACGATCCTGGCCGCGCGCTCGGTCCGGTGGTGGTCAACGTAGGGCGCGTAGTGCGTGGACGCGCCCCGCGAGTCGGCCGGTGTGGCCGCCCGGTACTTCCCGGTCAGCACGCCCCGCCCGAGCGGCGCCCAGGCCACCAGTCCGATCCCGTGGTGCGCGGCCGCGGGCCCGACCTCCCGCTCCAGCCCGCGCTCCAGCAGTGAGTACTCCAGCTGCGCGCTCACCAGTCGCGCGCCGAACGGCTTGTGTCGCTGGGTCGTCGCGGCCGTGCCGAGCTGCCAGCCGCAGTAGTTCGACACCCCGGCGTAGCGGACCTTCCCGCTGGCCACCGCGTGGTCGACGGCCGCGAGCGTCTCCTCGATGGGCACGGTGATGTCCCACGCGTGCAGCTGCCACAGGTCGATGTGGTCCACGCCCAGCCTGCGCAGCGATCCGTCCAGCGCGCTCAGCAGCGCCCCGCGCGATGCCCCGCCGCCGAACGGCCCGTCGTCGCGTCTGGCGACCGCCTTGGTGGCGAGCACGATGTCCTGTCGTGGCACCAGGTCGTCGAGCAGTGTGCCGAGGATGCGCTCGCTCTCGCCGTCGTTGTAGACATCCGCGGTGTCCACGAGCGTGCCGCCGAGGTCGGCGAAGGCGACCAGTTGGCTGGCGGCCTCGTCGGCGTCGGTGTCCTGGCCCCACGTCATGGTGCCCAGGCCGATCCTGGACACCCTCAGCCCGCTGTCGCCGAGGTGTCGTTGCTCCACCGGGGAAGCCTAAGCGGATGACCTCGTTCCCGCTGGCAGAACCCCCGACCTCCGCGCAGATCACAGTGTCGCCGGGGACAGTGTCGGTATGGTCTGCCGATGCGACTTGGACTGAACCTCGGCTACTGGGGTGCCGGCAACGACGCCAACAACCTGAAGCTGGCCAAGGAGGCCGATCGGCTCGGCTACTCGGTGGCCTGGGCGGCGGAGGCCTACGGATCGGATGTGCCAACGGTGTTGGCGTGGGTGGCGGCCCAGACCGAACAGATCGACGTCGGTAGTGGGATCCTGCAGATTCCCGCCCGCCAGCCGACGATGGCCGCGATGACCGCGGCGACCCTGGACACGCTCTCCGGTGGGCGGTTCCGGCTTGGCCTCGGGGTGTCCGGCCCGCAGGTCTCCGAGGGTTGGTACGGGGTGAAGTTCGACAAGCCGCTCGGGCGCACCCGGGAGTACGTGGAGATCGTGCGGCGGGCGTTGCGGCGGGAGCGGGTGTCGTTCGAGGGCAACCACTTCACGCTTCCGCTGCCGGACGGGCCTGGCAAGCCGCTGAAGCTGACTGTCCATCCGGTACGGGAGAGCATCCCGATCTACCTCGCCTCCATCGGTCCCAGGAACCTTGAGCTGACCGGGGAGCTGGCCGACGGCTGGTTGGCGATCTTCTACTCGCCGCGGTTCGGGCCGGAGTCCCTCGAGCTGATCAGGAAGGGCCGGGAGAAGGTCGGTAAGACCCTCGAGGACTTCGACGTGGTGGCGACGGTGCCGATGGTCGTCAGTGACGACTGGCGGGCGGCGGCCGACGGGGTGCGCCCGTACGCGGCGCTGTATGTCGGGGGGATGGGCAGCCGGGAGCAGAACTTCTACAACAACCTGGCCTGCCGGATGGGCTTCGAGGCCGAGGCGGCCGAGGTGCAGAACCGTTACCTGGCCAGGGACTACGTCGGTGCGGCGGGCGCGGTGCCGTTGGAGTTCATCGACCAGACCTCGTTGCTCGGCCAGAAGGAGCGTATAGCAGAGGGCATGGTGGCTCTTGCCGAGTCGGGGGTCACCACACTGTCCATTTCCACGGTGCTGCAAGATCTTGAGCACAGCATCGCGACCTTGCGCGTCGCGGTGGAGGCGCTCGATCTCGCGGGAGTTGGGTAGTTGAGCTGGCTGGAAGCCCTCGTTCTCGGACTTATTCAGGGACTCACGGAGTTCCTGCCCATCTCCTCCAGCGCGCACTTACGGGTTACCGCCGCGTTCGCGGGCTGGGAGGATCCGGGTGCGGCGTTCACCGCGGTCATCCAGCTTGGTACGGAGACCGCGGTGATCCTGTACTTCCGCAAGAAGATCGGGCGGATTCTGGCCGGGTGGTTCCGGTCGCTGCGCCGGCCGTCGATCTGGCGGGATGATCCGGACGCGCGGATGGGTTGGCTGGTGATCATCGGCACGATTCCGATCGCGGTGCTCGGTCTGCTGTTCGAGGATCAGATCGAGCACGCGTTCCGGGATCTGCGGTTGATCGCGATGACGTTGATCGTGTTCGGCATTCTGCTCGGCGTGGCTGACCACTTTGGACGCCGGGAGCGTGATCTGGACCACCTGACGGTGCCGCACGGTGTCGGGTTCGGGTTCGCGCAGGCGTTGGCGTTGATCCCTGGGGTGTCCCGTTCCGGTGGCACGATCACCGCGGGCCGGCTGCTGGGTTATCGGCGGGAGGAGGCGGCGGAGTACGCGTTCCTGCTGGCGGTGCCGGCGGTGTTCGCCTCCGGGCTCTACCAGCTGGCCGACATCGGTGGCGGTCAGGCGCCGGAGTGGGGGCCGACGGTCCTCGCGACGATCGTGTCGTTCGTGGTCGGTTACGCGGTGATCGCGTGGCTGATGCGGTTCATCAAGACGCACAGTTTCATGCCGTTCGTCGCCTACCGGCTGGCGTTGGGCGCCGCGTTGCTGATCTTGGTCGGCACCGGTGTGCTTGAGCCGGATGCCGGCCCGGCCATGTGATCTACTGGCGGGGTGGCGACCGTCGTTCTGCTCAGGCATGCCCGTTCCACCGCCAACGGCTCGGGCGTGCTCGCCGGCCGCATGCCGGGTGTCGAGTTGGACGAGTCCGGCCGTAAGCAGGCGGAGCAGTTGGTGGCCCGGCTCGAGCCGGTGCCGTTGGCCGAGGTGGTGTGCTCGCCGTTGCTGCGCTGTGCGCAGACGGTGGCGCCGCTGGTCTCGGCGCGCGGTATCGAGCCGGTCACCGAGCCGGATCTGTCCGAGGTGGACTATGGCGACTGGACCGGCCGGGAGTTGAAGACGCTGTTCTCCGAGCAGCTGTGGTCGGTGGTGCAGCAGCATCCGTCGGCGGCGGTGTTCCCGGCGGGGGAGGGCCTCGCCCAGGTGCAGACGCGGGCGGTGCGGGCGGTGCGGGCGCATGACGCGCGGATCACCGCCGAGCACGGTCCGCGTGCGGTGTGGTTGCTGTGCAGTCATGGCGACGTGCTGAAGTCGATCATCGCGGACGCGCTTGGTCAGCATTTGGACAGTTTTCAGCGGATTGTGGTGAATCCGGCCTCGGTGTCGGTGGTGCAGTACACCGACACCCGCCCGTTCGTGCTGCGGATGAACGACAACGGGGGCGAGTTGGCCAGCATCGTGCCGCCGGCCCAGCCTGCGGAAACACCGTCGGGTCACGCTGTCCCAGGTGGCGAGACAGGACGATCCGTCTAGTCTGGCAGACACATTTGGTGAACTGTGCGAAACCTGTCGGATCGGCCGGCCAACTGTGCCAGTATCGTGCACCGTTCCTGCGCCGCTCGCATGCGGCGAACATCTGCAGAACAACGTGACCGGACCGGCTTCGTCGGTGGGTCCAAGGAGAGACGATGACGCAGCCATACGGTGGGCAGCCGCCGCAGCAGCCAGGTGGTGGCCAGTACTCCGGCGGGCAGTACCCCGGCGGTGGCCAGCAGCAGCCTGGCGGGTCCCAGAACTACCAGCAGGGGGGCGGCGGTTACCCGCAGGCTCCCGGCTACCAGCAGGGTTACGGCGGGATGCCGGCCGCCCCGGAGGAGCGTGGCGGTGGCGGGCCGGTCGCCCGGCCGGGGGTCACCACGGCCGCGGCGGTCCTGGCGTTCGTCCAGGGTGGTATCACGCTGATCACCTCGGGCATCCTGCTGCTCGGTCTGGCCGCGATCGAGAGCTACAACAACGACGCGAGTGCCGGCGGCGTGGATATCCAGGGTGGTCTGGGTGAGGCGTGGGCGGTCACGATCATCCAGCTCGTCGGTGTCGGCCTGCTCATCTGGGGCGGGGTGAAGCTGATGTCCGGTACGGCTGGGCATTTGTTCACCATCGCGGCCGGTCTGCAGATCGCGCTGTGCATCTACTGGCTGGCCCGCGAGGCGGCGCCGTTCGTGCCGGTGTTGTTGATCGTGATGCCGATCACGGCGTTGGTGCTGGCATTGGGGAAGGCCAACAAGGAGTACGCGCAGTCGCGCTCCGGCCGCCGTTGAGGTAGTCGCTGAGTCAGCTGGCCAGGAGTTCCACCTGGGCGAGGGTGACCGTCGGTGTTCCGGTGTTCTCGGTGATGTCCAGCCGGTAGTGGGTGTAGTGCCCGGGGTTGGTCACGGTGAACGCCCTGGTCTGCCGCCGCCACCGGAAGGTCTCCCTCGTCCGTTCGTCCAGCACGACCCAGTTGGTTCCGTCGGACGACCCGCGCAGCGCCCAGCCGCGCGGGTCGTCCCGGCCGGTGCCGGAGGTCAGCGTGTAGCAGCGGACGGTCGCGCCGGTGCCGGAGGTCCGGTATCCCACCCACGCGGTCGGGGTGCGGAAGGTGACCTGGGTGCGGCTGGTGTCGTCGAACAGCGCGGCCACGTTCGGCCCGTCGCTGCCCTCCCCGTGCCCGTCCACGTCGCAGGTGAGGTCGAACATCGTGCGGGGCTGGGTGTCGGGCGGGGTCAGTGAGGGCGGCAGCGCGTCGGGTTCGCAGCCCCATCGGGATGGCTCGGACCCCATCTGGAAGTCGAGTACCGCGCCCTTGGCGATGACCTCGTGCGGCAGCCAGGCCTTGTCCCACGGGACGCCGTTGACCGTCAGGCCGTGCACGTAGACGTTGGTCGGGCTGTTGTTCGGCGCGTTCACCACGAGCGTGGTGTCCGGGCCCAGTCGTACGGCCATCCTGCGGAACAGCGGTGAGCCGATCACGTACTCGGGGCTGCCGACGCGCAGCGGGTACAGGCCAAGCGCGCTGAGCAGCCACCAGGCCGACATCTCGCCGTTGTCCTCGTCGCCGAGGTATCCCTGGCCGATCTCGCTGCCGGCGTAGAGCCGGGACAGCACCTCGCGCACCTTCTCCTGGGTGCGCCATAACGCGCCGGCGTAGGCGTACATGTAGATGATGTGGTGTGCGGGCTGGTTGGCGTGGCCGTACTGGCCCATCCGCACGTCGCGAGCCTCTGGCATCTCGTGGATGGTGCGCCAGTAGGCGCCGCGGGCGCGGCCGGTCTCCTGGGTGGCGAAGAACTCGTCGAGCTTGGTGGCCAGCGCGGCGCGGCCGCCGAGCAGCGCGGCGAGTCCGGCGCCGTCGTGGGGGACCGAGAACGCGGTGTTCCAGCCGTTGGTCTCCACGTAGTCCCCGCCCCAGGCGCGCGGGTCGTAGGAGGTGGCGGCCTGGCGCCAGCGGCCGTTGTCCTTGCGGCCCTGGAAGAATCCGGTGTTCGGGTCGAACGCGTGCACGTAGTTGCGTGCCCGGTCGAGGAAGTACTGGTGGTTGTCGCGGTCGCCGACGGCGGCGGCGAGGTTGGCGATGGCGAAGTCGTTGACGCAGCCTTCCAGCGTCCAGGACAGTCCTGACTGGACGGACGTGGGCGTGTAGCCGAGGAAGATCGAGCGGGCGAGTCCCTTGCGCCCCACGGCGTCGGCCGCCGGGGTGACGGTGGCGTTGCGCAGGGCGGCCTCGTAGGCGGCGCGCAGGTCCAGGTCGCGGACGCCCTTGAGGTAGGCGTCGGCGAACGCGGCGTCGGAGCTGGTGCCGGTCATCAGGTCGGCGTGGCCGGGGGAGGACCAGCGGGCGATCCAGCCGGAGTCCCGGTACTGCTGGACGAACCCGTTGGCCAGCTCGGCGCAGCGCACGGGGTCGAGCAGCGCGTAGGCGGGCCAGGTGGTGCGGTAGGTGTCCCAGAACCCGTTGTTGACATAGACCCGGCCGGGCACGAGGGTGGCGCCGGTCTGGGTGGGGGTGTTCTTCTTGGCGGGCTTGGTGAACGGGCTGGCGTAGGCGTAGGTGGGGTTCTCGACGGTGCCGGTGTTCTCGTGGCCGCGGTTGGGGTAGAGGAACATCCGGTACAGGTTCGAGTAGAGGGTCACCAGTTGGTCCTCGGTCGCCCCGTCGACCTCCACCCGGTCGAGGATGCCGTCCCACAGTTGGGCGGCGCGTTCGCGCACGGTGTCGAAGGTGTCCTCGTCGGCGATCTCGAGCCACAGGTTGCGTTTGGCCTGTGCGAGGCTGATCAGTGAGGTGGCCACGCGCATGGTGACGACGGTTTCGCCGTCGGGGTCGGGTTCGAACCGCAGGTAGCCGCTGACCTTGCGGGACAGTCCGCGCCGCAGCCGGCCGCCGGAAACGATCGGGCGGTCGAAGGTGGCGTGGACGAACATCCTGGTCGCGCCGGCGGACAGTCCACTGCGGACGTCGGAGTAGCCGGCGACCGTGCCGGCCACGGTGTCCAGGGTGAGGCCGCCGCGCCGGGTGATGTTGTCGAAGATCAGGTTCGCGTCCTCGCCGGGGAAGGTGAACCGGAGCATGGCCGCGTGGTTGGTGGGCGCGATGTCGACCCGGATGCCGTTGGTGAACCGCACGCCGTAGTGGTGGGGGCGGGCGAGCTCGTTGCCGTGGCGGAAGGTCAGTGCGCGGGCTCGGCGGCCGGCGCGGGGGGTGCGGGCGGCGGCCGAGGGCAGTACCTGGAAGGTTTGCCGGTCACCCATCCAGGGGCTCGGCTGGTGACTGACCGAGAACGCCTGTAGGGCCGGGAGGTTCTGGTCGGTGTTGGCGCGCTGGTAGGTGTAGATCCAGTCGGTGGCGCCCGCGTCGGTGACCGGGGTCCAGAAGTTGAACCCGTGTGGCACGGCGGTGGCGGGGAAGGTGTTGCCCCGGGAGTAGGCCTTGGTGGAGTTGCTGCCCCGGGTGGTGATCACGTGGTCGACCGGCCTGCGGTGGTCGACCCGGTGCCGGTCGGCGATGGTGATGTCGTCGAGCCAGCCGGCGAACCGGGCCGGGCCGGCGGGGTTGTCGTAGCTGAGCAGGACCCTGGTCACGACCTTGCCCTCGGCCACGCCGCCGATGCGCACGAACCGCCGGTTCCACTGGTGGGGGGCCAGCGCCTTGGACTCGCCCTGTCCTCTGGCGGTGAGTGGGAAGCCGAGTTGGTCGGTCAGGCCGAGCTCGCTGAGGCGGGAGCCGTCGTCGAAGGCCAGGTCGACCGCGACGTAGGTGCTCGGGTAGCGCAGGTCCTCGCCGAGCAGTTCGGGCAGGATCACGTACTCGAGCACGGTGTCGCGGGAGACCAGCAGGTCGACCAGGAACAGTTTGTTGACCACGCTCGCCTGGCCGCGGCCGGGGTGGCCGCCCTGGTAGCGCAGTGCGCGGACGCCGGTGAAGCCGACGCCGGGTTTGGCGGTGTAGGGCGCGGTGGGGCCGGCGCCCTCGCGGGTGCTCATCGTGGCCCCGGCGGCTCTCGGCGCGCCGTTCTGGTCGTGGTCGACCTCGTCGATCCAGGTCAGTGGGGGGTCGGTGTTCTCGAAGGACGAGAAGAAACCCCGAGCACTCATGCAGCGACACTCCTCGCAGGGTCGATCGACGCCGGTGGCGCATGATCCCATTTCCGGCGCGCGCGGTCACGAAGCACCCTGCTGGCCGGTGCTTGACCTACACCTAGGTCCAGCTCATAGCGTTCCTGACACCCGGTTCGCCGGGATTGTCGGTACCCGGTGCTTCACTGGTTGAGCACTCGTCACACCAGGGGGAACAGTTCGATGAGCATGGAGACCACGGCGTGGAACTCGCTGTACAACGCGATGCACGCCACCGAGGACCGGCGGCCGTTCTCGGCGCGCACGCTGCGGCGCATCGCCGGGTTCGCCCGCCCCCACCGCCGGCTGCTCGGCTGGTTCATGCTGCTCAGCGTGGTCTCGGCGGTGTTGGCCGTGGCCACGCCGGTGCTGGCCGGTCGCGTGGTGGACGCGATCGTGGCCGGGTCGGCGTCCTCGGTGGTGGTGGGCCTGGCGGTGGTGATCGCGGGGATCGCGGTCGCGGAGGCGGGGCTTGGCCTGGTCACCCGGTGGTTGTCGGCGCGCATCGGTGAGGGCCTGATCCTGGACCTGCGCACCACGGTGTTCGACCACGTGCAGCGGATGCCGATCGCGTTCTTCATGCGCACCCGCACCGGCGCGTTGGTCAGCCGGTTGAACAACGACGTGATCGGCGCGCAGCGGGCGTTCAGCGACACCCTCTCCGGTGTGGTCGCCAACCTGGTGATGCTGGTGCTGACGCTGGTCGTGATGATCGGTATGTCGTGGCAGATCACGTTACTGGCGCTGGTGCTGCTGCCGGTGTTCGTGCTGCCGGCGCGGCGCATGGGCACCCGGCTGGCGCGCCTGGAGCGGGAGGCGGCCAACCACAACTCGATGATGAGCACGCAGATGACCGAGCGGTTCTCCGCGCCGGGCGCGACGCTGGTGAAGCTGTTCGGCCGGCCCGGTGAGGAGTCGACCGAGTTCGCGGTGCGGGCCCGGCGGGTGCGGGACATCGGGGTGCGCGCGGCGATGGTGCAGTGGGTGTTCATCACCTCGCTGACGCTGGTGTCGGCGTTGGCCCTGGCCCTGGTCTACGGCGTCGGTGGGTTCTTCGCGCTGCGCGGCGAGTTGGACGCGGGCACGGTGGTCGCGCTGTCGTTCCTGCTGACCCGCTTGTACGCGCCGCTGACCGCGTTGGCCAGCGCGCGGGTGGACGTGATGAGCGCGTTGGTGTCCTTCGAGCGGGTCTTCGAGGTGCTCGACCTGACCCCGCTGATCATCGAGAAGCCGGACGCGGTCGCGGTGCCCGACGGTCCGGTCGCGGTGGAGTTCGACCACGTGCGGTTCGCCTACCCGTCGGCGGACAAGGTGTCGCTGGCCTCGCTGGAGGAGGTGGCGAAGCTGGACACCCGTGGGGGTGTGGACGTGCTGCACGACCTGTCCTTCCGGATCGAGCCGGGTCAGCTGGTGGCGTTGGTCGGTTCGTCGGGTGCGGGGAAGTCGACGATCGCCTCGCTGGTGCCCCGGCTCTATGACGTCGACTCCGGCGCGGTGCGGCTGTCCGGGGTGGACGTGCGCGATCTGGGGTTCGCCTCGATCCGCCAGACGCTCGGGCTGGTCACCCAGGACGGTCACCTGTTCCACGAGTCGGTGCGCTCGAACCTGCTGTTGGCCAGGCCGGCGGCCACCGACGAGGAGTTGTGGGAGGCGCTGGGCCGGGCCCGGCTGGACACGTTGATCACCTCGCTGCCCGACGGGCTGGACACGATCGTCGGTGAGCGCGGCTACCGGCTCTCCGGTGGTGAGCGGCAGCGCCTGACGATCGCGCGGCTGCTGCTGGCCCGCCAGCGGGTGGTGATCCTCGACGAGGCGACCGCGCATCTGGACTCCACGTCGGAGGCGGCGGTGCAGGCGGCGTTGGGTGAGGCGTTGGCGGGGCGGACGGCGTTGGTGATCGCCCACCGGTTGTCCACGGTCCGGGCGGCCGACCAGATCCTGGTGATCGAGGACGGCCGGGTGGTGGAGCGGGGGACCCACACCGAGCTGTTGGCGGTGGGCGGGCGGTACGAGGAGTTGTACCGGACCCAGTTCGAGCAGGCCCCGAACGGGGTGATTGCCTGAGTCGGTGCTGGATGAGCTGCTGTGCCGGGGCTGGCCGGCGCTGGCGGAGTCCGCTGTGGACGGCTGGCTGGTGCGGGTGTCGGCCGGGGTGACCCAGCGGGCGAACTCGGTGGTCCCGCTCGGCGAGCCGGCCGAGGTGGACCGGGCGGTGGCCGAGGTGGAGCGGGTGTACGCGGCGGCCGGTCTGCCGGCGGTGTTCCAGGTGGGGCCGGCGGCGCGGCCCGCCGATCTGGACGCCCGGTTGGCCGTGCGCGGCTACACCACGGGCTCGCCGACGCTGGTGCAGGTCGCGGACGTGGCGACGGTGCTGGCCGGGCTGGCGGGCGCGCCGGTGCCGGTGACGGTCAGCGGTGAGCCGGACGAGGAGTGGCTGGACCTGTGGTGGCGGGTCGACGGCCGGGGTGACGCCGCGGCGTTGGCGGTGGCCACGAGGATCCTCACCGGTGGCCCGGCGCGCTACGCGACGGCCAGGGGCGCCGACGGGCGGGCGGCGGCGGTGGCCCGGTTGGCGCTGGTGGGGGAGTGGGGCGGGTTGTACTGCCTGGCGGTCCGCCCGGACGCCCGGCGCCAGGGCCTGGCGGCCGCGGTGACCCGCGCGCTGGCGGCCTCAGCCGAGAGCGGTGGCGTGCGGCGGTTGTGGCTCCAGGTCCGGGAGGAGAACGCGGCGGCCAGAGCGTTGTACGCCGGCACCGGGTTCACCACGACGGCCCGCTACCACTACCGGACCCAACCAGTGGGGCCCGCTGGACCGGGTCGTTGACCGGTCGTCACTTTCTCGGCTGTGGCGTTCGCTCCATGGTGTGTCGAGGTGGGCCTCGATCCGTGGTTGACCGTAAGCCTCAACCACGGATCGAGGGTGCGTCAGACGGTGGACAGGAAGCGGTCCAGGACGTTCGCGCCGAAGCGCAGGCCCTCGACCGGGACCCGTTCGTCGACGCCGTGGGCCATCAGGCGGTAGTCGAAGTTCTCCGGCAGCCACAGCGGCGCGAACCCGAAACAGTCGATGCCCAGCGGCGCGAAGGCCTTCGCGTCGGTGCCTCCGCCCAGGCAGAACGGGACCACCACACCCTCGGGGTCCTCGGCCACCAGCGCGTCGGCCATCGCGGTGAACCACGGCGAGTCGACCGGGGTCTGCACCGGCGGCTGGTCGGCCAGGAACTCCCGGGTCACCTCCGGGCCGAGCAGGCGGTCCACCTCGTCGAGCAGTTCCCGCTCGGTCCCGGGCAGTACCCGGGTGTCCACCCTGGCCTGCGCCAGGCCGGGGATCACGTTCACCTTGTAGCCGGCGGAGAGCACCGTGGGCGTCGTGCTGTTGCGGATGGTGTTCTCCGCGATCTTGGCCGCCGGCCCGAAGCGGCGCAGGGTCGCGTCCACGCCCTCGTCGCTGGACAGGTCGACCGGCAGGCCCAACGCCGTCCCGGCGCGCTCGAAGAACGCCCGCACGGTCGGCGTCAGGCGCACCGGCCACCGGTGTTCGGCCAGCCGGTTCACCGCGGCCACGAGCTTGGTCACCGCGTTGTCGTCGTTGCGCCGGGAACCGTGTCCGGCCCGGCCGTTGGCGGTGAGCAGCAGGTGCGAGGTGCCCCGCTCGGCCGTGGCCACCGGGTAGAGGCGCACCGGCTCACCGGCCGCGTTGACCGCGCGCACCGTGTAGCCCCCGGACTCGCTGATCGCCGCGCCGACCCCGTCGAACAGGCCGCGGTGCTCGGCCACCAGCCAGTGCGCGCCCCAGTCGCCGTTGTCCTCCTCGTCGGCGACGAAGGCCAGCACGATGTCCCGCCGCGGCGCCCGGCCCTCGGCCGCCCACCGGTGCAGCACGGTCAGCAGCGTGGCGCACATGTCCTTCATGTCCACCGCGCCCCGGCCCCACACGAAGCCGTCGCGGATCTCGCCGGCGAAAGGGTGCACCGACCACTCGGCCGGCTCGGCGGGCACCACGTCGAGGTGGGCGTGCACCAGCAGCGGCGCCAGCGACGGGTCGCGCCCGGACACCCTGGCCACCACGTTGCTGCGCCGCGGCGAGCGCTCCAGCAGCCTCGGCGCCACCCCGGCCGCGGACAGGTGCTCGGCGACGAACTCCGCGGCCTCCCGCTCACCGTGGGAGGAGCCGCCGCCGAGGTTGGTGGTGTCGAACCGGATCAGTTGCGCGCACAGGTCCTCGACCGCCGGCTCACCCATAGCTTCCCTCCACGGCACCGCTCGCGATCGCGGTGACCACCTTGAACGCCTTCATCGCCTCGGTCATCGACGCCGCGTCGAACCCGACCCGGCGCACGTCGAGCTGGTCCACGGTGGGGATGACCGCGGTGGCGGCGGCCAGGTGCGCGGCGTCGAACTCCACCTCGATCCGGTGGGCGGCGGCCGAGCCGGTGAACCGGCCGGCGCGGGTCATCGCGGTGGCCGCCGCGGCGGTGATCTCCTCGGCGGTCACCGCGGGCGGTTTGCAGATCGCCGCGTAGCGGCTCACGCACTCCTTCACCGCGACCGCGCCCGCCCCCGGCGCGTAGTCGGCGGCGTCCAGGCAGGTCAGGTCGTCGCCGGTGACCAGCAGGACCGGTACGCCGTGTTCGGCGGCCAGCGCGGCGTTGAGCCGGCCCTCGCTGGCCAGGACCCCGTCCAGCCACACGCCGGTGATCTGGTTGGGTAGGTAGGTGTGTGACAGCACCCCCTCCACCCCGGCCGCGGTGTGATAGCCCAGGAACACCACCCCGTCCACGCCGCTGTCGATTCCCTGCATCATCGACAGCGGCTTGTGCTTGCCGGTGAGCATCACCGCCCGGGTGTCCAGCTCCTCGAGCAGGATGTTGCGCTGGGTCGAGTGCGCCTCGTTGACCAGCACCGCGCTCGCGCCGCCGGCGACCAGGCCGGCAACACACGCGTTGACGTCCCCGGTGAACACCGGTCGCAGCCGCGTCCACTCCGGGGTTCCGATAGCCACGTCCGCCGTCCAGGTGACGCCGGTGGCGCCCTCCATGTCGGCCGAAATCATGATCCGCACGGGTCACACGTTACGGCTTGGTACACGTTGCCGACAGCGATTGACTTCCTCGGGCGGCAAGTGGTTACTTCCTCTCAACTATCAGGAAGAGGTGATCAACTGTGAGATCGAGGCGTGTCGCGCTCGGTATCACCTTGCTTGTGTCCGCCCTGGTCACGGTACCCGTAGCGGTGCCGGCCGGCGCGGCCACGACCGCACAGGCGGCACCGGCTGTGAAGGCCGAGCGTGGCAACCAGACCAAGCTTCTCCGGGTGGGGGTCACCCAGGAGGTTGACTCGCTGAACCCGTTCATCAGCATCACCAGAACGGGCACGGACATCCTGCGCACCGCCTTCGACTTCCTCACGGTCTACAACCAGGAGGAGCAGAAGCCCATCGGCGGCCTCGCCGAGAGCTGGGAGACCTCCGAGGACCAGCTCACCTGGACCTTCACCCTGCGCCCGGACCTGAAGTGGTCCGACGACCAGCCGCTGACGGCCAAGGACGTGGCCTTCACGTTCAACACGATGCTCACCAACGAGGTCGCGCGCACCGCCAACGGCTCCTACACCGCGCAGTTCGAGTCGGTGGAGGCCCCCGACGAGCGCACCCTGGTGATCACGACCAAGGTGCCGCAGGCGACGATGACCGCGCTGGACGTCCCGATCGTGCCCGAGCACATCTGGTCCAAGGTCACCGACATCGGGGCCACGCCGCAGTTCCCGATGGTCGGCAGCGGCCCGTACACGATCACGGAGTTCAAGGAAGCGCAGTTCACCAAGATGGCCGCCAACGACAACTTCTGGCGCGGCCGGCCCAAGATCGACGAGCTGCACTTCATCTACTACCGCAACGCCGACGCCGCGGTCACCGCGCTGCAGAACGGCGAGATCGACCTGGTCAACCGGCTCACCCCGACCCAGTTCGACTCGCTCAAGGCCGACCCGAACATCGCGCTCAACCAGGCGCAGAACCGCCGGTTCGACGAGATCCTGCTCAACCCGGGCGCGGCCACCGCCGACGGCACCCCGATCGGCGACGGCAACCCCGCGCTCAAGGACATCAAGCTCCGCCAGGCCATCGCCACCGCGATCGACACCGAGACCCTGGTCGACAAGGTCTGGAGCGGCTACGGCGAGGCGGCCGCCGGCTACATCCCGCCGGTGTTCAAGGAGTTCACCTGGACCCCGCCGGACGACCTCAAACGCGAGTTCAGCCTCGAGGAGGCCAACAAGCAGCTCGACGAGGCCGGCTACCGCATGGGCCCGGACAACGTCCGGCTCGACAAGCAGGGCAAACCGCTCAACCTGCGCCTGCTCACGCACGCCGAACGCAACGTCGACGAGACCGCAGGACCGTTCGTCAAGGGCTGGCTGGCCGACATCGGCATCAACGTGACCATCCAGGCGGTGTCGGACACCCAGGCCAACGAGGCCACCACCCGCGGCGAGTTCGACCTGGCGTTCTCCGGCTGGAGCGCCAACCCCGACCCCGACTACGTGCTGTCGCTGCAGACCTGCGCCAACCGGCCCAACGCCCAGGGCACGGGCGGCACGCCGGACTCCTTCCTGTGTGACGAGGAGTACGACAAGCTCTACACCCAGCAGCTGCAGGAGTTCGACCGCGGCAAGCGGGTCGAGATCGTCAAGCAGATGCAGGAGATCCTGCACGAGCGGGCCACGCTGGTCATCCTCGGCTACGAGAACGCGCTCGAGGCCTACCGCAAGGACTCCTTCGAGGGCTTCTCCCTGCAGCCGCGCGAAGGCGGCGTGATCATGAACCAGCAGGCCTACTGGGGCTACTACGGCGCCACGCCCGCTGGTGAGGGCCCGGTCCCGGTGTTCACCGACGACGGCACGGCCGCCGAGGGCGAGGCCGACACGACCGACGCCGCCGCCGCCGAGGAGAGCAGCAACACCGGGCTGATCCTGGCCATCGTCGGCGGCGTGCTCATCGTGCTGTTGATCGGTGGTTTCCTGCTGGCCAGGGGACGCCGCAAGACAGCAGAAGACCGCGAGTAGGAAAGCGAGTAGCGAACACACGTGTCGGACATCCTCACCCCGACCGAGAACGCGCTGGCGGAGGTGTCGCCATCCAGCAGAGGTGGCGGCACCCTCCGCTACGTGCTGACCAAGATCGGTGGCGGTCTGGTCAGCCTGGCGTTGGTCATCGTGCTCGGGTTCCTGCTGTTCCGGGTGTTACCCGGCGACGTCGTCCAGAGCATGTTCCGCGGCCGGCCGGCCTCACCGCAGCAGATGGCCGAGTTCATCGCCCGTCACGGACTGGACAGACCGCTGCCCGAGCAGTTCCTGTACTACGTGACGGGTCTGTTCCAGGGTGACCTCGGCCAGTCCTACGTGTTCAACGTGCCGGTCGCCGAGAAGATCCTCGAGCGGCTCTGGCCGACGGTGCTGCTGGTGGGCACCGCGACGATCATCTCCGTGGCGCTCGGGCTGTGGCTGGGCACCCGGTCGGGGTGGCGGCGGGGGAGCCGGTTCGACCGGGTCTCCACCGGCGTCGCGTTGGCCCTGTGGTCCACGCCCACGTTCTGGCTCGGCATGCTGCTGCTGGCCGCGACCAGCGGGCTGTTCCCCACCGCCGGGCTGGTCTACTCCGACACCCCACCCGACTTCCTGTCCCAGGCACTGGACATCGCCCACCACATGGTGCTGCCCACCATCACCCTGGTCGCGGTGCTCTACGCCCAATATCAGCTGGTCATGCGCTCGTCGCTGCTGGAGGAGATGGGCGCGGACTACCTGACCACCGCCAGGGCCAAGGGCCTGCGCGACGACCTGGTGCGCCGCCGCCACGCGGTGCCCAACGCGTTGCTGCCCACGATCACCCTGGTGTTCCTGCACATCGGCATGGTGATCGGCGGCGCGGTGACCACCGAGACCGTGTTCTCCTGGCCGGGCCTTGGCCTGCTGACCTACGACGCGCTGCGCGTGCGGGACCTGCCGCTGCTGCAGGGCGCGTTCGTCGTGCTGGCCGCCGCGGTGATCTTCATGAACGTGCTCGCCGACGTGCTCTACCGCGTACTCGACCCCCGGGTGCGTGCCTCATGACCGACACCCCCAACACCCCCAGCGCCCGCACCCTGGCCTGGCGCCGCCGCGGCACCGCGTTCGCCGCCGGCTGGCGCCAGTACGCCAGCCAACGCACCGGCCTGGTCGGACTCGGGCTGCTCCTGCTGATCGTGCTGCTGGCCGTGCTCGCCCCCTACATCACCGACCAGGAGGGCCTGGACGTCACCCAGGCCACCGGCGGCCGGATGGAACCACCCAGCGGCGAGTACCCGCTGGGCACCGACCGGGTCGGCCGCTCGGTGCTGCTGCTGACCCTGTGGGGCGCGCGGGTGTCGCTGCTGGTCGGGTTCGTGGCCACGCTGCTGTCCATCGCGATCGGCACCATCATCGGCATCCTGGCCGCGCACTACGGCCGCTGGGTCTCCGCCGGCCTGATGCGGATCACCGACTTCTTCCTGGTGCTGCCCTCGCTGGTGCTGGCGATCGCGCTGTCCACGGTGATGGAACGCGGCATCGGCACGATCATCCTCGCCATCGGGCTCACCTCCTGGCCCGCGGCGGCCAGGCTGGTCCGCGCCCAGACCCTGACCATCGAGGCCCGGCCCTACATCGAACGCTCCAAGGCGCTGGGCGGCGGGGACGTGCACGTGATCAGCAAACACGTGCTGCCGGCGGTGCTGCCGCTGGTGTTCGTCAACACCACCCTCGCGGTCGGCTCGGCGATCGTGCTCGAGTCGACGCTGTCGTTCCTCGGCCTCGGCGACCCGGACCCGATGCGCCCCTCGTGGGGCTCGATGCTGCGCTCGGCGTGGCTGGACAGCGCGGTCATCGCGGGCGCCTGGTGGTACCTGCTGCCGCCGGGCATCGCGATCGGGATCGTCGTGCTGGCGTTCACCATGTGCGGACGGGCACTGGAAGCCGTCCTCAACCCACGGCTGCGGGAGGGCTGAGGCATGTCGGAGAACCCGCCACTGCTGGAACTGAAGGACCTGACCGTCCGCTACGGCGGCCGCGCCCGCGAGGTCGAGGCCGTCCGCGGGGTCGACCTGACCCTGCAGGCCGGCGAGACCCTCGGCCTGGCGGGGGAGTCCGGCTGCGGCAAGTCGACCCTGGCCATGTCGGTGCTGCGGCTGCTGCCGCCCTCCGCCACGATCGGCGGCCAGATCCTGCTGGCCGGCCAGGACGTCTCCACCATGAAATGGGGGCGGCTGCGGGCGCTGCGCTGGACCACGGCTTCGATCGTGTTCCAGGGCGCCATGCACGCGCTCAACCCGGTGCGCCGGGTGCGTGACCAGATCGCCGAACCCATCGTGCTGCACGCCGACACCCCGCCGACGGCCGCCGCGCTGCGCAAACGGGTCGACGCGCTGCTGGCCCAGGTGGAGCTGCCATCGGCCAAGGGCGAGTCCTACCCCCACGAGCTGTCCGGCGGGCAGAAACAGCGCGTGATGATCGCGATGGCGCTGGCCTGCGACCCCCGGCTGGTGATCGCCGACGAGCCGACCACCGCCCTGGACGTGATCGTCCAGGCCCAGGTGCTGGAACTGCTGACCAAACTGGTCGCCGAGCAGGACATCGGCCTGGTGATGATCAGCCACGACCTCGCCGTGCTGGCCGCCACCTGCCGGCGCCTGGCCGTGATGTACGAGGGGAAGCTGGTCGAACAGGGCGAGTCGACCTCGGTGATCGCCAACCCCCAGCACCCGCACACCAGGGCGCTCGCGGCCGCGTTCCCCACCGTCGGCGACCCCGTCTACCGGTACGCGCCGGCCACCAGCAACGAACTGGGCCTGCCCGAGCGGCCGGCGCCGGCCACCGGCGAGCCGCTGCTGGCGGCCAAGGACGTCCAGGTCACCTTCCACGGCCGCGGCCGCCACGTCACCCACGCCGTGGCCGGCGTCGACCTCGACGTGCGCCCCGGTGAGATCGTCGCGCTGGTCGGCCAGTCCGGCTCCGGCAAGACCACCCTCGCCCGCACCATCCTGGGCCTGCAGAAACCCACCGGCGGGCAGATCCTGTTCGACGGCACCCCCATCCCCACCTCGACCCGGGGGCTGCGCACCTACCGCCGCCGCGTGCAGCTGGTGCTGCAGGACCCCACCAGCGCGCTCAACCCCCGCCACAGCGTCTACGAGTCGGTCGCCGAGGGCCTGCGCATCCACCGGGTGCCCGGCGACGAACGCGAGCACGTGGCCGCCGCGCTGGAGGCCGCCGAGCTCCGCCCCCCGGCGGAGTTCATGCCGCTGCTGCCCCACCAGCTCTCCGGCGGCCAACGACAGCGGGTGGTGATCGCCGGCGCCCTGGCCCTGGAACCCCGCCTGCTGGTCGCCGACGAGCCGGTGGCCTCGCTGGACGCCTCGGTGCGCGGCGAGATCCTGGCGCTGCTGCTGCGGCTGCGGGCCCGGCTCGGGCTGGCCGCGCTGGTGATCACCCACGACCTCGGGCTGGCCTGGAACATCGCCGACCGGGTCGCGGTGATGTACCAGGGAGAGCTGGTCGAGGTCGGCGCGGTCGACGACGTGCTCAGCGCACCCCACCACGACTACACCAGGTCGCTGCTGGCCGCGCTGCCGACCACCGGGGTCTGACCAGTCAGTCGCCGGGTCAGTCGCCCGGTCGGGCGCCGACCCGGCGGACCGCCGGGTCGAACACGCTCGCCGCCAGGAACAGCACCGCGCAGCCCAGCATCAGCCAGGCCAGCTCGTGCATCCCGGCGGTGTCGGCGCCATGCCCGAACACCGCCCCGCCCACCGCACCGGCCAGCATCGCGCCCAGATACGAGAACGTGCGCAGCAGCCCGGCCGAGGCGGCCACCCGCGCCGGGTCGGCCTGGTAGTACATCGCGTTCTGGTTGCCCAGGCTGTTGAGCCCCTGCGGGATGCCGATCAGCGCCGAGATCCCGACCAGCGCCCACACCGGGGTGTCGCCCTGCACGAACAGCAGCAGCGCGCACGCGCTCACCTGGGTCACCCCGCCCACGATCAGCTTGCCGCGCACCTGCGCGCGCCGCCCGGTGATCGTCGAGGACAGGATCGCCACCAGGAACGTCGGCAGCAGCACCAGCCCGGCCACCGTCGCCGACAACCCCCGGCCGTGCTCGAGCCACTGGGTGAACCCGAACAGGAACGAGTAGGCCACGGAGAAGGTGACCAGCGTGCGGACGAAGGTGACCAGCAGCGGCACGTTCCCGCCAAGCACCCGCAGGTCGACGAACGGGTCGGCCACCCGTAACTCCCGTACCGCGAACCCGGCGCCGGCCGCCAGCGCCACCACCGCCAGATACCAGCTCGCCGGGTCCATCATGAACAGCAGCAGCGCGGTGAGCGCCACCGCGAACAACCCCATCCCCGGCAGGTCCAGCGGCACCCGCTGGGCGGGCCGCCGGCCCCCACCGGGCAGCCGCCGGGCCCCGTACACCAGACACAGCGCCGCCAGCGGCACGTTCACCAGGAACGTGGCCTGCCAGCCGCCGACGTCGATCAGCAACCCGCCCAGCGGCGGCCCACCGGCCGCCACCGCCTGCCCCGACACCGCCAGCACGGTCAACGCGCCAGAGGGGTTCGCGCCGCCGTCGTGGCGGATCAGGTACATCGCCGCCGGATAGCCCGCGCAGGTCCCCAACCCCAGCAGCACCCGCGCCACCACCAGCACCGGCAGGTTCGGCGCGACGGCCCCCAACACCCCGGCCAC
The DNA here is from genome assembly GCF_054779715.1 of Actinophytocola sediminis. Lineage (NCBI taxonomy): Bacteria > Bacillati > Actinomycetota > Actinomycetes > Pseudonocardiales > Pseudonocardiaceae > Actinophytocola > Actinophytocola sediminis. The sequence goes on along the minus strand of NZ_BAAGXS010000033.1, from coordinate 78,920 downwards.
CCCGACGGTCGCGGCGCCCACCAGATACAGCGGCCGGGGCCCCACCATGTCCACCAGCCGCCCCGCCACCGGCTGCCCGACCGCGGTCGCCAGATACAGCGCCGACACCAGCCACGCGGTCTCCGATGGCGGCGCGCCGAAGGCCAGCCCGATGGGCACCAGCGCCACCGCGATGATCGAGGAGTTGATCGGATTCAGCACGTTCCCGAGCACCATCGGGGTGATGAGCCGCCGGTCAAACGCGGCAACCGTCATGACACCACGTGCCGTATCGAAGATCGCACGGCCACACGGTAACCCCCGCGCGACCGAAAACCGGCCACTGCGGCAATCAGACCAACGGTCCTGTGTAATCTCAAGCCGCCATGTCTACCACCACCGGGGCCCCACCTGTGACCTCCGCCGACGGCGCGACCACCGCGGAATCCGGGCAGCGGCGCGCACATCCGCTACCGACCCGCACCATCGCGCTCGGCACCATCGGTAGCGTGCTGATCTTCCTCAGCTCGCTGGGCGCGGGCGCGATCCTCGCCCAGGACCCGCTGCTCGGTCGCGGCGCGCTGTCCTGGATCCGGTACGGGCACGGGCGCATGCTCGCCACCCTCGTCCTCTACGTCGGGTTCCTGCTCGTGGTCTGGGCGTGGGTGCGGCTGGGCCGCCACGTGCTCGCCGGCCGCGTCGGCACCCGGCCGGTGCTGGTCGCCGCGGCCTGCTGGATCGTGCCGATGCTGGCCGCCCCGCCGGTGTTCAGCCGCGACGCCTACCTCTACATCGCCTACGGCACCCTGCCCCTGCACGGCTTCGACCCGTTCACCGTCGGGCCGGGCAACCTGGACGTCGACCCCGTGGTGGACAACGTCGACTCGTTCTGGCAGAGCACCCCGGCCCCCTACGGGCCGCTGTTCATCCTGCTGGCCAAGACCGTCATCTCGGTCACCGGCACCAACATGATGCTCGGCGTGCTGCTGATGCGCCTGGGCCTGCTGATCGGCGTGCTGCTGCTGCTGTGGGCGCTGCCCCGGCTGGTGCGCCACCTCGGCGGCCGGCTGCCGGTGGCGATGTGGCTCGCGATCGCCGGCCCGATGACCGTGGTGCACCTGATCGGCGGCCCGCACAACGACGTGCTGATGGTCGGGTTCCTGGCCGCGGGCACCGCGCTGGTGCTGGACCGCAGACACGTGCTGGGCATCGTGCTGGTCACCGTCGGGGTCGCGGTCAAGGCCACCGGCGCGGTGGCGCTGCCGTTCCTGGTGTGGGTGTGGGCCGGACACCTGTCCTCGACCATGTGGCGCAACTTCGCCCGCGCCTGCGCCTGCTCGATCGGGATCTTCGTGGCCACCTTCGCCGCGGCCACCATCGCCTCGGGGGTGAACCTCGGCTGGATCGCCGCGCTGGACGCGCCGACCGCGATCGTGAACTGGCTGTCGCTGCCGACCGGCGCGGGGGAGCTGGTGCACTCGTTCATCGGCCTGGTGATCGACCTGCCGAAGGTGTACTTCGTCAACACGATGCGCGTCCTCGGCGCGCTGCTGATGGTCGTCATCCTGGTCAAGCAGTGGTGGCGGGCCCGCGACGGCGGCCCGGACGCGGTCAAGCGGGCCGCGTTCGCGCTGCTGCTGGTCGCGATCCTCTCGCCGGCCACCCTGCCCTGGTACCTCACCTGGGGCTTCATGCTCGCCGCCGCGCTGCCCTGGAAGCGCCGCCAGCTGGCCGTCCAGGTGAGCCTCGCGGTGTTCCTCGTGCTCACCTACACCCCGGCCGGCGACGACCTGCTCTACGACTGGCTGTTCATCCTGTGCGCCGCCGGCGTGTCGGTGCTGGCCGGGGTCTCGCTGCTGCGCCACGACCCGCTCAACCTGTTCACCACCGACCGCGAGCCGCTCGTCACGGTCGGGCCACGTGCTGCGCACTGAACCGACCACTCTGGACATGACGGCGAGTACCTGGCGACGACCCCTGGTCATCGGCCTGGTCGGCGCGGTGCTGCTGCTCATCGGCGGGCTCGGCGCCGGCGCGGGCGCGGTGACCGACCCGGTGATGTCCGACGGCCCGATCTCCTGGATGCGCTTCGGCCACGGCAAGCTGCTCTCGACCATGGTCGTCTATCTGGGCTACGCGCTGCTGGTGGTCGGCTGGATCCGGCTGGGCCGGGAGGTGATCGCCGGCCGCGTCGGCACCCGGCCGGTGCTGGCCGCCGCGGCCTGCTGGACGGTGCCGCTGCTGGTGGCGCCCGCGCTGTTCACCCGGGACGTGTTCTCCTACCTCGCGCAGGGCGCCATCGCGCTGGCCGGGTTCGACCCGTTCACCGACGGCCCGACCGTGCTGCTGGCCGACCCCGAGTTCATCGAGAACGTGCACCCCTTCTGGCACAGCACCCCCGCCCCCTACGGGCCGCTGTTCATCCTGCTGGTCAAGGGAATCGTCGCGGTCACCGGCACCAACATCGCCGCCGGGCTGCTGGTCGTCAAGCTCACCAACCTGCTCGGGCTGGCGCTGTTGCTGTGGGCGCTGCCCCGGCTGGTGCGCCACCTCGGCGGGAGCCTGCCGGTGGCGGTGTGGCTGATGGTGGCCGGGCCGCTGACCGTGGTGCACCTGGTCGGCGGCCCACACAACGACCTCATCATGATCGGGTTCCTGGCCGCGGGCACCGCGCTGGTCCTGGACCGCCGGCACGTCGCCGGCATCGCGCTGGTCACCGTCGGGGTCGCGGTCAAGGCGAGCGCGGCGGTGGCGCTGCCGTTCCTGGTGTGGGTGTGGGCCGGACACCTGTCCTCGACGCTGTGGCGCAACTTCGCCCGCGCGGCGGCGGGCGCGGTGGCGGTGTTCGCCGCGGTGTTCGCCGTGAGCACGCTCGCCGCCGGGGTCGACCTCGGCTGGGTGACGATGGTGAACGCGTCCTCGCGGCTGGTGAACTGGCTGTCGCTGCCGACCGCGGCCGGCCAGCTGGTGCACGGCATCGTCGGCGCGCCCTTCGACCTGCCCCGCGGCCCGTTCGTCACCGTCACCCGGATCCTCGGCCTGCTGCTGCTGGGCTACGTGCTGGTCCGGCAGTGGTGGCTGGCGCGCGAAGGCGGGGCGGACGCGGTGCGCCGGGCGGCGGTGGCGTTGTTCGCCGTGGCCCTGCTGTCGGCGACCATGCTGCCGTGGTACCTGACCTGGGGCCTGTGCCTGGCGGCGGCGGTGGCGTGGAAGCCGCGCCAGCTCGCGGTCGCGGCGGGCGTCAGTGTGTTCCTGGTCGCACCGTACTCACCCGACGGTGAGCAGCTGACCGACGTGTGGTCGCTGATGATCATCGCGGCGGCGCTGTCGGTGCTCGCCGCGGTCTCCCTGGTGCGGCCGGACCCACTGCGACTCTCCCGGCGACAACCGGAGCGATAACCGGCGCGATAAACGGAGTTGCCGGTGTCGGCGCACTGGGGGAGTCTGCGCGGATGGGCTCCGCATTCCTGGTGAACTTCGTGTACTGCCATCCGATCGGCCACGTCGTCGAGGGACTGCACTACGCGCACGGCTATCACGTGGCCGACCCGGATCGCCGGATCAGTATGGCGCTCAACACAAGCTCGGCCCACGAGCTGACCGGCTACGCCGAGTTCGTCGAGCGCACCTACCCGATCCCGGTGGACCTGTTCGACACCGACGCCGACCACACCAGGGCACTGGCCACCCTTCCGTCCACTTGGGACACTGTGGTGTCCGACTTCCGCGGCTACGACCCGGCACAGCGATCCCTGTTCCCCGGCCTCGCGTCCTGGTTCGACGCGAGCACCGGCCAGCTGAGCGGACAGAAGGGCTTCGCCGGGTTCCCCAAGCCGGTGCCCTACGCGCCGGGGGAGCACCTGCGCCTCACCCTGGCGCCGGACCCGACCAGGATGCCCGGCGACGGCCCGCGGATCGCGATCCTGCCCGGCGGCAGCTCACCGCGCGCCTACTACCCGTCGACCAGCTCCTGGGAGCTGGTCATCGCCGCGCTGGCCGCCCAGTTCCCCACGGCCACGTTCTGTCTGGTCGGCAAGCTGCACGCCGACGAGCGCACCGCCACCACCTTCACCCGCGCCGAGCTCGACCGGCTGACCGCCGCCATGCCCCGCGCCCTGGACGTGGTCGACGAGCCGCTGGTCGACCAGCTGGCGGCGGTGGCCGCCTGCGACGTGCTGGTCTCGCCGCACACCGGTTTCGGCATGGTCGCGCTCGCCGTCGGCACCCCGTGGCTGACCATCGGCGGCAACCGCTGGCCGGAGTACTTCTTCAACGGGGTCCCGTTCTTCACCGTCATCCCCGACCTGGACCGCTTCCCCTGCTACAACCTGATGGCCGAGGACCCGCCCATGGTCACCGACACCGACGGCGGTGAACGCTCGCCGAGCATGACCCAGGCCAGGATCCGGGCCGACCTGGACGAGATCGTCGACGGCGCGGTCCGGCTGATCGACCGCCGGTGGAACTACCAGACCGCGCTGCACGACCACGCCACCCGCATGCTCGACGCCCTCGACGGCGACCGGTCCCGCCTGTGGTCGATCGACAACGTCCTGGTCGACGCCCTCGGCTAGACCCTCGGCTGAGCCGGTCACACCAGGGCGGGCTCGGCGAGGGTGAGCGTGCCCGCGTCGGCGTCCAGGGTGGCCGCCACCCCCAGCGGCACGGTCAGCTGCCCGGGAACGTGACCGAACCCCAGCTCCCACACCATCGGGATGCCCAAGCCCCCCAACAGATCCATCAGCACCGCGTACACCTGCTCCGGTTCCCCGCAGCCGCTCCAGGACCCCAACGCGATGCCGGCGACCCCGGTGAACCACCCGGCCCGCAACAGCTGGGTGACCATCCGGTCGACCTGGTACGGCTCCTCGTTGACGTCCTCCAGCAGCAGGATCGCGTCCTCGGGCGGGGCATCCCCACCGGCCAGCCCCGAGGCCAGCAGGCTCAGGTTGCCCCCGACGATGATCCCGCTGGCGCTGCCGTGGCTCATCGTCGCGACCGACGGGCCGGTCAGCGAGAGCATGGTCTCCGGCTCGAACAGGGTGGCCCGCAGGGACTTCTGCGCGGTGTCGTCGAACGAGCCGGTCGCCACGGTCGGCGAGAACACCGTCGCCAGGCCCAGCTGCGCGCCGATCGCCGAGTGCAGCGTGGTGATGTCGCTGGACCCGGTGAAGATCTTCGGGCCCGCCGCGGCCATCGTCTGCCAGTCCAGCAGGTCGACCATCCGCAGCGTCCCGTAGCCGCCGCGGGCGCAGACCACCGCCTCGATCGCCGGGTCGCACCACGCGCGCTGCAGGTCGGCCGCCCGGTCGGCGTCCCGGCCGGCCAGATAGGGCAGGTCGGGGTGGCGGTCCAGGACGTGGTCGCCGACCTCCACGGTCAGCCCCCACTCCGCCAGCACGCCCACCCCCCGGTCCAGCAGCTCGGGGACCACCGGGCCCGACGGGGCGACCACCGCCACCCGGCTGCCGGCCCGCAACCGCCGCGGCCTGATCCTGCTGGTCGTCATGAGCGCAGCTCCAGCACCGGCACCCCGGGCGGGGTGAAGCCGAACACCTGACCGTAGAAGGACAGCTCGGCCTCGAGCACGGCCCGCATGGTCTGCGCCTTGCGGAACCCGTGCTGCTCACCCTCGAACGTCAGATAGGCGTGCGGCACACCGGAGCCGTCCAGCGAGGCCACGAACCGGTTGGCCTGCACCGGGGTGCACACCATGTCCTCCAGACCCTGCAACAGCAGGACCGGTCCGGCCAGCTGGTCGATCCGGTTGATCGGCGAGCGCTCCACATAGCGGGACTCGTGCTCGGGCAGGGTGCCGACCAGCGAGTCGAGGTAGCGGGACTCGAAGTCGTGGGTCTCGTCGACGAAGCCGAGCATGTCCAGGATCGGGTACATGACGGTCCCGCAGCGGAAGGTGTCGACACTGGTCATCGCCGCCGCCGCGGTCCAGCCGCCGGCCGAGCCGCCGCGGATGGCCAGCCGCGCGGGGTCCGCGGCACCCTCCCGCGCCAACGCGGCGGCCACCTCGGCGCTGTCCTGCACGTCGACCACCCCCCACTGGCCGTTGAGCGACTCGCGGAACTCCCGCCCGTAGCCCGACGAGCCGCCGTAGTCGACGGCCACCACCCCCAGGCCACGGCTGGTGAAGAAGGCGAAGTCCAACGCCAGCGTCGGCCTGGCCTGCCCGGTCGGGCCGCCGTGCACGAACACCAGGTACGGCGGCGCGGTGCCCGGCGGCGCGGCGAAGTCGGGGTTGCGCGGCGGATACACCAGCGCGGGCACCGACCGGCCGTCCTGGCCGGTGAACCGCCGGAGGGTCGGGATCGGCAGGTAGGCCGGGTCGGGCAGGTCGTCGCGGGCGGCGCTGAGCCGGGTGGTCGCGCCGGTGGCCACGTCCAGGCGCACCACCGCGACCCCGGTGGTCGGGGTCCCGGCGGCACTGACCACCGAGGTCCCGTCGGCCACCAGGTCGGCCGACCACCAGGACAGCTCGGTGTCCACGTCGGTCACCGTGGCGGTGTGCTCGTCGAGCACCGCGAGCCGGCTGGACCGCAGGACCGCGAACCGGCCCTCGCCAAGGGCGGTGAACCAGCGGGCGCCGATGGCCCACAGCGGCCCGCCCAACTCCTCGGCGCACGGCGCGAGGTTGGCGGCCGACCCGTCCAGCCCGATGCGGAACAGGTTCCACCAGCCGTCGGGGTCGTTGAGCGCCAGCAGGGACTCCGAGGTCTCCCACTCCACCTGGCACACGCTCTGGCGCGGCCCGCCGGCCAGCACGGTGTGGTCGGCGAGATCGGTGACCGGGGCAACGCACAGGTCGGTGCCGTCCCAGGGCATCCTCGGGTGGTCCCAGCCGATCCAGGCCACCCGGGTGCCGTCGGGGGACAGCCGGGGTCCGGCCAGGAAGTGCTGCCGCGCCCCGAGCGCGGTCACCCCGCCACCGTCGATGGCGACGGTGACCAGGTCGCGGTGCACGTCGGTCGGCAGGTCGCCGGTGACCGTCTCCCGCACGCACAGCACGGTGCCGTCCGGGCCGGGGGACAGGTCGGCGTAGCGCAGCCCGTGTTCCCGCTCGGGCACCGGGGTGATCGGGGTCGGGGCCGCCGGCGCGTCGACCGGGGTGGCGTAGAGGCGCTGGTCGGCCCAGTTGGTGAACACCAGCAGCTCACCGTCCGGGCCGTCGACCACCACCCACGGCCGGCCGCCGTACTCGTGCACGCGGTTGCGGACGTTCCACGGCGCCGGTAAGACCTCGACCGGCCCGTCCGGGCCCTCGTGCAGCACCGCGAGCCGGCCGCCCTCGGTCGGGCGGCTCTCGGCCCACCACACCCGCCCGCGATGCGTGCCGACCCATCGGGGTTCCCCGCCGGACGCGGCCGCCTCGGCGGCGCTCAACGGTGACTCCCAGCTTCCGAATTGTGCGATCTTCACCACGGGCGAAACCCTAACCGGTGGGACGCCCGTAGGGGGCTGTCGATAACGTTCCCGAACAACATCGACTTGTCGCGGAACAGGCCTGCTCGTCGACGTCGTTTGCCGTAGGGTCGGAGGTGCCATGGCTCGTGTCATTCATGTCTTCCGCCAACCTGATCGGTTCGTCGCCGGCACGGTTGGCCAACCCGGCGACCGCACGTTCTACCTGCAGGCTTCGGAGAGCGCCAGGACGATCAGCGTCACGCTCGAGAAGCAGCAGATGTCCGTGCTCGCCGAGCGCATCGGATCGCTCCTGGAGGAGGTCCACCGCCGCTTCGGCGCCGACCTGCCCGATGAGACCCCCGACGACCGGGTCGACCTCGACCCGCTGCGCGTGCCGGTCGAGGAGGAGTTCCGGGTCGGCACCATGGGCCTTGGCTGGGACTCCGAGACCCGCGCGGTGGTCATCGAGCTGCTCGCGATCACCGAGACCGAGGTCGACGAGTCGATCGTGCTCGACGACACCGACGAGGGCCCGGACGCGGTGCGGGTGTTCCTCACCCCGGCCGAGGCGCGGGCCTTCGCCGAGCGCGCCGACCGGGTGATCAACGCCGGCCGCAAACCCTGCCCGCTGTGCGGCGAGCCGCTGGACCCGGCCGGGCACGTGTGCCCCCGGCAGAACGGCTACCGGCGCACCGAGGACGAGACGGAATAACGTGCTGCCGTCCGACCCGGCCGTGGCCGAGCTGCTCGCCCAGGGCCGTATCGAGGTCGAGGGCCGGCTGGTCGACGCCTCCAACGCCACCCTGTTCTGCGAGATCACCGGCGGGGACGCCACCGCGCACTGCGTGTACAAGCCGATCAGCGGCGAGCGGGCGTTATGGGACTTCCCGGACGGCACGCTCGCCGGCCGGGAAGTCGCCGCCTACCTGGTGTCCGAGGCCGCCGGCCTGTCGGTGATCCCGCCGACGGTGCTGCGGCCGGGCCCGTTCGGGCCCGGCATGGTGCAGCTGTGGGTCGACACCAAGGAGGGTGACGACCTGGTCGACGTGCTGGCTCCCCAGGAGGTGCCCGCCGGCTGGCGGGCGGTGTTACGCGCCCACGACCGCCACGGCGACCCGGCGGTGCTCGTGCACGCCGACCATCCGAGCGTGCGGCTGATGGCCGCCCTCGACGTGGTGATCAACAACGCCGACCGCAAGGGCGGGCACGTGCTGCACGGCACCGACGGCCAGGTCTACGGCGTGGACCACGGCATCTGTCTGCACACCGACCACAAGCTGCGCACGGTGCTGTGGGGCTGGTCGGGGGAGCCGCTTGGCGAGGACGTGCTGGCGATGCTGGCCACGCTGCGGGCCGCGGTCGACGACGGGCTGGGGGAGCGGTTGGCCGAGCACCTGACCCGCGCCGAGGTCCGCGCCTTCCACCGCAGGCTGGCCGACCTCCAGCGCATCGACCAGTTCCCCACCCCGGGCGCGGACCACCGCGCCATCCCCTGGCCCGCGTTCTAGCCCGACCGCCCTGAATGCCCCATTCGGGACGCTGACCGTCGCCAATGCCTCATTCAGGGCGGTCGGCGAACTGGACCTGTCGGGTTCGCGCGGTCGGTGCGGCGAACTCCATCAGGCGTCCGCCCTCGTCCACCAGCGCCGCCCGGTCCCTGGCCGACACCGGGGCCCACGGGGTGATCGTCAGCGTGGCCGCCCCGCGCTGGGTACTGATCCGCCACCCGCCGCGCAGGAAACCGTCCACCAGGAACGTCGCCGGGAACACCCCGTTGGGCACGCCGAACAGCCGTTTGCGCAGGTCCTCCGACATCATCCGGGAACGGTCGGCGTAGGAGAGCAGCACGTTGTCGAACTCCGGCAGGAACCGGACCGGCACGGGCAGGTCCGCCTCCGGGCGCGGCGCCTCGGGCAGGTCGTAGAGGTCGCGGCCCTGCTCGTCGGTGAACACCCGCAGGTCGAGCCTGTCCACCACCTCCCGCAGCCGGGTGAGGCCCGACCAGACCTGGATGTCGGCGACCGCCGCCGGCCCGAACGCGGCCAGGTAGCGGCACACCAGCGCGCCGGGGTCGGGGGCCGGGTCCAGCGGACGACCCAGCCAGTCCTGGGCGGTCTGGTAGGCGGTCTGCCCGCTGCGGCCCCACACCGCTCGGGGTGGCACCTGGACCAGCGGCAGCAGACCGCGCGCGGCGTGGGCCAGGGCGGTGGCCGGTCGGTCGGGCCAGCGCAGGGCCAGTGCCGCGCCCAGCTCCTTGGCCGTGTGCGGGCCCCGCGCGAGCACCGCCAGGACGGCCTCGGTCAGGTCGGTGTGGTCCAGGCCGGCCAGCGCGGGCGCGTGCTGGGTGTTGGTGCGCAGGCCGCGGTCCATGATCGGCTGGACCAGGGGCCGCAGCGCGCACGCGTCGGCCGCCGTGACCAGGTGCACCGTGCCCCGCATCAGCGCGAGGCGCACCGCGCGCCGGTCGACCAGCGCGTCGGCCAGCTCGACCGGGTCGAAGTCGACCAGCCGGGTCCACAGCCCGTAGTAGGGCGGGAACGGTGCCTGGGCCTGCATGCCGACCAGGTGGCCGAGCGCGTCGAGCGCGGACAGCTCGGCCCGCTCGATCAGCAGCTGGCGGGCGAGGGTGGCGCGGTTGAGCGCACGCACACTGAGCACGGTCACGACGGTCCCTTGGTCGGCGGCGGAAGTAGTCGGCGGCGGGAGTAACGGAGAATGCGATGAAGGCGTCCTTGCTCGCATTCAACGCGACGACGGCGTCCTTCATCGCACTGGACCGACCGACCCCTCGACCGCGGAGGTTTCGATGAGCGTGTCCCGGCTGGCCGACATTCCCGGCATCGGCGTCGATCTCATGGGTGAGGCCGCCGACGCCGCCGCCGACCCCGACCTGCTGCGGCTGGAGAACCTCGACACCGACCTGCGCCCACCCCGGGTCGCGCTGGACACCACCCGCGCGGCCGTCGACGACGACGCGGCCAACAGCTACCTCCCGTTCCAGGGACGCCTGAGCCTGCGCGCCGCGGCCGCCGCGCACGTCGGCCGGCTCGCCGGCCGCGCCTACGACCCGGCCACCGACTGCGTCAGCGTCGCCGGTGGCCTCAACGGCGTGCTCAACGTCCTGCTCGCGACCGTCGAACCGGGACAGCAGGTCGTCATCGGCGACCCGATCTACGCCGGGCTGGTCAACCGCATCCGCCTCGCCGGCGGCATCCCCCGCCACGTCCCCAGCCGGCCGACCCCCGATGGCTGGGTGACCGACCCGGCCGAGCTGGCCGGCGCCGTGGGCCCGGACACCGCCGCGGTGCTGGTCATGTCACCGGCCATGCCCACCGGCGCGCTGCTGGGCGCCGAGCACTGGGCGGCGCTGGCCCCGGCGGTCGCCGAGCACGACTGCTGGGTGCTCTACGACGCCGCCATGGAACGCATCCGGTTCACCGGCCACCCCGAGCACCCGGCCCGCCACCCGGACCTGGCCGGGCGGACCATCACCGTCGGCTCGGCCACCAAGGAACTGCGGATGATCGGCTGGCGCGTCGGCTGGGTCGTCGGCCCCACGCCGATCATGGCCGATGTCCACCTGGTCGGCCTGACCAACGTCGTCTGCCAGGTCGGCATCGCCCAGCAGGCGGTGGCCGACGCGCTGTCGGCACCCGACGCCGACGCCGACGTGGCCGCGGCGACCGCCACCTGGCGCGAGCGCGCGGAACTGATCCTGCGGGAGCTCGCGGCCTACCCGTGCGTGCGCCCGGCCGGCGGCTGGTCGCTGCTGGTGGACACCCACGCCATGGGACTGGCCCCGGCCGACGCCGCCGCCCGCCTGTTCGACCGCGGCCGGGTCGCGGCCACCCCGATGCCCGGCTGGGGCCCGGCCGGCGAGCGCTACCTGCGCCTGGTGTACGCCAACGAGCCGGTCGAGCGGCTGGGTGACCTGCGGGACCGGTTCGTCGCCGCGTTCGGCTGACCAGCCTCACCCGGTCGGCCGGGTCACCAGCCAGCGGTGCCCGAACGGATCGACGATCACCGCCGCCCGGCCGTAGGGCTCGTCGACCGGCGCGCGCTCGACACTGGCCGCGCGCCGGCTGGCCAGCGCCACGGTCGCGTCCACGTCCTCGACCAGCAGGTGCAGGGTGTGGCTGAACACGCTCGGCGCGTCCGGCGCGCGCACCGGCACCTCCGGGTACAGCGCGGAGGGCTCGGCGAGCATCAGCACCGCGTCCCCCAGTCCGAGCTCGGCGTGCCCGATGGTGCCGTCGGCGTTCTCGTGGGCCTCGCCGTGCCGGTGGCCGCCGAACACCTCCGCGTACCAGGCCAGCGCGGCTCTGGCGTCGGCCACGACGAGGTAGGGGGTCAGCGACGGCGGCCGCACCGGCGGGGGCGCGGCAGGTGTGGTCGCGCCGGCGTAGACCGCGCTGGTCAACGCCAGCCGCAGCCGGGCGGCGAACACCGCGGGCGGGTCCACCGGCGTGGTCGGCGAGTACAACGCGTCCAACGGGTCGGTCACGAGCCGTCACCGTCGTAGCCCCGCCGGAACGCCGCCCGCGCGCGGGCCAGCAGCGACTCGGTGGCGTGCACGGTCCGGTCAAGACTCTTGGCGACCTCGGAGACCGCCAGCCCGTCCAGATAGCGCAGGATCAACGCCGTCCGGTGCTGCGCGCCGAGCCCGTCGAGCACCTCCCGCGCGCGGCTCGCGTCCAGGATCCGGTCCCACGGGTCCGGCTCGGGCGGGGTCCTGCCGTCGAGCAGCCGCAGCCCGTGTTCGGCCCGTTCGGCGCGCCGCCAGTGGTCGGCCAGCGTGTGCCGGGCCAGGCCGAGCAGCCACGGCACCGACGGGCGCACCTTCGGCGCGCGCACCGCGGCCACCGCGGCCAGGAACGTCGCCGCGGTGAGGTCCTCGGCCAGCGGGGCCTGCCCACCTCGGGCCAGCAGATAGCCATAGACCCGCGGCAGCGCCTCGTCGTACAGCGCGAGCAGCCCGAGCGCCGGGTCGGGCCGCACGCCTGGCGTGCTCACGTCCCCCTCATGTCCCTATCGTCGTCCCGGCACGCGACACTCCGACGGGTCGATTCCGGATTTTTCACCCAGACGATCGATAGGGTCCGGTCCGTGGGTGACGACCGGTACGGCGCGCATGTCCTGTCCCGCAAGCCTCGGCGGGCGATCCCCGAGGTGGTCGCCGAGCCTGGCCTGGTGGTCGAGGACCCGGCCAGCGGCTTCTGCGGCGCGGTGACCCGCTTCGAGCACGGCAACGTCGTGCTCGAGGACCGCCACGGCCGCCACCGCCTGTTCCCGCTCACCCCGGCCGGGTTCCTCCTCGAGGGCCGCCCGGTCACCCTGGTACGCCCCACAGTCAGGCCGGACACCACGAAACCGGTGTCGGCGTCGGGCTCGGTGCGGGTGGCCGGACACACCGCGCGCACCGCGCTGGACAGCAGGCTGTGGGTCGAGGGCATCCACGACGCCGAGCTCGTCGAGCGGGTCTGGGGCCACGACCTGCGTGTGGAGGGCGTGGTGGTCGAGCCGCTGCACGGCATCGACGACCTGCCCGGCCTGGTCGCCGAGTTCGGCACCGGACCCGGCAGGCGACTCGGGGTGCTGGTCGACCACCTGGTCGCCGGCAGCAAGGAGTCCCGCATCGTCGACACCCTGCGCGACCCGCAGGTCCTGGTCACCGGCCACCCCTACGTGGACGTGTGGCAGGCGGTGCGCCCGGCGTCGGTCGGCATCCGGGAATGGCCGGTGATCCCGCGCGGCGTGGACTGGAAGACCGGCGTGTGCGACGCGCTGGGCTGGGGCGAGCCGGCCGACGGCTGGCGCCGCGTGCTGGCCCGCGTCAGCAGCTACAAGGATCTCGAGACGCCGTTGATCGGCGCGGTCGAGCGTCTTATCGACTTCGTTACCACTGGTGAGGAGTAGTGACCGGATCAGCACGACTCTGAGAGCATGGGGCCATGGCCGCTGTGCTCTGGCTCCTCGGGGGAATCGCGCTGATCGCCGCGGAGATCCTGTCCGGGGACTTCTTCCTGCTCATGGTCGGGGTCGGCGCGCTGTTCGGCGCCGGCACCGAGTGGCTGACCGGCAACACGGTCCTGGCCGCGGGGGTGTTCGCGCTGGTGTCGATCGGGCTGGTGACCTTCGCCCGCCCATGGCTCAAACGGCGCATGCACGGGGAGTTGGTGCACACCAACGTGGACGCGCTGATCGGCAAGAAGGGGGTCGCGCTGTCGTTGGTCAACGCGACCGGCGGCCAGGTCCGCCTCGACGGCGAGGTGTGGACCGCCCGCACGGTCGACGACACGGCGATCTCGCCCGGGGTGCCGGTGACCATCGTGGAGATCTCCGGGGCGACCGCGGTGGTGCTGGCGGACCCGGAATGATGCGACAACCAGGTGAACGCGGCCAACTTCCCCCGGGACGCGGCCCCACCATGAGAGGGTTCGGGTCGACCTTGTGATCTACTGCCCCAGGGTCCACCAGAAGCCAGCCCGAGCCGGAGTGGAGGCACGTTGACAGTCCTCATTGTCGTCATCGTCGTGGTGCTGTTCGTACTCACGGTCGTGGTGAAGTCGATCCTGGTGATCCCGCAGGCGCAGTCGGCGGTGGTCGAACGGCTCGGCAGGTTCCGGTCGGTGGCCGAGCCCGGCCTGAACTTCCTGGTGCCCTTCCTCGACCGGGTCCGCGCCCGGATCGACCGGCGCGAGCAGGTGGTCTCCTTCCCACCCCAGCCGGTGATCACCCAGGACAACCTGACGGTGTCGATCGACACCGTGGTGTACTTCCAGGTCACCAACCCGCGCGACGCCGTGTACGAGATCTCCGACTACATCATCGGCGTCGAGCAGCTCACCACCACCACCCTGCGCAACGTCGTCGGTGGCATGAGCCTGGAGGAGACGCTGACCTCCCGCGACTCCATCAACGGCCAGCTGCGCGGCGTGCTCGACGAGGCCACCGGCCGGTGGGGAATCCGGGTCGCGCGCGTCGAGCTGAAGGCCATCGACCCTCCACCGTCCATTCAGGACTCCATGGAGAAGCAGATGCGCGCCGACCGCGAGAAGCGCGCCATGATCCTCACCGCGGAGGGCACCCGCGAGGCGGCCATCAAGACCGCGGAAGGCCAGAAGCAGAGCCAGATCCTGTCCGCGGAAGGCGCCAAGCAGGCCGCGATCCTGGCCTCCGAGGGTGAACGCCAGTCCCGGATCCTGCGCGCCCAGGGTGAACGCGCCGCCCGCTACCTGCAGGCACAGGGCCAGGCCAAGGCCATCGAGAAGGTCTTCGACGCGATCAAGGCCGGCAAGCCGACCCCCGAGGTGCTCGCCTACCAGTACCTGCAGACCCTCCCGCAGCTGGCCCAGGGCGACTCGAACAAGGTCTGGATGCTGCCCAACGACTTCGGCAAGGCCCTCGAAGGCTTCGCCAGGGCACTGGGCGCACCGGGCGACGACGGCGTGTTCCGCTACGAACCGCCGGCCTACGAGCCCCCGTCACACCCCGAACAGGACGACGACGAGATCGCCTCCTGGTTCGACACCTCCACCGACCCCAAGGTCGCCCAGGCCGTCCGCGAGGCCGAGGCCGTCGCCCGCCAGGAGGTGCCCAGCCCGCTGGCCACCAAACCGGCCGGCCCGCCCGCCATCAGCGCCGGCACCACCCCGGTCCCGGCACCCGCGCCCATCCAGCACCCCGTGCGCCGGGTCGAGCCGCAGACCCCGCCGCCGGCCGCCCCCACCCAGCAACTGCCCACCCCGACTCCCGCGCCGCGCCCGGCCGCCGCACCCCAGCCGCCGGCCCAACCGCTGGGCCGCCCACCGGAGTCGACCGAACTGTCCGACGAACCGCCCCGCTACTAGCCACTACCGACGGCGCCGCTCACCCCAGGGTGGGCGGCGCCGTTCGCGTCACCGACGCGGCCACGAACGCCACCGCCGGGGTCGGCGCCGCGACACAGCTCGCCGCCCGCCCCGGGCTCACCGTCCGCGCCACCACCCGCACCTGCCAGGCCCGGCCGTCCCCATGCGCCACCGGCACCAGCCACTCATCAGCCGACTCCACCGCCGCGCCCACCCGCACCGAGTCCGGACACCCCACCCCTTCGTCGGCGCGCACCGCCAACTCGGCCACCTGCCCCACCGCGGGCCAGGTCGACCGCCCCCGGCAGCCCTCGGTCACCACCGCCGGCCCGCCGTCGAGCAGCCGCCGCGCCGCCGCGACATCCACCCGGCCGTAGGCATACCCCGTCGGCAACAGCAGCGCGGTGGGGGAGAAGCGGTGCCCACCCAGATGCGTGCACTCCCACACCGCGTCACCGTGGGTCGCCGCCAGCGCCGCGGCCACCGGCCGGCCGAGCAGCGCGCAGCACACGTCCCGGCGGCCGTTGGTGCACACCATCAGCGGCCGGTCGTCCGACACCGCGCCCAGCAACCCGGGCGTGCCGGCCCCGGCCGCGACGAAGTCCAGATCGAGCAGCTGCTTCGCGTCGTGCACCGACGTGCGCTCCAGCCAGGTCCGCCCCGGCGCCGTGTGCGCCAGATACACCTGCCGGGGGACCGGGCGATGCCGGTCGGGATGGCTGCCCGGCCGGCGGATCAGCACGATCCGCACCCCGGTGCCGGCCGACAACCGGGCCAGCTCCCCGGCCACCCCCGGATCCAGATGACTGGCCGACAACGCGTCTCGCCCCCACGGCCCCGGTTGTTCGACACACAGCCAGGAACGCGCGGTCGCGGCCGTACCGGCCAACGGCTCACCGAGCATCGCCGACACCGCGGAGCAGCGGGAAGTATCCATCCACAGCAGACTCTCACAAGCCACTACCAGCGGGACCGGACGGTCCACCACCGTGTCAAAAGGACTCCGTGGACGACAGGGAAAACGAGTTCCCACCCTGCCTAGGGTGGAGATCATGCGTCTCTCGGTCCCACACGCCGATCCAGGCATCCCCGACGCACGCGGACCCGGCCACTACCTGTGGTGGCTGGTCACCAGACAGCCAGGCCGGGTCGCGCTCGGCGTCCTGTTCGGC
The DNA here is from genome assembly GCF_054779715.1 of Actinophytocola sediminis. Classification (NCBI taxonomy): domain Bacteria; kingdom Bacillati; phylum Actinomycetota; class Actinomycetes; order Pseudonocardiales; family Pseudonocardiaceae; genus Actinophytocola; species Actinophytocola sediminis. The sequence goes on along the minus strand of NZ_BAAGXS010000033.1, from coordinate 62,503 downwards.
AGCACCTGGATGATCAGCCTGATCATCCCGCCCTACCTGCTGGCCCACGCCATCGACGACGGGCTACGGCCGGAGAACTTCACCATGCTCGCCAGCTGGACCGCCGCGCTGGTGCTCGCCGGCGCGGTGAACGCCGCCCTCGGCGTCCTGCGCCACCGCACCATGACCTTCGTCCGCCTCGACGCCGGCTTCCGCACCGTGCAGGTGGTCATCCGGCACGCCGTCGCCGTCGGCGCCGAACTGCCCCGCCGCGTCAGCTCCGGCGAAGTGGTCAGCATCGGCGCCGCCGACCTCGACCGCATCATGCGCACCATGACCGTCACCGGTCCGGGCGTCGGCGCGGTGGTCAGCTTCGGCGTCGTCGCCACCCTGCTCATCGGCATCTCCACCCCGCTGGCCCTGGTCGTGCTCATCGGCGTACCCGCGCTCATGCTGGCCCTCTGGCCGCTGCTCAACCGGATGCGCGACACCGAGACCGCCTACCGGGAACAACAGGGCGCCCTCACCGCCCGCGCGGGCGACATCGTGGCCGGCCTGCGCGTGCTGTGCGGCATCGGCGGCAAGGACCGCTTCGCCACCCGATACCACCGCGACTCCGACGCCCTGCGCGCCGAGGGCTACCGGGTCGGCGCGATCTCCAGCTGGATCGAGGCCATCTCCGTCGGCCTCCCGATGGTGTTCCTCGCCCTGGTCACCTGGCTGGGCGCGCGCATGGCCGCCGCCGGCGACATCACCATCGGCGAGCTCGTCGCCGTCTACGGCTACCTCGCCGTGCTCACCACCCCGATCTGGTTCCTCATCGAGGGCGCCCAGGACCTCAACCGCGGCCTGGTCGCCGCCCGCCGCGTCACCCACCTGCTCACCCTGCGCCCCACCATCCCCGACCACGCCACCACCCCCTGCCCACCAGCACCGGCCCCCCTGCACGACCCGACCTCCGGCCTGACCGTCCACCCGGGGGAGCTGCTCGCCATCGCCCCCGCCCTGCCCGCCGACGCGCTCGCCCTCACCGACCGCATCGGCCGCTACGTCGACTCCGACGCCACCTGGGGCGGCGCGCCGCTGGCCAGCATGCCGGCCACCGAGGTCCGCGGCCGCATCGTGGTCGCCGACAACGACGCCCACCTGTTCACCGGCCCGCTGCGCGCCGTCGTGGCCACCGAGCGCGACCACCCGGACAGCGCGATCGACCACGCCCTGCGCACCGCGGCCGCCGAGGACGTGCTCACCGGACTGCCCGCCGGACTCGCCTCCCCGATCGAGGCAGGCGGCCGCGACCTGTCCGGCGGCCAGCGCCAACGCATCCGCCTGGTCCGCGCCCTGCTCGCCGACCCCGAGATCCTCATCCTGGTCGAACCCACCTCGGCCGTCGACGCCCACACCGAGGCCGCCATCGCCGCCCGCCTCCACGACCACCGCCGCCACGCCGCCACCGTCATCATCGGCACCTCACCCCTGCTGCTCGACCGCGCCGACCGGGTCGCCTACCTCGCCGACGGCCGCGTCCTCGCCACCGGCAGCCACACCGACCTGCTCCACACCCACCCCGGCTACCGCACCCTCGTACACCGCGAAGCCGGCGACGAGGAACCCGCCCGGTGAAGCGCCAGAAGCAGCCTGTCCCCAACGCGACCACCACCGTGCAGCGCGCGGAAGCGCGTCAGTTCCAACTGCCCGTCGCCGGGCGGGCCGACGTACGCCGGGCCCACTGGCAGCTCGTCCGCGCCGACCCGACCGGCGCCACCGTCGTCCTGCTCTTCGCCTGCCTGGCCGCCGCCGCCGGTCTCGGCGCGCCCTGGCTCATCGGCCGCATCGTCAACCACGTCGAGGCCGGCCACCCCCAAACGTCCACAGTGGACCTACTGGCCGCCGGCATCCTCGCCTTCGCCGTGGCCACCATCGTGCTCACCCGCTTCGCCCGCTACCTCGCCCACCGCTTCGCCGAACGCGCCCTGGCCAGACTGCGCGAGGAGTTCGTCGACCGCACCCTCGCCCTGCCCACCGGCGTCGTCGAACGCGCCGGCACCGGCGACCTCATGGCCCGCACCACCGCCGACATCGCCACCATCGGCACCGCACTGCGCGACGCCGTCCCCGAAGTGTTCGTCGGCCTGCTGCAGGTGCTGTTCCTGCTCGCCGCCGTCACCGTCATCCACCCGCTGTTCGGCCTGTGCGCCCTCGCCGGCATCGCCGGCCTGTGGTGGGCCGGACGCTGGTACCTCCACCGCGCCCGCGACGCCTACCTCGCCGAAGGCGCCGCCAACTCCGAGATGTCCGAAACCCTCGCCGCCACCGCGGAAGGCGCCCGCACCATCGAGGCCTTCGGCCTGCACCACCGCCGCGTACGCGCCGGCGACGACCGCGTGCACACCGCGTTCCGCACCCGCCTGCGCACCCTGTTCCTGCGCTGTGTGCTGTTCCCCGTCCTGGACTTCTCCTACATGCTGGCCACCGGCTTCGTGGTCCTCGCCGGCGGCCTGCTGCACACCGCCGGCCAGACCACCCTCGGTGCGGCCATCGCCGCCGCGCTCTACACCATGCAACTGGCCGACCCGCTCACCCGCGTGCTGATGTACATGGAGAACATCCAACGCAGCACCGCCTCCATGGCCAGGATCAAGGGCGTGGCCGACGCCGGCGGCCCACCACCGCCCGGCGGCACCCCACGCGACGACCGCATCGAGATCACCGGCGTCCGCTACGCCTACGACGGCCGCGCCGACCGCGACGTGCTGCACGGAGTCGACCTCGCGGTCCGGCCGGGGGAGCGGCTGGCCATCGTCGGCCCCTCCGGCGCCGGCAAATCCACCCTCGGCCGACTGCTCGCCGGCGTCGAGGCGCCCCGCACCGGCCAGGTCACCGTCGGCGGCGTGCCGGTCGCCGACCTCGCACCCGACGAGCTCCGCCGCCGGATCGTGCTGGTCACCCAGGAACACCACGTGTTCATCGGCACCGTGCGCGACAACCTCGCCATCGCCGCCCCCACCGCCACCGACGACCAACTCCACGACGCCCTCCGCGCCGTCGACGCCGACTGGGTACACACCCTGCCCGCCGGCCTGCACACCGAACTCGGCGCCGGCACCGAATCCCTCGACGCCGCCAAAGCCCAACAACTCGCCCTCGCCAGAGTCGTGCTCGCCGACCCGCACACCGTGATCCTCGACGAGGCCACCGCCCTGCTCGACCCGACGACCGCCCGGCACGCCGAACGCGCCATGGCCGCGGTACTGACCGGCCGCACGGTGATCGCCATCGCCCACCGACTGCACACCGCGCACTACGCCGACCGCGTCGCGGTGATGGCCGACGGCCGGATCACCGAACTCGGCAGCCACGACGACCTGGTCGAGGCCGGGGGAGCGTACGCGGCACTGTGGCGCTCCTGGCACGGCGCAAGCTGACTACCGGTACCGCTCGACCAACTCCCGCCCGATCCGCGCCAACTCCGCCCGCACCGCCTCGGACTCGACGACCTCGAGCCCGCCACCCCAGCCGGCGAGCTGCTGGGCGACCATCACCGGCTCCGGCGCCGAGACCCGGACCGTGGCCCGGCCGTCACATTCCCCGACGACCTCGCAGTGGCGGCCGAACTGCCGGCGCAACACCCCCACCAGCCGCGCGGACACCACGACGGTCGCCACGCACGCCGTCTGCCGCCCCTCGACCTCGTCCACGACCGTCCGCCAGGCCGCCTCCAGGTCGAAGTCCGCCGGCCGCGTCGCCGGCTCCTCGGTGAACACCGCCCGCACGATCCGATCGACCCGGAAGGTCCGCCGACCCCGAGTGGTGCCCGCGATGAGATACCAGTGCTCGCCCTTGTCGACCAGCCCCCACGGGTCGACCACCCGTGTGGACTCCCGTTTACCGTAAGTCAACTCCACTCTCAGTTGTCGAACGACCGCGCTTTGTAACAGATCGACCAGCTCAGGCCGCCGACTGACCGGCTCGCCCCACCGCGCCGAGTCGATGACCACCGCGCCGGCCGCGGCCCGCGCGTCGGCACGAAAGGTCTGGGGGAGTGCCTGAACGAGCTTGCGCAACGCCGCCTTGGCCACCGGCGAGACCGCCGCCGCCGGGCCGACGAGCAGGAACAACGCCTGCGCCTCGGTCGAGGTGAGCCCGGACAGGTCGGTACGGGCGCCACCGACCAGCGACCAGCCGCCGTTGCGGCCCGGCTGCGGGTAAACGGGGATGCCGGCCGAGGAGAGGGCCTCCAGATCGCGGCGGGCCGTGGCCACCGAGACCTCCAGCTCGGCGGCGACCTCCGCCGCGGTCACCCGACCGTGGGACTGCAGGTACAGAAGGGTGGCCACCAGCCGGTCCGCGCGCACAGCTGCCAGTCTGCCCGACAAAGTAGGCAGAAGATGAGCACTTTATGCCGGATCGTGGTGGTCACCCCAACGAGAGGACAAGACGATGCTGCGAGGAATGGCCACGGTGAGCCTGTTCGCCGACGATCTGACGGCGGCCACGGACTGGTACACGACGTTGCTCGACGTGCGGCCGTACTTCGTGCGACCGACGGAGGGACCGGCGGCCTACGTCGAGTTCCGGTTCGGGGATTATCAGGCGGAGTTGGGCATCATCGACCGCAGGTACGCGCCGCACCAGGACACCCGGCCCGGTGGGGTAGTGCTGTTCTGGCACGTCGACGACATCGACGCGGCACTGGCCAGGCTGACATCGATGGGCGCCACCGAGCACGAGCCTCGCGTGGACCGCGGCGAGGGTTTCGTGACGGCGTCGGTGGTGGACCCGTTCGGCAACGTGCTGGGGGTGATGTACAACCCGCACTACCTGGAGATCCTGCGCCACAGCTGATCCGGCGTCGCGCCCAGGTCAGTCCTGTGGTGGCGTGTGGTGGATTCGGCGTTCGACGACATCCGGAAGGTAGCTCGCGGCGGTGGCGTAGTCCTTGTCAGCGTGGAGTACGACGAGCCCGCGGATCGCCGCGGTCGCGCCGATGATCAGGTCGACTGTCGACATAGCTCGGTGCGCACCCTGGCGAAGAAGTTTGTGCTGGGCTGACTCGATCCATTGCCATACATTCTTCGGGATGTTGACGTCGGGAAACAGGTTGTCGAACATCTCGCTCATTTGTTCGTACTCGTCAGGATTGCGAGCCGACCGGCGGAATTCGACACGTTGCGGCTGACACGAGCCGACGGCCCCGGCGGAGATCACGTCTGACCAGGCGGTGCGCAGCGAGTCTTCGCGTAGGACGCGCCAGAGCGCTGAAGAGTCGATCAGGTAGAGGATCGCCTGACCTCCTTGTCTGCGTCGTGAAGATCCTGCCAGCCTTCGTAATCCCAAGCCTTGGCCGCCGCTCCGAAGTGCTCTAGGGCGCGGATGCGACGATGACGAGCGGAGTACTCGCGAAGTGCGAGGTTCACCGTGTCCTTCTTGGTCTTAGCCCCGGACAACCGCATAGCCTCGGCGAGAGCGTCGTCGTCGAGGTCGATCTGAGTCACGGTCATCCAAGCCTCCATGTTGGCGATGTATGCAGACATTGTATCTCGTCCACATGTCATGCGGGGAGGCCCAAGCGCGTTACTTAACATAATGTAGATTATCGAACATCTGCTCATGGTGCCGCGAACACGCTAGAACGGGTGTTCGCCAGCGGCGTCGTAGCGAACTACTGTAATGACACCGTTGACTCAACAACCGTGTCAATGGTGGGAAGGAGTTGGCATGACCGCCGACGTGTCGATCCCGATTCCACCCCCTGACGGCTTCACCGTCGACCAATACGTGAAGATGAAACTCGACTACCGGTGGACCGAGTTGCTGGACGGAAGGATTGTGGTGAATCCCAGCCCGCGTCCCTGGCACGGGCTGCTCGTCCGGCGACTCGCCAACGCCCTGGAGGACTCCGCACCAGCGGAGTTCGTCGTTCTGACCGAACAAGACGTCATGTTGAACGACAACACCGCACCGGCGCCGGACATCGTGGTCGTCCGGGCCGAGAGCTTCGATCTTGACCGGGTGGCGCAGCCCGCCAGTGAGGTCGTCCTTGCCGTGGAGGTCTGGTCTCCTGGAAACCGGCTGGAGGAACGCGCGTTGAAACCCAAGCGGTATGCCGCTGCCGGCGTTCCGTTTTTCTGGAGCATCGAGCGTCGCGACGGCGCACCGTTCGTGATCACCTATCGTCTGGACGGCGCGTCAGGTGATTACGTCCAGACCGGCGAGCATGCCGACACGCTGACCACTGACACTCCGTGGAACGTCCGGATCGCGCTGCTGCGCCTGCTGCCCGCCTCGCTCCCCCGAAACGTCAAGTGACGTAACGACGTCTGGGTCAGGCGGCGGTCGCGGCCTCGACGAGTACGCGTTCCACCCGGGCGATCAACGACGCCCGGCGCAGGCACCACACCCGGAACGCCCGGCGGTCGTTGTTGTCCAGCGCCGCGTCGATCTGGGCCGCGGTGTTCAGGATGCAGATCTGCAGACCACTGATCTCCGCACTGGAATCGGGCTTGGACATCGATCGGCTCATCGCGACCACCGCCAACGGGATCGGTGTGGAAACGTCTGTATTCATAGTCGCCCGCCTGGCTCAAGCTGAGCTTGAATCTGGCTGAGGTGATAGCCAATCGAGAGCTAATGCGGCGAGTTCTCCGACACCGCCCGGTCGGCGATCACTGTCGGCCGGCGCATCCACGCCCCGTGTGGCCGCGCGAGCAGCGCCGACAGCGGCTCGGGCCGCCCGAGGTGGAAGCCCTGGGCCACCCGCACCCCGAGCCGCTCCAGCGCGTCGACCTGGGTCGATCGTTCGACCCATTCGGCTACCACCGAGATGCCCAGGCCGCGGGCGATGTCCACGATTCCCTGCACCAGCACGGTGTCCCGGCTGCCGTAGTCGATGCCGCGGACGAACTCGCCGTCGATCTTCACGCCGGTGATCGGGAGTTTCTTCAGGTGGACGAACGAGCCGAAACCGGCGCCGAAGTCGTCGAGGGAGATCCGGCAGCCGCTGGCGCGGAGGCGTTGGGCGAGGGTGCGCGCGGCGGCGAGGTTGGTCACGGCGGCGGTTTCGGTGATCTCGAAGCCGAGCCGGCCGGGTGCGACGCCGGCTTTGGCCAGCCTGCGCACGACGAAGTCGCCGAAGTCGCCGTCCTCGAGGGTGCGGCCGGAGACGTTGACGTTGAACCGGAGGCCGGGGTACGGGTGGGCAACCAGCGCGTCGATCGCGGTGCCGATGACCCAGCGGTCGATGTCGAGCACGAGGTCGCTGCGTTCGGCGGCGGGCAGGAACTCCCCCGGGCTCAGTGGCGGGTCGATGCCGTCTTCCAGGCGCAGCAGCAGTTCGTGGCCGACGACGCGGTTGGTACCCAGCTTCACCATGGGCATCGCGTGCAGGACCAGGCCGCCGTTGGCGATGGCGGCGCGGACCCGGTCCAGGACGGTCACGCGCATGGCGGTGTCCATGTAGTGGCCCTGCTCGTACACGGTGACGCGGTTGCGGCCGGCGGACTTGGACGCGTACAGCGCGAGGTCGGCGTTGGCCAGGACGGACTGCCAGCAGTCGCCGGAGGTGAAGCCGGTGACGCCGGCGCTGACCGTGACCCTGCTGGCGCCGCCGCTGCCGGTCAGCGGCAGGGTGGCCACGGCGGCGCGGAGGCGGTCGGCGAGTTCGACGGCGGCGGACTCCTTGGTGTCGGCGAGCACCACGGCGAACTCGTCGCCGCCGAGCCGGCCGAGGACGTGCCCCTCCCCCAGCCTGGCGCGCAGGACGTCGGCGATGGCGCGCATGACCAGGTCGCCGGCGGGGTGGCCGCGTAGGTCGTTGATGTCCTTGAAGTTGTCCAGGTCGAGCAGCAGGAAGGCGCCGGTGCCGTGGTGGGCGAGGCGTCGTTCCAGCTCACGGGTGAGTGCGCGGCGGTTGAGCAGGCCGGTCAGCGGGTCCTCGTCGGCGAGGCGGATGAGCTCTGCCTGCCATTCGACGCGTTGGCCGGCGTCGACGCCGTCTGCGCGCCAGCGGCTGACGTCCACGACGCGGTAGAGCAGTTGGGTGTCGCCGAACACGGTGCAGCGCACCTCGAGCCAGCGGTGTTCGGCGTCGGCGGCCTGGGACAGCACGACGCCGTCGTGTGGGCCTTCGGGGGCGCCGATCAGCAGGGTCGGCAGGGAGCGCTCGACGCACTGGTCGACGGTGAGGTCGAGGATCTCGGCCATCAGCCGGTTGGCCCAGCGCACGCGTCCACGCAGGTCGGTCACCGCGTAGGCGGTGTCCGAGGTGTCGAGCACGGCGTCGAGCATCTCCACGTGGGAGATGCCGTCGATCATCATGCGGAACGCCTCGTTCGTGCTTGACAGTCAATTGGGCAGGAAGGGTAGCCGAACAGTTCTCTCAGCGCAGCCGTTCGAGTCCGTGCGCGGTTCGCACGACCTGTGCTGCCAGCTCTTTCAGTTCGTGGGGTGGAGCGCCGTCGTCCGTGGCGGTCACCAGGTCCTCGGCGGCACACCGCAGTTGGAACAGGCGGTCCTGTAGATCAGCGAGCTCCACCGCGGACAGTACTACGGAGTCCTCCGGCAGCCCACCGCGCTGGACCGCGGAGCGGCGTTCGTAGGCGCGTTGGCGGCAGGACTGGGTGCAGTAGCGGCGGGGGCGGCCGACCCGGCCGTCGTCGGGTAGGCGCAGGCCACACCATCCGCAGTGGCGTGGTTCGGTGCGTGACCGGGGGCGTTCGGGAGCGATCATCGGCACGGAACCTATCTGGCCACGTTTCGTGCACCCATTCGCCACGCCGCTGGGGCAGACTCGGCGCCGTGACGGACAGCGTGCGGGACCATGCGTTCTTCGCCGGCCCGTACCCGCGTGCGTTCGTGCACCGGGGGTGGCACTACGGCGAGTTGGCCGGGATGGAGAACTCGCTGTCGGCGTTTCGGCGGGCGGTCGAGGAGGGCTATCGCTATCTGGAGACCGATGTGCACGCGACCAGTGACGGGGTGGTCGTGGTGCATCACGACCCGGTGTTGGATCGCACGACCGATGCGCGTGGGGTGGTGGCGCGGTTGCCGTGGCGGTCGGTGCGGGCGGCGCGGATCGGTGGGCGGGAGCCGGTGTCGCGGTTGACGGATCTGCTCGAGGAGTTGCCGACCGCGTTGTTGAACATCGATGTGAAGGCGGAGTCGGCGATCGAGCCGCTGGTGGAGACGTTGCGGCGGTGTGGGGCGTTGGGGCGGGTGTGTGTGGCGTCGTTCTCGGAGGCGCGGTTGCGGCAGGTGCGTCGGGTGGCCGGTGCGGGGTTGTTGACGTCGATGGGTACGGGGGCGATCGCGCGGTTGTGGGCCGCGGGGCGCGCGCCGTTGCTGGCTGGGCGGGGTCGGTGCGGGCTGGTCGCGCAGGTGCCGGTGTGGCATGGGCGGGTGCGGGTGGTGGATCGGCGGTTGGTCGCGGCGGCGCGGGCGCGGGGGGTCGAGGTGCATGTGTGGACGGTGGACGATCCGGTGCAGATGAACGAGTTGATCGAGCTGGGGGTGGACGGGTTGATGACCGATCGGCCGGCGGCGTTGCGGGAGGTGTTGCGGGCGCGGGGTTTGTGGCCGGGGGGTGGCTAGTCGAGGTCGAGGATGTCGGCGAGGCCGGCGGCGGCGAAGGCCTGGTGGAGGGCGTCGCGGCCTTCGGTGAAGTGGCCCCAGCCGTCGTAGTGGACGGGGACGACCCGGCGGGCGGCCAGTAGGCGGGCGGCGGTGACCGCCTGGGCGCTGTCGAGGGTGAGCAGGGCGCCGTCGAACAGTGGGGTGCGGGCGGCGCCGGCGAACAGCACCGCGGTGTCGATCGGGCCGCAGCGGTCGGCGATCTTGGCCACGACGTCCAGGGAGGCGTTGTCGCCGCTGACGTAGACGGTGGGCAGGTCGGGTGCGGTCAGGACGAAGCCGATGACCTCGCCGGTGATCGGTTCGCAGCCGTCGGGGCCGTGTTGGGCGGGGGTGGCGGTCACGGTGAGGGTGCCGCCGCCGGGTCGGGGTAGTTCCACGACGTCCCAGGGGGCCAGTCCGTGGGCGGGGGTGTCGAGGCGGTCGGCGCCGCCGCGGGTGGTGAGTACCAGTCGGATGCTGGCCAGCAGGGCGCGGCCGGCGTGGTCGAGGTTGTCCGGGTGTTCGTCGTGGGACAGCAGTACGGCGTCGACGCGGCCGAGGTCCTCGGGGGTGGTGGTGGACGGTGTGGTCTTGACCAGTACGCCGTTGGGGATGGGGTACTCGCCGGGGGCGTCGAAGGTGGGGTCGGTGAGCAGGCGCAGGCCGCCGATCTCGATGAGGGCGGTGGGGCCGCCGAAGTGGCGGATGGTGATCTGCTCGGTCTTCGCCTCGACGTCGGACATACCAGCTCCTCACGGATGGGGTGTGGATTTTCCGTGAGCAACGGTATGGGGTCATCACGGAAAAGCGCAAGCCTTAACATGAGAGGGTGGAGACGAGCACCGCGCCCGGCGCCGAGCGGTACCCCGCGCTGGACTTCGCCAACAGCGCGCTGGCCCTGCCCGGCGGCCAGTACCGCGACCTGCTCGGCTCCCCCAAGGCCGCCACCGGCTGGCTGGTCGACCACCGTCTCGCGCCGGCCGAGGCCGAACTGCACGAGGTGTGCGCGGCCCAACTGCGCGCGCTGCGCGAACAGCTCCGCGCGCTGCTCGCCGCCCGAGTCGACGACCTGCCCGCTCCGGGGGCGGCACTCAGCGCGGTCAACGAGGCGCTCACCAGGACGCCCACCGCGTCGCTGCTGCACTGGGACCCCGCCCGCGGCCTGCACCGGATCACCTCGCACCCGACCACCCAGATCGTCGACCACGCGCTGGCCGCGCTCGCTGCGGACGCCGCCGACCTGCTCACCGGCGCCGACGCGGACCGCCTCGCCGCCTGCGGCTCCCCGCCGTGCAACCGGTACCTGCTGCGCACCCACGGCCGTCGCCACTGGTGCTCCACCCGGTGCGGGGACCGGGCCCGCGCCGCCCGCGCCTACGCCCGCAAGGCCGAGAGCAAGGCGACCTGACCCGCACCCAAACGCCCTGAATGAGGCATTCAGGGCGTTGAGCGTCGCCAATGCCTCATTCAGGGCGGTGCCCTTGTTTTAGTCGGTCATGGACTCGGCGATCGCGACGGCCTGGCGGTGGGTGAGGTCGCCTTCGACGCGGTAGGTCAGGCCGTCCTGTTCCCAGACGAGGGTGGTGCCGGCCAGGCGCGCGGACCGTTCGTGGCGGTGTCCGTCGCGGTCGAGGTAGAGCACGGGGTGCGGGGTGGGCAGCCAGATCCCCGGCGCGCCGTCGACGGTGGTCGGCACGGCGTCCGGGACGTGGGTGAACTTCTGGAACATCGGGTCCAGGCCGCCGTCGACCTGGTCGACGCGCACCCCGTCGTAGCTCAGGGTCACCACCCGGGGCGGGTCGCCGTCGGCCAGGTGCACGGTCGACGGGTCGCCGAGCAGCGCGGGCACGCGCAGCGGGAAGGTGGCCTGGGCGCGGGCCTGCTCGAGGGTCACCACGCGGTCGCCGGGCAGCGGGGCCGGGGTGGCCGGCGCGGGTGGCGCTGGCGCGTGGGTGAGCTCGACGGCGCCGATGCGCAGGAAGTCCAGGACCGCGGCGCGCACCGCCGGTGACGCGGCCATGGCGACACCGAGCGCGACCAGCAGGGCCACGGCGACGGCGGCCAGCCGGGGCAGGAGACCGGGCCGGGGTCGGGGGTGGTCCAGGCGGGCGAGGACCGCGGCGGTGAGCGCGGCCTCGGCCGGTGGCGGCGGCACGTCCAGGTGCGCGCCCAGGTCCCGCAGGTGGCGCTCAGTCACCGGTCACCTCCCTGGGCAGTGTCCGACGCAGCCTGGCGAGCGCGCGGGACAGGCGGGACTTGACCGAGCCGCGTGGCCAGGCGAGGACCTGCGCGGTCTCGGCCTCGGTGAGGTCGAGGAAGTAGCGGCAGGTCAGCACCTGGCGGTCGCGGTAGGACAGGGTGTTGACCGCGGCGAGCACGGCCGCCCTGGTGTCGGCGGTGACGGCCTGCAGGTCGGGTTGGGTCGGGTCGATGTCCGGTTCGACCAGGCGGAGCTCGAGGGTGCGGCGGCGCCGGGTCGCACGGTGCAGGTTGCTGGTCTCGTTGGCGACGATGCGCAGCAGCCAGGGACGGAAGGCGGCGCCGTCGCGGAACGAGCCGAGCGCGCGGTAGGCCTTCACGAACGCCTCCTGCACCACGTCCTCGGAGTCCTCGCCCGCGCCGAGCAGGTAGGCGGTGCGGTGCGCGAGCGCGCCGTGGCGGGCGACCAGCGAGGCGTAGGCCTGCTGGTCACCGGTGCGGGCGCGGGCCACCGCCTCGTGTTCGGCGTCCTGATCGGCGGTGTGCGCGGTGGTCTGGTCGTCCGTCTCGGTCCTCCTCGGCTGCCTGTTGATACACCGGCCGGGCCCGATCGGTTCCCGGCAAAACCCACAGTGGAACGCCGGCGCGCTCGGCGGTGTACCTGGTGCATGAGAACGCGACGAACACTGCTGATGGCCGGGCTGGCGCTGGTCGCCGGCGTGCTCGGGGTCTCCCCCGCGCACGCCGGCGGGTGGGCCGAGACCGTGCTCGACCCGCCGCCGGCCAGGATCGAGTCCACGGTGACCTACACGTTCGGGTTCTGGGTGCTGCAGCACGGCTCGTACCCGATCCGTCACGGCGACCTCGGGGCGGTCGCGTTGACCGCGGCCGACGCGGACGGCGCGCGGGTCACCTTCCCGGCCACGAGCGGTGCGACCGAGGGGCACTACTCGGCGGAGGTCGTCTTTCCCCACGACGGGGTGTGGCAGCTCGGCGCGGCCCACGAGACGCTGATGCCCGACGCGCTGGTCGCGGTGGTGACCGTGCCGGGCGCGGTCGCGATCGAGCCCAGTGAGGTCGGCCGGCGCGCGGCCCACGACTGGGGCACGGTGCGGCCGGGTTTCCCGCCCACGGCCGACGACGCCCAGATCGCCGCGCCGCAGGACCCACCGCGGGAGGTGGCGCCGCGAAGCGCGGTGACCGACGCGGCGCGGGAGAGCGGGGTGCCGGCGGAGGTGGTGGTGGCCGGTGGGCTCCTGGTGGTGGCGGTCGCGGCCGGGGTGCGGCGGTATGTCCGGCGGGCCCGTTAGGGCCTGGCCTGCGTGCCGTCCCAGGCCGCGGTCCAGGTCCGTGGCCCCAGCAGCCCGGAGGTCGTGATGCCGTTGGCGCGTTGCAGGGCGAGCACGGCGGTGCGGGTCTCGGCGTAGTAGCAGCCGCTGCCCTCGAAGGCGAAGCCGTGGGTGTTCATCCGCAGCTGCCAGGTCCGCAGCGCCTCGTGGCAGTCGCCGTAGTCGAACACCACTCCCGGCCACGGCGGTGCCGCCGGTGCTCCCCCGCCGCCCACGTAGGCGGACTCGGCGTAGGTGGGCACGCGTTCGCTGTGGGCGTCGGCGTCCTCGCGCAGGCCGTGCTTGGTGGCGCAGGTCCACGGTTGCCAGCCGCGCATCCGGTAGAGGTACAGGGCGCGGAAGTCCTGTTCGCGTGGGGTGGCCTGGTGCGGGTAGCCCTGGCCGCCGACGCTGCGCCAGGTCGGCAGGTCGAACTGGTAGGCGCCGTAGTAGCCGCCGTGGCTGGCCACGACGGTGTAGCTGTCGCTGGACTCGCACTGGCGCAGGGTGGCCCAGTCGCTGGCCGGCGGGTCGGCGGCGGCCGGGGTGAGCTGGACGGTGCTCACGATCACGATCATGGCCGCCAACAGCAGCAGCCGCACGAGAGGTCGTTCTGCGCTCATGGGCGGTCACGCTAAGTGCTCTACTCAGGTGTCACAACCGCAACAGTGACCACTTCGTTATCACACGTCACTCCGATCACCCCAGTTCGCGAAAATCAGGGGTCGACATACCGCCGCGACGCGCGGGCCGCGCCCGATAGGGTCCGCGTGCCACCCCCCGCTTGGAGGATCGATGAGTGTCGTGGACGAGGGCGCGTCGACGGTCGGCAGTGCGCCCGAACGACGCCGTGAACAGCGCGGTTGGGTCTGGTACGACTGGGCCAACTCGGTGTTCTCCAGCTCGGTGGTCACGGTCTTCGGATCGAACTACCTGGTCGCGGTCGCTGCCGACGCCGCGCGCGCGGACACCGCGACCAACGGCGCGACCCCGTGCGTCGGCGCGGACGGCCAGGACAGCAACCTGATCAACTGCCAGATCGACGTGCTCGGCTGGCACGTGCAGGCCGGCTCGCTGTGGGGGTATCTGCTCTCGCTGGCCGCGATCGTGCACGTGCTGGTCGTGCCGCTGGTCGGTGCGATCTCCGACCGCACGCAGAGCAAGCGGCGGATCCTGGCGATCTCGGCGTTCGGCGGCGCGGCCGCCACCGCGATGCTGGCGCTGGTCTCGGACGGCAACTGGGGCCTCGGGGTGCTGTTCTTCGTGCTCGGCAACCTCGGGTTCGGCACCTCGGTGGTGGTGTACTACGCGTTCATCCCGGAGATCGCCACCGCCGACGAACGGGACGGCCTGTCCACCCGAGGGTGGGCCTTCGGGTACCTCGGCGGCGGGGTCGCGCTGCTGGTGCAGCTGCTGGTGTACCTGTTCCACGAGGAGCTCGGGCTGGCCGAGTCGACCGCGGTGCGGATCATCTTCGTGCTCTCCGGGCTGTGGTGGGCCGGGTTCGCGATCATCCCGCTGCGGGCGCTGCGCCGCCACCAGCCCCCGCACGGCACCGAGCGGGGCGCCTCGGTGCTGGTCGCGGGGTTCCAGGAGCTGGGCCAGACACTGCGCGCGGCGCGCGCCTACCCGCTGACGCTGGCCTTCCTCGGCACCTACCTGATCTACACCGACGGCATCTCGACGGTGGCCAACGTGTCGGCCCAGTACGGCCGCGAGGAGCTCAAGTTCGACGAGAACGTGCTCATCGTGACGATCCTGATCGTCCAGTTCATCGCGTTCGTCGGCGGCATGCTGCACGGCTGGGTCGCCAAACGGCTCGGCGCGAAGCGCACGATCATGATCAGCCTCAGTGTGTGGGTGGTGGTCATCGCCGCCGCCTACTTCGTGGAGGCCGGCCAGCAGCTGCAGTTCTACGGGCTCGCGGTGGCCATCGGGCTGGTGCTCGGCGGCACCAACGCGCTTTCCCGGTCGCTGTTCAGCCAGCTGGTGCCCCGAGGGCGGGAGGCGCAGTACTTCTCGATCTACCAGATCGGTGAGCGGGTGGGTGAGATCGCCGGGCCGGCCATCTTCGCCGGCGTGGCCGGGGCCACCGGGTCGTTCCGGCCGGCGCTCATCTCGATGGTGATCTTCTTCTTCGTCGGTCTGGTGCTGATGTACTTCATCCCGATCCGCAAGGCGATCCGAGCGGTCGGCAACGACGAGCCGACGATCGTCTAGACCGGATGGTCTGGATAGGGTCCGGGCGTGGAGCCGATGCCGAACCTCGCTGATCCGACCGACGCACTGTCCTCGGTGCCCGCCGCCGGGTCGCGCCGCGCCGTGCCCGTGGTGGGCCACCTGCGCTTCTACTACGGCCCGATGGACTGCGGGAAGTCGACGCTGGCCCTGCAGGTCGACCACAACCAGGCGCGGCAGGGGCGAAGAGGGCTGCTGCTGGTGCACCGGGACCGGTCGGGCAAGCCGCAGATCAGCAGCCGGATCGGGATCACCCGGACCGCGATCGAGGTGCGGGTCGGGGTGGACCTGCGGGACCTGGTGCGGGCCACGTGGGCCGGCGGCACCCGGGTCGACTACGTGATCGTCGACGAGGCGCAGTTCCTGTCCCCCGAGCAGGTCGACCAGCTGGCCGAGCTGGCCGACGACGTGCAGGTCGACGTGTACTGCTTCGGCATCGCCACCGACTTCCGCAGCCGGCTGTTCCCCGGGTCGCGGCGGCTGTTCGAGTTGGCCGACGAGCTGCAGCCGGTCCAGGTGGACGTGCTGTGCTGGTGTGGGCTGCCGGCCAGGTTCAACGCGCGAGTGTGGGACGGGGACGTCGTGCGCGCCGGGGACACCGTGCTCGTGGCCGACACCGACGATACGGAACGTGATCTTCACTCTGCGGCCGCCTCGACTACAGTGCGTTATCAGGTGCTGTGTCGGCGGCACTTTAGACTGGGTGACCTGGGGCCCAGTGTCGCCGCGCACGGTCAGCTCCAGCTGACGTGAGGGCCAACTCGCCCAGGCCGATCCCCCAAGTGGGCGATGGAGACGAACGATACTGAGACGCGCGCGTCACGAACTGGTTTAAGTCATGTCTTTTCGGTGGAAACTTGATTTGGCGGGATTCTGTAGGTCACCCTGAGCAACCGGTTGCGGCACGCGGGAACGAATCGCTGCGTCCGGGCGTTGCTCTTGGTAAGCATGACCCTGGCTCCAGCTGGAGCGGGAGCCGAACGAAAGGACGTCGCGATGGCCGACCGTGTACTCCGTGGAAGCCGACTTGGCGCGGTCAGCTACGAGACCGACCGCAATCACGATCTGGCACCACGCCGAACCATCCGTTACGCCTGCCCGAAGGACCACGAGTTCGAGGTCCCCTTCTCGGACGACGCCGACGTGCCGTCGATGTGGGAGTGTCGACTGCACGGCACCACCTCCAAGCTCATCGACGGCACCGAGCCGGAGACCAAGAAGGTCAAGCCGCCACGGACGCACTGGGACATGCTGCTCGAACGCCGCAGCATCCCCGAGCTGGAGGACCTGCTGGCCGAGCGCCTGCAGGAGCTGAAGGTGCGGCGCAGCCGCTCAGCCTGACCCCGCGCCACCCGAATGCCCCGACCGGGACCCGTCCCAGCCGGGGCATTCGGCGTTGAGCAGGGCTGTGATCAGACGTTCTTGAACTCGACGCGCAGGGAGTGCAGGGGCACGGTGTCGATGTTCTCCACCGAGTGCGGGCCCTCCGGCGGGTTCCAGCTGCCGGCCAGCTCGGCGCGCGGCGGCAGTGGGTCGGGTGACTCGAAGGTCACCTGGTCGCCGATCCGGTAGCGGATCCGGGCGCGTTGGTCGGTCATCATCACGCTCGGCCAGCGGTGGGTGTGGTCGGGCTCGTGTGCTCCGGGTGCCAGGGTGACTTCGAGCACTCGAACGTGTTCGTTCTCGAACACGACCCGGTGAGAGTTCGGCGCGGCGACCACCGCGTCCAGCTCTTCGCCCCAGTGCCAGTCGGCCGGGTCGACCGCGTGCGTCACGGCCGCTTGGCGAACAGCGACCGGAGTTGGTTGCCCCGGCGGCGCAGGCCCCACTTGGTCACTCGGATGAGGGCCTCGCGGATGATGTCGCCGCTCATCTTCGACTGGCCGCGTTCGCGTTCGGTGAACGTGATCGGCACCTCGACCACGGTGAAGCCGGCTTCGATGGTGCGCCAGCCCAGGTCGATCTGGAAGCAGTAGCCCTGCGAGGCGACGTTGTCGATGCGCAGCTTCTCCAGCGCCTCGCGGCGGTAGGCGCGGAAGCCGGCGGTGATGTCCTTGACCTTCGCGCCCAGCGCCATCCGGGAGTAGAAGTTCCCGCAGCGGGAGATGAACTGGCGCTGCAGCGGCCAGTTGACGATCTTCCCGCCAGCCACCCAGCGCGACCCGATCACCAGGTCGGCGTCGTTGAGCGCGTCCAGCAGCCGGGGCAGGTCCTCCGGGGCGTGGGAGCCGTCGGCGTCCATCTCCACCAGCACGGCGTAGTCGCGTTCCAGGCCCCAGGTGAAGCCGGCGACGTAGGCCGCGCCGAGGCCGTTCTTCTCCGTGCGGTGCAGCACGTGGACCCGGCCGGCGGAGTCGGCCTTGGCCAGCTCGTCGGCGATCTCGCCGGTGCCGTCGGGGCTGCCGTCGTCGACCACCAGGACGTGCGCCTTGGGCAGCGCGGCGTGCAACCGGGTGACGATCGGTTCGATATTGTCCCGCT
This sequence comes from Actinophytocola sediminis, assembly GCF_054779715.1. Lineage (NCBI taxonomy): Bacteria > Bacillati > Actinomycetota > Actinomycetes > Pseudonocardiales > Pseudonocardiaceae > Actinophytocola > Actinophytocola sediminis. The sequence continues at coordinate 44,669 of NZ_BAAGXS010000033.1, read as the reverse complement.
CGTTGTAGGTCGGGACCACCACCAGCACCGGCTCGAGCTGGTCTGCCATACGTCGTTCTCCTCCTTGCCGGCGCGGGCGCGCCGGGGTGTTGTCCTGCGTGTCCTGGCTACCTGGCGCGTGCGCGGCGCCGGATGACGATCGCGGCGGCCAGCGCGGCGAGTCCGGCGAGCGACATGACCCACTCCGGGCTCGAACCGAGTCGATCGGACAGCGTAGTCGTTGACCGTAGCGCGACCCGCTCGACCGGAGCCGCGTCGGTGAACAGGTCGGTCTGCTGGCTGACCGAGCCGTCGGGGTGCACGAACGCGCTCACCCCGCTGGTGGCCGCCACGATCACGCTGCGACCGTGCTCCACCGCGCGCACCCGGTCCATGGCCAGCTGCTGGTAGGTCATGTCCGAGTGGCCGAAGGTGGCGTTGTTGGTCGGCACGGCCAGCAGGTTGGTGCCCGCCACCGACTCACGCACCACGCCGTTGAACGCCACCTCGTAGCAGGTGGCCAGGCCAACCCTGGCGTTGGCCATGTCGAAGACCACCGGCCGCTCACCCGGCACGAACCGGCCCGCGCGGTCGACCGCCGAGGTGAAGATCCGGAAGAACGGCCGCCACGGCATGGTCTCGCCGAAGGGCTGCAGCTGGCGCTTGGTGTACTGCTCGATCGGCCCGCGCTCGGGGTCCCAGAGCAGCACGGTGTTGCGCGGCAGGTCGTCGTCGCCGATCAGCACCGAGCCCACCGCGATCGGCGCGTCGATGGCCTGCGCGGCCCGCTCGATGCCCGCCCAGGCGTCGGCGTTGCGGTAGGGGTCGATGTCCGAGGAGTTCTCCGGCCAGATCACCAGGTCGGGCTGCTCGGCGCGGCCGGCGGCGACATCGCGCGCGAGCCGTTCGGTGCGTTCGACGTGGTTGTCGAGCACGGCCCGGCGCTGGGAGTTGAAGTCCAGCCCGGCGCGCGGCACGTTGCCCTGCACCACCGCCACCACCGCGGTGCCGTCGTTGGCGTCCGTGCCTACCAGCGGCAGCGCGCCGAACGCGGCCGCGATCGGCACCACCATGGCCAGCGCAGGCGCGAGGACCTCACGGAAAGTACGCTGCCGGTCCACCACCAACCGCCGGACCAGCGCGGCGGCGCCGAAGCCGGTGAGCACGACGGCGAAGGCGATCAGCCCGGTGCCGGCGACCGTGGCCAGCGGCAGGTAGACGCCCTCGGGCTGGGTGAACGCGACGTTGCCCCACGGGAACCCGCCGAAGGGGAACACCGAGCGCAGCGCCTCGCCCGCCACCCACAGCAGCGCGCCCCAGACCGGCCACGCCGGCAGCGTCATGACCACGGTCAGCGCGGCCCCCGACAGCGCCACCAGCAGCGCCTCGGTCAGGCTCAGCGGCAGCCAGGCCACCGGTCCGACGAACTCCCCGGTCCAGGCCAGCAGCGGGACCATGTAGCCGAGGCCGAAGCACAGCGCGTAGCCGAAGCCCGCCCGCGCGCGGCGGCCGTACACGACCGCGGCCAGCAGCGCGAACGCCAGCGGCGCGAGCCACCAGAGGGTGCGCGGCGGCGCGGACAGGTACAGCAGCACGCCGGCCGAGCCGGCGAGCGCCGACCGGCCGAGCACCGCGAGCAGGGCGCTTCGGCGCGGCTGGGGTTGGTCCGGTTCGTCGGACAGCGCCGGAGGTTCCGGCGAGACAGCGGGGGCGACCACCTCGCCAGCGTACGGCCTCGATTGTTGACTCCACGTCACCCCGACGCCCGGTGCGCCCACCGGGACGGGTTTCGCATGCCTGTGCGAGGGGTCGCGGCTGGTGGCGGGGTGGACGTGGGGTCGGGCGCGGCAAATCGGCACGTGGGCCGAACGGTGACCATTCAGTCCACTGTGGACGATCGATTTCAGTCGCGCGGACGCCGGGGTTGGGGAATGCGGGCGGCCGCCTCCAGCGCGGCCGCCCGACTACGGCCGACATCCACCCATTCAGACCCATTCCACACGCTGTATATCCACTGACAGTCAGCGTCCACGTAGCCAGATATAACCCCGGGAGTCAGTTCGCCGCTCATGCCAATAAGGATCCTTCAATACAAGGTCATTAGGGAGTACTGTCAGCTGAACGGAGGCAACCTCACAAAGGAGTGGTCACTATGCGTGGTGGCTGTAACTGTGGATGCGGCGGTTGTGGCAACAGTGGATGTTGTGGCGGATCCTGCGGCTGTGGTTGACGTCCGCCGAACCGGTCGTGTGGACGTGTCGCCACCTGGGAAAAGCGTCCAATATCCAATGCTGGCGGCACGGCCACTCGAACCGCTGGAGAACTACTGGAGCCACTTCTCCGAAGAATCTCCCACGACCGGCCTGGTAGGTCCTCACAATATCGAATAGCTCGGATTTCCCGGCCAAGATGATTTGTTTCCCCCGGCCTCGAACGCCACCCCGGGCCGGCGCGCGGTCCCCCGGACAGACGAACGGAGGGTGTACTGGAGGTTTCTCCCCGATGACGTACGGCCATACTGCTGCCGACGATCATCGGAGGGAGGGCGTCGATGCGCCTGCGACTCAAGCCCCGGGACACCCGGTTCTTCGAGCTGTTCAGCGTGGCCGGGACCAACATCGCCTCGGCGGTCGAGGTACTGCGCGAGTTCGTGACCGCACCGACCGAAGCCCGCGCTGACCTGGCCAAACGGATGCACGACGCCGAGCACGCCGGCGATGACGCCACCCACGACATCATCGAGCAGCTCGACCGGTCGTTCATCACCCCGTTCGACCGGGAGGACATCTACCGGCTCGCCGTCCGGCTCGACGACGTGATCGACTACATGGACGCCGCCGTCGACCTCGCCACGCTCTACAACCCCGACGCGCTGCCCGACGGGGTGCGGGTGCAGGCGGAGTTACTCGAGCAGATGGCCCGGCTCACCGCGGCCGCGATGCCCCGGCTGGCGACCCTGCGGCACCTGACCGACTACTGGGTCAGGATCAACGAGCTGGAGAACGAGGCCGACCAGGTCTACCGCCGGCTGCTGACCTACCTGTTCAGCGGCGAGCTCGACCCGCTGACGGTGATGAAGCTCAAGGAGATCATCGACCAGCTCGAGTCGGCGGCCGACGCGTTCGAGCACGTGGCCGACGTCGTGCACAGCATCGCGGTCAAAGAGTCCTGAGCGGTGGAGATCCTCGCGCTCATCCTGATCATCGCGCTGGTCACGGCGTTCGACTACACCAACGGCTTCCACGACGCCGCCAACGCCATCGCCAGCGCCGTGTCCACCCGCGCGCTGTCGCTGCGCGGCGCGCTGGGCCTGGCGGCGGTGATGAACCTCATCGGCGCGCTGGCCGGCACCGGCGTCGCGGTCACCGTCGCCAGTGGGGTGATCGCCACCCCCGCCGGCGAGGACGGGCTGATGGTGGTCGGCGCCGCGCTGATCGGCGCCATCCTGTGGAACATCACCACCTGGTACTTCGGGCTGCCCTCCTCGTCGTCCCACGCCCTGATCGGCGGGCTGGTCGGCGCGGCGCTGGTCTCGGCGACCCAGGTGCACTGGTCGGGCGTGCTGACCAAGGTCGCCATCCCGATGGTGCTCTCGCCGCTGGTCGGGCTCACCCTCGGCTACCTGGTGATGCTGGGCATGCTGTGGCTGTTCCGCAACGCCAACGCGCACGCCGCCGGCCGGTGGCTGCGCCGCGCGCAGATCGTGTCCGCCTCCGGCCTGGCGCTGGGCCACGGGCTGCAGGACGCGCAGAAGAGCATGGGCGTGATCGTGCTCGCGCTGGTCATCACCGGCCACCAGGACGACTACACGGTCCCGTTCTGGGTGATCCTGCTGTGCGCCACCGCGCTCGCGGCCGGCACCTGGTCGGGCGGCCTGCGGATCATGCGCACCCTCGGGCGGCGGATCTTCAACCTCACCCCGGCGCACGGCTTCGCGGCGGAGGTCTCGGCGTCCTCGGTGCTGTACCTGACCGCGTTCGTGTTCGCCGCGCCGGTGTCCACCACGCACGTGATGACCTCGGCGGTGATGGGCGTCGGGGCGACCACCCGGCGCTCGGCGGTGCGCTGGTCGGTGGCCGGCGACATCGCGATCGGCTGGGTACTCACCGCCCCAGCCGCCGCCACCATCGCCGCCCTCGCCTACGGCGTGGTCAACCTGCTGTGACGACCGCAGCGAAGGGTCCCTTCGCTGCGTTTCGCCAGCGGGCCGACGGGCGCTAGCGGTAGGTGGCGTTGTAGCGGGCGCGGAGGTTGGCTTCGGCGTCCTCGGTGCGGGCCGCGCGGATGGCCTTGGCCGCGCCCGGCGCGTGCCCGTGCTTGACTGCCCGCATGTCGCAGCTCTCCTCCACGTACGACAGGGAGAAGTACGCGCCGACGATCACCAGCAACAGCGCCATCGCCAGGCGCAGCCCGAGCGGGCCGGGCACCAGCAGGCAGGCCGCCGCGAGCGGGACCACCAGCACGCCCATCCGCGCCACATGCCGCCAGACCCAGCTCCGCGCGCTGACGTCGGCGAGCACCCACGCGTGCAACGACTCCGGCAGCCGGCCGCCGACGGCGTACCGCAGCCACTGGATCGGGTTCGGTCGTTCAGCCATGTTGCTACACTAACATTTAGTACGCTAACTATTAGGGTGAGGTATGGAACAGCTCGATCTCGGCGACGACCCGCTGGCCCTGGACCGGCAGGTCTGCTTCGCGCTGTCGGTCGCCTCCCGCAGCGTCATCGCGATCTACCGCCCGCTGCTCGAACCCCACGGCCTGACCCACCCCCAGTACCTGGTGATGCTCGCGCTGTGGGAGTCCTCGCCGCGCTCGGTGCGCGACATCGGCCTGACCCTGCGCCACGACCCGGCCACCCTGTCCCCCATGCTCAAACGGCTCGAGGCCCTCGGCTACCTGGTCCGCCGCCGGGCGGTCACCGACGAACGCCAACTCGCCGTCGAGCTCACCGACGCCGGCCGCGCGCTGCGCGCCGAGGCGGAGAAGATCCCCTACCGTGTGGCCGAACAGCTCGGCATGAACCTGGCCGAACTGGAGGCGCTGCACGCCACCCTGTCGCGCGTCATCGACGCCACCCGCCCACACTGAAGGACATGCTGACCGTCGGATCGGTGGTGCTCGGCGTCGAGGACCTCCAGCGCGCGCTGCGGTTCTGGACCCAGGCCCTGGACTACATTCCCCGCGACCAGCCGGAACCGGACTGGGTCGTACTGCGCCCCCGCGAGGGCACCGGCCCCGGGCTGTCCCTTGGCACCAGCCAGACCCCCGTGCAGCCCCGGCCACGCGTCCACCTCGACCTCTACACCACCACCCCGAACGCCGAGATCGACCGGCTGCTGGCCCTGGGCGCGAGCCGGGTCGACTGGACCGACTACCCGCCCGACGCCGACTTCACCGTGCTCGCCGACCCGGAGGGCAACCGCTTCTGCGTCATCGACACCAGCAGCCACCCCACCGGCTAACCGTCGGCCACCAGCAACCGGCGCATGACCTTGCCGGTCGCGTTGCGGGGCAGGGCGTCGACGAACACCACGTCGCGCGGCACCGCGAACCGGGGCAGGTTGGTGTGCACGTAGTCGCGCACCATCGCCGCGGTCAGCGTCACGCCAGGACGGACCGCGACATACGCGGCGAACCGCTGCCCGAACTCCCGATCCGCCACCCCCACCACCGCGACGTCGGCCACCTCCGGCAGCGTCATCAACAGCTCCTCCACCGGACGCGGGAACACGTTCTCCCCACCGGAGATGATCATGTCGTCGTCCCGGCCGCTGACGAACAGCCGGCCGTCGGCGTCCAGGTAGCCCCGGTCGCCGGTGACCATCAGGTCGTCGTAGCGCCGGTTGGTGCCGCCCCCGGTGTAGCCCTCGAACAGCATGTCGTTGCCGACACAGATCCGCCCGACCCCGCCCGGCGGCACCGCGTGCCCGTCGGCGTCCAGGATGCCCACCCGGGTGCCGATCGGGCAGCGCCCCGCCGTGGTGGGCGCGGCCCGCAGGTCGGCCGGGTCGGCGATGCTCGCCCACGACACCTCGGTCGAGCCGTACAGGTTGTAGAGCACGTCGCCGAACTCGTCCATGAACGCGGTGACGAACCGCGCCGACATCGCCGAGCCACTGCTGGCCACCACCCGCAACGACGAGGTGTCGAAGGCACGACGCACCTCGCGCGGCAGATCCATGATGCGCTGCAACATGATCGGCACCGCGAACAGCGACGTGCACCGGTGCCGCTCCACCAGCTCCAGCGTCGCCTCCGCGTCGAACCGCCGCGCCAGCACCAACTTCGCGTGCAACGGCATACCGAGCTGCATCGCCGCCAGCCCCCAGGTGTGGAACAGCGGCGCGGCCACCAGCATCCGCTCACCCTCCCGCAGCGGGATCCGGGACAGCACCGCGGCCGCCGTGCGCAGGCCGTGCGGGTTGCGGCGCCGGGCGCCCTTGGGGTTGCTCGTCGTCCCCGACGTCAGCACGATGATCTTGCCGGCCGCGTCCGGTGGCCGAACCTTGGCCGGCGAGGCCTCGTCGAGCAGCCCGTCCAGCGTCGGCTCACCCTCGCCCCACGTCAGGATCTTCGGTAACGCCGCCGGCAGCGCGTTGGTCAGGTGCAGGAACTCGTCGTCGAGCAGGATCGCCGCCGGCCGGTGGCTGTGCACCGCGTCGGTGACCTGCGCCGCGGACAGGCCGGTGTTCAGCAGCAGGCTGTGCGCGCCGAGCTTGCCGCAGGCGATCAGCGACTCCACCAGCGCGCCGTGGTTGCGGCACATGAGCGCCACCCGGCGGCCCTGCCGCACCCCCAACTCGCGTAACGCGTTGGCCAACCGGTTGGTGCGGGCGTCGACGTTGGCGAAGGTCAGCACCCCGAGGTCGTCGGCGATCGCCTCGCTGTCCGGCACCCGCGCGAGCGCCGCCTGGTAGCCGCCGGCAACCGTGGCACCCCACTTGGCCAGCGCGTTGAGCTGTTTGAGCACCCGGTCGGGGCGGCCGGGGGTGAGCACCCCGGCGCGGGTGAGCACCTTGGCCACCGCCAGCTGCGACTGGTTGCGCGCGGTCTGGTCCAGCCGGGAGCGGGAGGTGGTCAGCGGGGTGGCGGACAGGTGCCCGTCGATCAGCCCGATCGCCCGGCGGGCACACTTGCGCAGCCAGCCCGCGGTGAGGATCGTCGGCGGCTGGATCCCCGGCAGCGAGATCGTCAGCCGCAGCTCGCAGCGGCCGGGGTCGAGCTCGGCCAGCCGCACCGCCACGTGCCCGCCCGGCCACTGCGGGCTCACCGCCACCAGATGTTCCGGCGGGCGGTGCACCAGGATCTCGACGTCGTTGCGGTACACCGGCCCGCCCGCGGCGCACAACCGCAGCTCGTAGCGGCTGCCGGTGCCGGTGTGGGCGTGGCCGACGCGCTCGGCCCAGCTCAGTTCACGCACGAACCGCGGCAGGGCCTCCAGGTCCGACAGCACCGCCCAGACCCGGTCGCACGGGTGCGCCAGGACTTCCGCCACCTCGACCAGGTCCGTCGGCACGAGCCCCCTCCGTTCGCCAGCGAACACCCGAAGCTAGTTTTCCTAGCAGTGTGCTCCATTCGGAGCAAGAGTCGCCTCCCGCGATGTGGACCGGTTCAGTGCGGGTCCGGGACCACCACCGTCGCGCTCGCGCGGGTCGCGACCAGCGGTGGGCTCAGCACCTCGGCCGCCGACGGCCCGCGCTCGGGCGCGGCCCGGCACACCACCCTGGCCTCGAACGCGATGTCGCGCGACCGGTTGCCGACACGGGTCAGCGTCGCGGTCACCTCGACCACGTCACCGGCCTGGATGGGCGCCAGGAACTCGACCCCGGAGTAGCCGGCCAGCAGGCTCTCGTCGCCGTCGGTGTGGATCGACAGGTCCGTCGCCACGTCACCGAACAGCGCCAGCCCGTAGGCCCCGTCGACCAGGTTGCCGCCGTAGTGCGCGTGCGCGTAGGGCACATACCTGCGGTGCGTCACCGAGAACCCGACCTCACGACTCACGCCGTACTTCCCTTCATCGCGTGCACCAGATAGGAGGCGACCTCGCCGGGCGTGGTGCCCCGGCCGAACACCCGGTCCACCCCCAGCTCGCCGGCCATCCTCGGATCGAACCGCGGCCCGCCGGCGATCAGCACCGGACGCCGGTCGCCCATCGCCTCCCGGAAGGCCGCGGACATCTCGCGGGTGTTGAGCAGATGCGCGTCGCGTTGGGTGACCACCTGGGAGACCAACACCGCGTCCGCCTTCTCCGCGCGCGACCGCTTCACCAGCTCCGGCACGCTCACCTGCGCGCCGAGGTTGATCACCCGCAGCTCCCGGTAGTACTCCAGGCCCTTCTCCCCGGCGAACCCCTTCACGTTCAGGATCGCGTCGATGCCCACGGTGTGCGCGTCGGTGCCGATACAGCCGCCGACCACCACCAGCTTGCGCCGCAACGACTTGCGCACCGCGCCGTTGACCTCGGTCGGCGACAGCAGCGGATACTCCCGCTCCACCACGGTCACCGCGTCCAGATCCACGATGTGCGTGGCCGACCCGTAGACGACGAAGAACGTGAACTCCGTGCCGATGCCGTGGGAGTGCACCACCATCGCCGGCTCGATGCCCATCTTGGTGGCCAACTGCAGCGCGGCACCTTCGGCCCTGGGCCCAGGCGCGACCGGCAATGTGAACGACACCTGCACCATGCCGTCACCGGTCGTGTCCCCATAAGGCCGCACATGGCTGTGTTTTCTGGTCGCTCCCGCTCCTCCGCTCATGCGCCGTCTTCCCTCCTCACGTGCTCGGCGCTGGCGCGCCTGCGCGCGCTCGTCAGTCCAGACGCCGCACGCTCCGTCGCTCCCGCTCCTGGCTCAAGCAAATCAGCAGCCGGATTGCGGTAGCCGTCGGCCTTCTCCACCACGCCGTCGGCGCCCTTGCCCGCGTCCGGGGGGCGTTTCATCAGCCCGAACGTGCCCTGCGCGATCGCGGTCAGCAACCCGTCGCGCACGACCCGGTCCAGCAGGTCGACCGCCTCGCCGAGCACCTGGTGGGCCCGCTTGACGATCAACCCGCCTGGTGCGGGCCGGAAGTCCTCGCGCAGCCCGGCGGCCGCGTCCAACACGTACCGCACGTTCGCCAACGCCAGGTCCCGGTCGGACAGGAACGGCGTCACCACCGCCTCGGTCATCATGCCCACCAACAGGATCGACTGTCCGGTGAGGACACCCGCCAGGTTGAAGAACCCGTCGAGCAGATAGCCCTTCCACACGTCACCGGTCATGTGCTTGGTCGGCGGCATCCACTTCAGCGGCGCGTCCGGGAACAGCTCCCTGGCCAACAACGCGTGCGCGAGCTCCAGCCGGAACGACTCGGGCACCGCCGGGTTGATCTCGAACGCGTGCCCCAGACCCAGCAGCTCGTCGGGCAGCCCGGCCTCGTGCGCGAAACGCTCGTTCAGCAACTGGGACACGGTGACCGTGTGCGCGGCCTCGACCGCGTCGGCGGTGGTCAGGTAGTTGTCCTCGCCGGTGTTGATGATGATCCCGGCGCGGGCGTGCACCTGCCGGGAGAACCGCTGGTCGACGAACGTGCGGATCGGGTTGATGTCGCGGAACAGGATGCCGTACATGGAGTCGTTGAGCATCATGTCCAGCCGCTGCAGGCCGGCGAGCACCGCGATCTCGGGCATGCACAACCCGGAGGCGTAGTTGGTCACCCGGATGTAGCGACCGACCTCTTTGGACACCTCGTCCATCGCCGCGCGCATGATCCGAAAGTTCTCCTGGGTGGCGTAGGTGCCGGCGAACCCGTGGTGGGTCGCGCCTTCCGGCACATAGTCCAAAAGGGACTGTCCGGTCGAGCGGATCACGGCGATGATGTCCGCGCCCGCCCGCGCGGCGTTCGCGGCCTGCACCACGTCCTCGTCGATGTCCCCGGTCGCGACGATCAGGTAGATCCACGGCCGCTGGGGCGGGTCGCCGTGTCTGGTGATCAGCCGGTCGCGGGTGGCGCGGTTGCGGTCCACCGTGCGCAGCCCGCGCGCGACCGCCGTCGACCCGGTCTTCGCCGCCCGGGTGGCGTCCCGGCCGGTCGGCACCCGGTACTGGACCTGGCCGGCGGCGGTGGCCTCGGCCAGGTCGGTCAGCGTAGCGAGGTTGTGCTCGCGCAACGCGTGGAACGCCGGCAGCACCACGCCGTGCTCCAGCCCGCACTGCTCGCGGACCGTGTCGACCACGCGGTTGACCCACGGCACGTCACCGGCCCGGTGCCCGGTGTCCGCGCCGGTGATGCCGGCCAGGCGCAGCGTCGCCCGCTCCACCGAGACCGTGGTGTGCGCCTTGGCGATCGCCACCACCGGCTCGGCCGCCCGCGCGGCGAGCCGGCGCGCGGTGGCGACCACCTCGGGATCAAGATCCAGCAACGCCATCAAATCACTCTGTTCATGGTCGCTCCGCTCATCCGCCGTCTTCAAAAATCGTGTGTCCGTCGCGGACCGTACGCAGACAGGTGTCGTCCCGCCAGACGGCGAAGGTCGCCGGTGCGCCGGGCGTCAGCTCGCCGGTCCAGGCGTCCCCGGCCGCGATCCGCCCGCCCGCGGTGTGCGCGGCGAACGCGGCCGCCTCGCTGATCCCCGAACCCGGGGTGCGGTGGTGCACCGCGGCGTGGACCGTGGCCAGCGGGTCGACCCGGGTGACCGGCGCGTCCGAGCCGAACGCCAACGTCAGACCCGCGGCCGCCAGCATCGCGAACGGGTTCAGCGCGGCCGCGCGCTCGCCAAGCCGCGCGGCGTACATGCCCGCCGACCCGCCCCAGGCGGCGTCGAACAACGGCTGCACCGAGGCGACCACCCGGAAGCGCGCCAGCTCGGCCGCCTGCTCCTCGGTGATCATCTCCAGGTGCTCCAGCCGGTGGCGGGCCTCGCCGAGCGCCCGCTCCCCCACGACCTTCTCCGCGCGCTGGAACCCCACCACGACCTCGGTCACCGCCGCGTCCCCGATGACGTGGAACCCGGCCTGGACCCCGGCGTCGGTGCAGTCGATCAGGTGCGTGGCGATCTGTTCGGCACGCAGGTAACGGGCGCCGCTGGTGTGCGGGGCGTCGGCGTAGGGCCGGTGCAGCGCCGCGGTGCGGGAGCCGAGGGCGCCGTCGACGAACAGGTCACCCGCCAGGCCACGGGCCGCCGGCAGGTACACCCCGCGCTCACCCCAGTAGCCGACCACCTCGACCGGCGAGTCGAGCGCCATGAGCTCGTGGAAGTCGTCGCGGCCGGCGATGTCCGGGCCGCCGCACTCGTGCACGCTGACCACCCCCATCGACGCCGCGTGCGTGAGGAACGCCAGCTGGGCCGCGCGGCGCTGCTCGACGGTCAGACCGGCGCGGGCCGCGCCGCGGACGTGGTGGTGGGCGTCCTGGGTGAGCGGCCCGTCGGCCGACCAGCCGGTGGCGGTGCGCGCGGCCGGCGCCAGTGCCACCAGCGCGGTGCTCACCAGCGCGGAGTGCACGTCCACCCGCGAGAGATAGACCGGGGTGGCTCCGGCGGCCGCGTCGAGCTCGGCGCGGGTCGGCGGGCGGTGGCCCGGCCACGCGGTCTCGTCCCAGCCGTGCCCCCACAGCGGGGTCCCGTCGGCGGCCCGGTCACGCACGGCGTCCAACACGTCGCCGACAGAGGTCGCACCGGTCAGGTCCAGGCCGGTGCGCAGCAGGCCGGCGGCGGTGGCGTGCACGTGGGCGTCGACGAACGCCGGGGTCACCCGCGCGCCGGCCAACTCGACCGTGGTGGCGACCCGGCCGGGATAGTCCCGGCCAAGCCAGGTGATCAGCCCACCGGCCACGGTGAACGCGGTCGCCGTGGAGTCGTGCACGCGGGCGCCGGTGAACAGGGTCGTCATGTCCGGGAAGTGTGCCGCTCGCGGCGCTCGAACAGCTCACGCACCCCGGGCTCGGCGCGCAGCAGGTCCATGGCGAACTCGGCGTGCCCTGGCACGTAGCCGTTGCCGATCAGCATCCGCACGTCCGCGGCTAGCCCCTCGGCGCCGAGCGCGGCCGAGGAGAAGGAGGTGGCCATCGAGAAGAACACGATCGTGCCGCCGTCGGCGGTGGCCAGCACCGCGCCGTGCTCGCAGCCCGGCACATCCACACACACCACGGTCACGTCCACCGGGGTGCCCACGGCGTCGGCGACGGCCAGCGGGTCCCGTGCGTCGGCGAGCACGACCTCGTCGGCCAGGCCAGCGGCGAGCACGTCGTCGGCCTCCCGCGCGGTGGGCACCAGCGCGACCAGGCGTTCGGCCCCCGCCCGGCGCGCCGCGGCCAGCGACAGGCTGCCCGACTTGCCGCCACCGCCCAGGACCAGCACCGAGGGGGACGGGCCGGCCGAGCGGACCACCCGGTCGGTGAGCGCGGGCGCGCCGCACACGTCCAGCACCGACAACGCCAGCTCCGCGGGCAGGTCGGCGGGCAGCGTCGCGGCGATCGACCGGCCGAACAGCACGGCGGTGCCCCGGCAGGGGACCTGTTCACCCTCACCGGACCAGTCGGCCAGCCCGTCCTCGATCCGCAGCGGCGTGAGCGTCAGCGACACCAAGGTCGCGATCCGGTCACCCACCCGCAGGCCCAGCGGTGACTCCGGGCCGACCTCGCGGACGGTGCCGAGCAGCATGCCGCCCGAGCCGGTGACCGGATTGTGCATTTTGCCGCGGTCTTCGATGATCGCCAGCACCGCCCGCCGGACCGCGTCCGGGGTGCCGTGCTGCTCGCGCAGCTGACGGTAGGAGGCGGCGTCCAGGTTCAGCCGGCTGACCTCGACCAGGACCTCATCGGGATACAGGCGAGTGTCGCTGGAGAGCCGCCACGCTTGCTGCGGGAGCACACCGGCCGGTTCCACCACCCGGTGCAGCCCGTACGCCGAAGAAGACACGCGACCTCCAGCTTCCGCAGAATTTACGTCTATAATAGCTTCCGACAGCATATCTTTACGTGACTCTAGCGTCGAGGAGAACAGATGACGGCGTCGCAGCACCTGACCACCGCCGCCACGACGGTCTCCGAAGCAGTCGACGAGACCGTGCGGCAACCGTATGAGTACCGGCGCCAGGAGCTGGTGGAGCCGGACTGGCGCCGCTTCCCAGGCTGGCGCGAGATCACCGACGCCCAGTGGCGCGACGCTCAGTGGCAGCGCGTGCACTGTGTGAAGAACCTCAAGCAACTCCGCGCCGTGGCCGGCGATCTGCTAGAGGAGTCGTTCTACGACGACCTGCTCGAGGACCAGAAAAGCCACGCCACGATGTCGATGCTGCTGCCCCCGCAGATGCTCAACACCATGGCGCCCACGGTCGACGGCTCGTTCACCAAGGCCTTCCTGGCCGACCCGATTCGCCGCTACATGCTCCCGGTCGCCAGCGACCGCGATCCGCACTGGCCCAACCATCCGTACTCGACCAGGGACTCCCTGCACGAGGCCGAGATGTGGGTGGTGGAGGGGCTGACCCACCGCTACCCGACCAAGGTGCTCGCCGAGCTGCTGTCCACCTGTCCGCAGTACTGCGGACACTGCACCCGGATGGACCTGGTCGGCAACTCCACCCAGCAGGTCGACAAGCACAAGCTGACGCTCAAGCCGGTGGACCGCCAGGACCAGATGATCGCCTACCTGCGCGCCACGCCCGGCGTTCGGGATGTGGTGGTCTCCGGCGGGGACGTGGCCAACGTGCCGTGGCACCAGCTCGAGGCGTTCCTGATGCGGCTGCTGGACATCGAGACCGTGCGCGACATCCGGCTGGCCACCAAGGCGCTCGCCGGGCTGCCCCAGCACTGGCTGCAGCCCAAGGTCGTGGAGGGCCTGGAGCGGGTCGCCAGGACCGCCGGGCGCCGAGGGGTCAACCTGGCCATCCACACCCACGTCAACCACGCGCAGTCGGTGACCCCGCTGGTCGCCGAGGCCGCGCGGACGGCGCTGGAGGTCGGCGTGCGCGACGTGCGCAACCAGGGCGTGCTGATGCGCGGTGTGAACGCGACCCCCGACGACCTGCTCGACCTGTGCTTCGCGCTGCAGGGCGAGGCGAACATCCTGCCGTACTACTTCTACATGTGCGACATGATCCCCAACGCCGAGCACTGGCGGGTGGCGGTGTGGGAGGCCCAGCAGCTGCAGCACGCGATCATGGGTTACCTGCCCGGCTACGCGACCCCGCGGATCATCTGCGACGTGCCCTACGTCGGCAAGCGCTGGGTCCACCAGCTCACCGACTACGACCGGGAACACGGCGTCTCCTACTGGACGAAGAACTACCGCACCGGCATCGAGCGCGACGACCCGGACGCGTTGAGCCGCCGTTACCCCTACTACGACCCGATCGCCACCCTGCCCAGGTCGGGCCGCACCTGGTGGGCCGAGAACCAGTCCACCACCGAGTAACCCGCACCGAGTAACCCGCGCGTCAGCCGAAGTGGTCGGGGTCTGGGCCGGTGCGCAGACCCCGGTCCAGGGCGTGCACCTCGGCCAGCTCCTCGTCGGTCAACGCGAAGCCGAACACGTCCAGGTTCTCCCGCATCCGTGCCGGCGTCACCGACTTCGGGATCACCACGTTGCCCAGCTGCACATGCCAGCGCAGCACCACCTGCGCCGGGGTCCGCCCATGCCTGGCCGCCAGCGCGGCGATCACCGGATCGGCCAGCAGGTCACCGCCCTTGGCCAGCGGGCTCCACGCCTCGGTCACCACCCCCAGCATCTCGTGCAACTCCCGCAGCTCCGCCTGCCGCAGGTAGGGATGCAGCTCGATCTGGTTGACCGCGGGCACCGTCCCGGTCTCCTCGACCAGCCGCCGCAGGTGTGCCGGCTGGAAGTTGGACACCCCGATCGCCCGCACCCGCCCGTCGGCCAGCAACGTGCCCAGCGCCCGCCAGGACTCCACGTACCGGTCCATCGACGGCGCCGGCCAGTGGATCAGGTACAGGTCCAGGAAGTCGACCCCCAACAGCCGCGCGCTGGTGTCGAACGCGCGCAGCGTCGAGTCGTACCCCTGGTCGTCGTTCCACAGCTTGGTCGTCACGAACACGTCGGCCCGCGCCACCCCCGAGTCCCGCAGCGCCGCGCCCACTCCCTGCTCGTTGCCGTAGAGCGTCGCGGTGTCCACGGCGCGGTACCCGGCCCGCAACGCCTCGGACACCGCCTCTCGGGTCACCTCGTTCGGCACCTGGAACACGCCGAACCCCAGCTGGGGCATCAGCACCCCGTTGTTCAGGGACACGTTGGGAATCATGCCCACGGAGGTACCCGTATCCAGCCCAGGAAATCCGGCCACGCGATGGGTGATGGCACGCACACGCTCCGAAGTGCCGTCATCTCGGGGTACCACTTCCGGTACTCCCTGGTGAACACTCTCTCCGGCAGTCGTACACGGTGAGCAACCGAATGTGACCTAGGAGTGTGGCGTGGTACCCATCCGTATGAGAACGGCTGTGGCCGTGATCCTGCCGGCGCTGGCCGCGAGCCTGATCGGGGTGAGCGCGCCCGCGACCGCCGGGCCCGCCGCCGACCTCGCTGACCGCCTCGAGGCCCTGCCCGGCGTCACGGTCACCGCCGAGCAGCCCGCGCCCGCCGGCTACCGCTTCTTCCTCCTCACCTACCGCCAGCCCGTCGACCACTCCAACCCCGCCGGGCGCACCTTCGAGCAGCGCTTCCAACTGCTCCACCGCGCGCAGGACCGCCCCATGGTCCTGCACACCACCGGCTACGACATGCCCGAGTACGCCTTCCGCGCGGAGCCGACCGCGCTGCTGGACGCCAACCAGATCTCGGTCGAACAGCGCTTCTTCACCCCGTCGCGTCCCGACCCGGCCGACTGGAGCAAGCTCGACATCCGGCAGGCCGCGAGCGACCACCACCGGATCGTGCAGGCGCTCAAACCCCTCTACACCGCGTCCTGGATCTCCACCGGCGCGAGCAAGGGCGGCATGACCTCGATCTACCACCGCCGGTTCTACCCCCGCGACGTCGACGGCGTGGTCGCCTACGTCACCCCCAACGACGCCAACAACCGCGAGGACACCGCCTACGACGAGTTCCTCGACACCGTGGGTGCCACCCCCGCCTGCCGCACCGCGCTGCGCACCCTGCAACACGAGGCCCTGAGCAGGCGCACCGACCTGGTCAACCGCTACGACGCCTACGCCAAGGCCAACGGCCTGACCTTCGAGGAGGTCTTCGGCTCGACCGACAAGGCCTTCGAGATGACCGTGCTCGACGTCGAATGGGCCTTCTGGCAGTACTCCGGCGAACCCAACTGCGACACCGTGCCGTCCAGGGACGCCACCACCGACGAGATCTTCGAGTTCATCGACGCGGTGGCCGGCTTCGCCTTCTACGCCGACGAGGGCATCACCCCCTACGCGCCCTACTACTACCAGGCCGCCACCCAGCTCGGCTGGCCGCAGCCCACGTTCCGCTACCTCAAGGACCTGGTGCGCTACCCGAACCTCTACGTGGCCAACTCCAGCCTGCCGGCCGAACTGCGCTCCCGACACGACCCGTGGCCGATGACCGACGTGGACAAGTGGGTCCGCCGCGACGCCAGCCAGCTGCTGTTCGTCTACGGCGGCAACGACCCGTGGGGTGCCGAGCCGTTCCACCCCGGCGGCCAGGACACCCACACCTACACCGCGCCGGGCGCCAACCACGGCGCCGACATCGAGCTGCTCACCCCGGCCGACCGGGCCGCGGCCACCAGCACGCTGCTGCGCTGGGCCGGGGTCAGCGCCCCGGCCGCCCGCCAGCGGTCCGCGGAACTGGACGCCCTCGACCAGCGCGACCCGAGGAACCTGCGCCGCCCACTGTGACCGAAGGCCGGGCGGCGCCACCGGTCAGCGGCGCCGCCCGGCCACCACCAGCAACACCGACGCCAGCACCAACAGCGGCAGCCCCGACGGCAGCACGATCACCGCGCACACCACCGTCCAGCCGGCCAACGTCCAGGTGACATACGCCGGCAACGCGCGCCCCTGCTTGGCGAACCCCGCCAGCAGCAGCCCCAGCAGCAACGTCGGCACCGCGAAGCTGCCGATCGACTGCCAGAAGTAGGCCAGCGCCTGGGGCAACGGCTCACCCGGCGACACCGTGGTCCACAACGGCCCGCCGGGTGCCCAGTCGGCCAGGAAGTCCACGGAGCCGACGAGGAAGAACGCCAGGTGCATGACCGCCACCGCGGCGAACAACCGGCCAGCCCAGATCGTCAACGTGCGGGACCTGCCGGTCAGTGTCTCGGTACTCACGGTGTCCCATGATCCACCGCCGCGATCGGGCGCTCACCGCGGGAGTCTCTAGACTCGACCCCGATGCGACCGTCAGGATGGCGAGGCTGGACCGCGCTCGCGCTCGTTGTTGTGCTCTGCGGTGTCTTCGTGTTCGTCGCCTCCCAACCCGACGAACCGACCCGCCCGCCCGGCCCGCCGAGGGACGCGCCCCGGGTGCTCGTGGCGATGGGCGACAGCAGCATCTCCGGCGAGGGCGCGGGCGACTATGAGCGGGGCACCGACGGCGAGGACGGCAACTGGTGCCACCGCTCCCCGCACGCCCTGATCAACAAGACCGGGATGCGCGCGATCGACCGCGCGCACAACCTCGCCTGCTCCGGCGCCCCCTCCACCCAGGTCGGGCTCGGCGACGTCGAGCAGTACACCGAACCGTCCCAGGCCGGCCAGCTCGGCGAGATCGCCACCAGGGAACGGGTGGTGGCGGTGGTCGTCGGCGCGGGCGCCAACGACGAGCCGGCCTTCGCCCACGTGCTCAACGCCTGCGTCGAGGCGTGGACCGGCCGGGGCGAGCCGTGCAGCGAGACCATCGGCCCGCAGTGGTCCGACCGGGTCGACAAGATGACGACCAAGCTCGCCGAGGCGCTGGCCGACGTGCGGTCGGTGATGGGCGACGCCGGCTACGCCGAGGACGACTACCAACTCGTCGTCCAGTCCTACGCCGCGCCGATCTCGCCGAGAGTGGCCGACGGGCTGCAGGACCTGTCCGGCTGCCCGTTCCGCTCCGAGGACCTGCGCTGGGTCGAGGACGTCGCCGTGCCCGCGCTCACCACCGGCGTGCGGCAGGCCGCCGACGAGGTCGACGCCCGGTTCCTGGACCTGTCCCGCTCGGCCGCCGGCCGCGAGGCCTGCTCCCAGGCCGAGCATCCCGACCGGGAGTGGTTCCGGCGCCTGGCCGTGCAGTGGGACGACCTGCAGCACGAGGACCGCGCCACGCACGCGTTGCAGGAGTCCTTCCACCCCAACGCGAACGGGCACGCCCAGTTCGGTCGCTGCCTCGGTGAGTTCCTGGCCACCGCCGACCGCGCGGCGGCCTGCCTGCCCGGCGAGAACGGCGACCTGCACGCCGCCACCAGCTCCGGTCAGTAGCGGGGACGACACCGGGCCGGCCGCGCGGAGGCAGGCGCGGCCGGCCCGGTGTACCCCATCAGGTCGACCCGACCGACGGGCCGGCCGCGCTGGCTGCGCTACCAGGACCCGGTCCGGGTCGACCTCGTTGAAGGGGTCGGTCGTGCCAGTCCGACACGACCGACCCTGGCGGACCCCGACGAGTTCTCAGCTGGTCAGGGAGATCTGGTCGCCGTTGACCCGAATCGAGCGCTCGGCCAACGCCGTCGGCGCCGGGCCGGCGGTCACCGACCCGTCCGCCACGGCGAACTTGCTGCCGTGACAGTCACAGTTGATCGTGCCGCCCTTGATGGCGTTCACGACGCAGCCCTGGTGGGTGCACACCGCGGAGAAGGCGCGGAACTCACCCTCGGTCGGCTGGGTGACCACCACCTCCTCCTTGGCGAAGATCTTGCCGCCGCCGACCGGGATGTCCGCGGTCGCGGCCAGCCCAGGGGGTGCCTCGACCTCGGTGGTCTGCTCGGCCGGCGGCGCGTCGGTGGTCTCGGCGGTGGTCTCCGGGGTGGTCTGTGCCGCCGCCGCGTCGCCGAGCACGATCTCCCCGTCCGGGTTGACCGTGATCTTCTCGGCCGGCAGCGCGAGCGGTGCCGGGCCGTCGCTCACCGAGCCGTCGGCGATGGCGAACTTGCTGGCGTGGCAGTCACAGTTGATGGTGCCGCCGGTGACCTCGTTGACGATGCAGCCCTGGTGGGTGCACACCGCGGAGAAGCCCTGGAACTTCCCCTCGGTCGGCTGGGTGACGACGACCTTCTTGTCCTTGAAGATCACGCCACCGCCGAGCGGGACGTCCTTGGCCAGGCCGAGCACCTCACCCGGCGGGGCCTTGACGGGGTCCTCACCCGCGTCGGCCTCTGCCGGACTGGTCGGCCCGCCGTAGCGCGCGCACGCCGAGGCCAGGCCGCACACCGCGACCGTACCGGCCACCGCGGTCCGCCTCGGCAGGACCGGAGTGTTGTCGTTCATCGATCTCCCTGCCTCAGAAGAAGTCTTTTCAGAAGGTCACGCCGTACTCGGTGAAGAACCAGACGGACGAGGTCAGCCACAGCCCGGTGAGCGCGGTGAACACGACACCGCCGACCACCGGGAGCGTCCAGTTGGGCTTGTCGTCCTTGGTGAGCACGATCATCTTGCAGACGAAGATCCCGTAGAAGAAGCAGCCGAGCAGCGAGTGCACCAGCACGCGGGTGTCAAAACCCTGAAACCCCAACGCGTACAGGCAGTGCGCGGCCACCGGGAGGGACACCACCACGGCCAGCCGCCCCGACCACCGGTGCAGGATGCCGGCGACCCGGCCATCGCCGTGCACGCCGGGCAACCTGCCCCACATGGCCAGCGACGAGATCACCTGCACCACCGCGAACACGAACGCGACGGTGCCCAGCCAGGTCTTCGCGGCCAGCCCGGAGGAGAACCCCGCCAGGCTGAATCCCTGGTTGGTCGGGGTGTGCATCCCGCCGTACACGCCGATGGCGACCGAGACCAGCGACCCGATCGCCAACGCGATCAGCACCGGCCGGAAGTTGCTCCGCGGTGGCTCGTCGTCCTCCTCGACGCCCCACTCGCCGGTGTTCCAGGTCGTCGGCATCGCCGGTGGCCGGGACCAGTGCTGCGGAACCGGCTGGGTCGCGTCGGCGTCGGGTACCGGTCCGGCCGGCCCGAAGTCCTGCGTACTCACGACGATCCCTTACCTGCCAGGTCCCTGGTCGGACCGCTCGCTCCGTTCATCACACGTCTCCTCATCGTCTCCCGCTGATGCCGCTCAGAACGTGGTGTCCCCAGCGACCTTGTCCGCCTCGACGCGCTTGCCGTCCACCGTCACCGCGCCCTTGGCCGGGTTCAGCATCGGCGCGGGCTCCGACCGGCCGTTGCTGGTGGCGATACCGACCTGGGTGCCGTCTGGCATGACGATCCAGCCGATGGTGGCCTCGGCGCCCTCGCCGCGGTACACCCCGGCCGGCGCCTTGGCCACCGGCGCGCTGAACTTGAGTTCCTTGCCCGCCACCGTCGCCGTGCCGGCCAGGTTCTTGCCATCGAGGGTGGCCACCACGCGGTTGGCGCCGTTCTTGGACTTCAGGTCCAGACGGCCGTCCTTCGCGGTGCCCTGCAGCCACGACTCGACCTGCGCGCCGTCACACAGGTACGCCGCGGCCTCCTCGCCCTTGATCGCCACCGCGATCGTCATCGGGCCCTGGTCGACCTTGCCGGCGTAGACCACCTCGGCCGGGAACTGTTGGGCGGCGGGCGGTTGCTCCGCCGGCGGCTCGGCCGGCACCTCGGTGGTCTGCGGCGCGGTGGTCTCCACCGCAGTGGTTTCCGGCACCTCGGTGGTCTCCGGCGCCGTCTCGGTGTCGGTCGAGGTGGCGGCCACATCGCGGGCCGCGGGCGGCTGCTCGGCGTTGTCGCCGGCCACCACCAGACCGCCGACCGAGTTGACCGTCATCATCCCGATGAGGCCACCCATGACGACCACGGCGGTAACCAGCGGTCCTCGCACTGCCATGACAACGTCTCCTTGTCCCCGCGTCCTGCCAATTCCGATGAGCGACAGCGCGCTCAGCCAGATACACGGGCCGGTAATCGGATCGGTTCAATCTGTTTCCGGCGAGCGGTGTGCCGGCCCATGGCCGATCCGCGACACGCCGGGCGCGTATCAACCAGATGCGCACAATCCGGTGCCAGAATCAAGTGGCGCAGGCACTGCGTGATTCGAGATCAAGGAGGCAGCGGTGAACGACCCGGCCCACCTGGACCGGCTCGGCACGCTCGTGCGGCCGGCCCCGATCGCCGACTTCGCCGCCGCCCTGTGCCGCTGGCTCCAGGACGCGCACGACGCCGCCGCCGAACTGCAGCCCCACCGCCGGGACAACCACCGCGGCGGCTGGAGCAACAACACCAGCTTCGGCACCGACCGCTACCAGTACCTGCTCAGCACCGCCGGATCGCTGACCACCGACCTGCCGGCGCTGGAGGTCGACTCCGCGTTCCAGTCGGTGCTGCTCAAGCTGCCCGAGGTCGGCGTCTACCAGATGCAGGTCGCCTCCGGGCCGGACGGCTCGCTCGCCCAGGCCAGCGACCTGCGCCGCGACCTGCTGACCACCAACGGCGATCCCGGGCTGCTGTCCCGCCGCGACATCTGGCTCGGTGAGCGGCAGCTGCTGTTCCTGATCTGGTCGGGCACCGAGGACGCCGGGCTGACCGGCGCCTGGATCGGGCAGGGCGAGCTGTACGAGAACCGCATCGACTGGGACTGGAAGACCAACCTGTTCGACATCGTGGGTTTCGGCGCGGTCACCGTGCCCCAGCAGGCACGGCCGCTGGACCCGACGATCTTCGACGTGCCGGAGCCGGTGCTGCCGATCCGGCCGCGACTCCAGCGACCAGCAGGCACGACCGACTGACCCGTCACCCGCGTGGGGACACTCTCCGTGCTGGACCACCATGGGTCCAGCCGTACCGCCATGACCGCAGGGAGCCTTGTCGTGATCTCGGATGCCGTCGCCGTCGCGCAGGCGTTCGAGCCGGCGCGGCTCACCATGGCGCGCGAACTGGCCGGGCTGCGCAAGCGCGAGCTGGCCGAACGCATCGAGCGCACCGCGGCCGCGGTCTCGCAGTACGAGCTCGGCCAGTCCCGGCCAAGCGGGGAGACCGTCCAACGCTGCGCGCGGGCACTGGACCTGCCGGTCGGGTTCTTCACCACCGGTCGGCCCCACCTGCGGCTGGACACCGCGCACGCGCACTTCCGATCACTGCGCGCGACCACCGCCGTGCAGCGCCAGCAGGCACTGGCCCACGTCGAGCTGCTCTGGGAGATCACCGACCAGCTCGACCGGGTGATCGAACTACCGCCGGTCGACGTCGGCCTGCCACTCGGCATGCCCCCCGGCGACCCGGCGACCACCGCCCGCCTGACCCGCAAGGCCTGGCACCTGCCCACCGGCCCCGTGGTCCACCTGGTGCGCAACCTGGAGGCCCGCGGCATCGTGATCGCCCGAACCGAGGCGGTGGACGCCGAGACGATCGACGCGTTCTCCGCCGCGCTGCACGGCCGGCCGATGATCGCCCTGTCCCCCAAGGGAAACCCGATGCGCAGGCGGTTCTCCGTCGCGCACGAGCTCGGTCACCTGCTGCTGCACCCCGACCCCGTGCCCGGCTCCGGCAAGCACGAACGCGAGGCCAACACCTTCGCCGCCGAACTGCTGATGCCGGCAGGGGAGATCGCCGACCGGCTACCCCGACCGGCCGACGTCGCCGCACTCAAGAACGTCGCCGACGGCTACGGCGTCTCGGTGACCGCGCTGGCCTACCGAGGCAAGGACCTCGGCGTGTACGGCGACTCGACCGTACGCCGGATACTGGCCACGGTGGCCCGGCTCGGCTGGCGCACCGACGAGCCGGTCCGCGCCGACTATCCCGGCGAGGAACCGGAACTGTTGCCCCGCGCGGCCGAACTGGCCGCCGCCCACGGCCTGCCACTGCCACGCCTGGCCGCGAACCTGCACCTGGGACTCCCCCGGCTGCGCGCGCTGATCGGCATCACCGACCGCAGACCCCAACTACGCCTCATCCACGGCACCGACGAGCAGTAAGCAGGAACGTGACGTGCCCAACGAGCGCGTGCTCATGTCACTCAAGCCCGAGTACTACGACCTGATGTGGCAGGGCCTGAAGACCCACGAGTTCCTTTGGCCGCCACCCGATCAGTAGCGATGCAAACCCGCAGCCCCGCCCGCGGCCTTACCGCAGGCGGGGTACCACCAGGCCTGACTCGTAGGCGACCACCACCGCCTGTGCGCGGTCCCGCACCCCCACCTTCCGCAGGACCCGGCTGACATGGGTCTTCACCGTCTCCTCGCCGACCACCAGGCGGGTCGCGATCTCCCCGTTGGACAGGCCGGCCGCCAGCAGCCGCAACACCTCGGTCTCCCTCGGGGTCAGGTCGGCCAGCGCCGGTGACGGCGGCCGGGGCCGCAGCCGGGCGAACTCGCCGATCAGCCTGCGGGTCACGCTCGGCGCCAGCAACGCCTCACCCCGGGCGATCACCCGCACCGCGTCGAAAAGCCGTTCGGCGGTCACGTCCTTGAGCAGGAACCCGCTCGCGCCGGCCACCAACGCGTCGTACACGTGCTCGTCGAGATCGAACGTCGTCAGCATCAGCACCCTCGGCGGGTCCGGCACCGCCAGCAGCGCCCTGGTCGCCGAGATCCCGTCCAACACCGGCATCCGCACGTCCATCAGCACCACGTCCGGCGACACCTCGGCACACACCCGCACCGCCTGCGCGCCGTCCTCGGCGACGCCGACCACCTCCAGGTCGTCCTGGGTGGACAGCAGGGCGGCGAACCCGGCCCGCACCACGACCTGGTCGTCCACCACGACCACCCGGGTCATACCGGCAACACCGCCTCCACCAGAAACCCGCTGCCCGGCGCGGGGCCGGTGCGCAACGTGCCGCCGACCATGTCCACCCGCTCCCGCATACCCACCAGGCCGTGGCCGCTCGCGCCCCGGCCGGGGCCAGGGCCGTTGTCGCGCACGGCGACCCGCACCGCGTCCTGGTCGTAGTCGAGGGTGACGTCCACCGCCGCGCCCGGCGCGTGTCGGCGGCAGTTGGTCAGGGCCTCCTGCACCAACCGGTAGGCGGTCAGCTCGACCCCGGGATCCAGCGCGACGACCGGGCCGCGCACGATCAGCCGCGCCCCGGCCCCGGCCGACTGGCGCATCTCGTCGAGCAGCTCGAGCAGCTGCTGGAGGCCCGGCTGCGGCGCGCGTGCCGGCCCGTCCTGCTCGGCGTCCGCGCGCAACACGCCGAGCAGCCTGCGCATCTCGGTCAGCGCGGTCCGCGCGGTGTCCCCGATCGCCCGCAGCTGCCGCGCGCCATCGGCGGGCATCCCGGGGGTGGTCAGCCGCGCGGTCTCGGCCTGTACCGAGATCATCGAGATGTGGTGGGCCACCACATCGTGCAGTTCGCGGGCGATGCGGGCCCGCTCACCACGCGCGGTCAGCTCCAGCAGCGCGTCCTCCACCTCCCTGGCCGCCGCCGTGCGCGCGGCCGCCGCCCGGCGTGCACGGCGCAGGTGGCGCCGGCCCAGCACCGACCACACCACCACCGCGCCGGCCACGCCGGCGGTGAGCACCCCGTGCAGCGCGACCGAGAGCACCGCCATCGGCGTGAGCACCGCGGCCACCGCGCCCGCGTTGGTGCGCGCGAACGCCACCGGCACGGTCGCGAACAGGGCGACCAGCAGCGTCACCGACAACTGCCCGGCCGGGCGCAGCACCGCCTCCAGCCCCCCGGCCACGCCGAGCAGCGCGCCGACCACAGCGAACGGGTTCACAGCCGCCATTGTCGCCGGAGCCACCCGCTCCCGCGTCCCCCACCGCGCACCCCGGCGTCCCTCGCGTGGGGGATGGCGCGAACGGCTCCGGCGCGGGACGACTCCACGTGCCCGGATTCGTAGGGTTGCTGCCCATGGACGCCACTATCGAGGTCCGCGAGCTGCGGAAACGCTACGGACCAACCCCGGCCGTCGACGGCCTCTCGTTCACCGTCGCCCCGGGGCGGGTGACCGGTTTCGTCGGCCCCAACGGCGCCGGCAAGTCGACCACCATGCGGATCATCCTGGGCCTGGACCGGCCGGACGAGGGCAGCGCGCTCATCGGCGGCCTGCCCTTCCACCAGCTGCCCAACCCGCTGTGCCAGGTCGGCGCGATGCTCGACGCCGCGGCCGTGCACCCGGCGCGCACCGCCAGGGACCACCTGCTGTGGCTCGCGCACGCCGGTGGGCTGCCCACGCGGCGGGTCGACGAGGTGATCGACCAGGTCGGGCTGGCCAGCGCGGCCCGGCGTGCGGCCGGCGGGTTCTCCCTGGGCATGCGCCAGCGCCTTGGCATCGCCGCCGCGCTCATCGGCGACCCGCCGGTGTTGATGTTCGACGAGCCGGTCAACGGGCTCGACCCCGACGGCGTGCGGTGGATTCGCGGGCTGCTCGGCGCGCTGGCCCGCGAGGGCCGCGCGGTGCTGGTCTCCAGCCACCTGATGAGCGAGCTGGAGGGCACCGCCGACCACCTCGTGGTGATCGGCCGCGGTCGGGTGATCGCCGACCGCGACGTGGCCGACCTGCTCGCCGCCGCGTCCGGCGGCCAGGTCCTGGTGCGCACCGACGAACGGCTGACCGCGATCACCGTGCTCACCGGCGCCGGCGGGACCGTCGCGGCCAACGCCAGGGACACGGTCACCGTGTCCGGGCTGCCGGCCGAGCGGATCGTGGCGTTGTTGTCCGGCGCGGGGGTGCCGTTCAGCGGCATCGCCGAGCACCGCGCGTCGCTCGAGGAGGCGTACATGGAGCTGACCCAGGACGCCGTCGAGTTCCGGGAGTCCTGATGTCCTACCAGAGCACGATGTCCGGCCAGGCCGGTTTCGGCGGCCTGCTGCGCGCGGAGTGGACCAAGCTGCGCACGGTGCGCCGGTGGGTGCTGGCGATGGGCGCGCTGGTGCTGCTGACCGTGCTGGTGGCGCTGCTCAGCGCCGCCGGCTCGGTCACCGCCGGCGCGGGCGGGGGGCCGGCGGCCGAGCGCGCGGTGGTGGACAACTCCGTGCAGGACGGCGGCGAGTTCACCCACCGGAGTCTCGACGGCGACGGCGGCATCGTGGCCAGGGTGACCGACCAGGACCCCAGCCACGACTGGGCCAAGGCCGGGCTGATGATCCGCGCCGGTGACCGGCACGGGGACCCGTACGCGGCGCTGGTCATCACTCCCGGACACGGCCTCCACCTGATGTCCATAGTGGACGGCGAGACAGTGGACGGCGAGACAGTGGACGACGAGGTAGCCGGCGGGGGCGCGGGGACACCCCGCTGGTTGCGGCTGGACCGCCAGGGAGCAACGGTCACCGGCTACGAGTCCGCCGAGGGGACGGACTGGCGCCGGGTGGGGACCGTGGAGTTCGCCGAGCTGCCAAGCGAGGTGCTGGTCGGCCTGTACACCGGGTCGGCGGCCGAGATCGCCGTCCAGCGGCAGTTCGGCGGTGAGTCCGTCGAGGGGCGGATGACCACCGGGCGGGCGTCGTTCGACGAGGTCGCGGTCACCGGGCAGGGCGCGGACAGCTGGCGGACCCGCGCGGGTGACCAGTCCGATGTGGACGGCTCGGTGACGTTGACCGGGGAGGGGGACCTCGGGCCGGACCTGTTCGCCGACGACGTCACCAGCATGACGCTGACCGGGATCCTGGTCGGGCTCATCGCCGTGGTCGCGGTCGGGGTGCTGTTCGTGACCTCGGAGTACCGGCGGGGCATGATCCTGGTGACCTTCGCCGCGAGCCCGCGCCGGGGCCGGGTGCTGGCCGCGAAGGCGCTGGTGCTCGCCGCGGCCACCATGGTCGCCGGGATCGTGGCGGGCCTGGCCGCGTTCCTGATCGCGAACCCGATCCTCGGGTCCAAGGGCCTGCCGACCCGGCCGCTGTCCGATCCGGACGTGCTGCGCGCGGTGCTGGGCACCGGGCCGCTGGTGGCCGTGATCGCGGTGTTCAGCCTCGGTGTGGCGACCCTGTTCCGGCGGACCACCCCGGCGATCACCGTGGTGCTGCTGCTGTTGCTGGTGCCCCAGATCGTGGCCACCGGGCTGCCGGTGTCGGCGGCGGTGTGGCTGGACCGGCTGACCCCGGCCGCGGGCTTCGCCATCCAGCAGACGGTGCCACGCTACGACACCGCGATCACGCCCTGGGCCGGGTTCGCGGTGCTGTGCGCCTACGCCGCGGCCGCGCTGGCGCTCGCGGCCTGGCGACTGCGCGGGCGGGACGCATGAGACACGCGCTGCGCGCCGAATGGACCAAACTGCGCACCCTGCGGTCGAACGCGTGGCTGGCGGCCGCGGTGGCGGTGTTCACCGTCGGCGCCGGGCTGGCCGCGGTGCTCGCCGTGGACACCGCGCACTGCCCGACACCGGCGCGGTGTTTCGAGGACGTGCCCAAGCTCGCGCTGACCGGCGTGTGGTTCGGCCAGATCGCGGCGGTCGTGCTCGCGGTCGGGGTGATCGGCGGCGAGTACGGCACCGGGCTCATCCAGGCCACGCTCGCCGCCCGCCCCCGCCGGTTCGAGGTGCTGGCCGGCAAGGCGGTCGTGGTGGCCGCGACCGTGCTGGTCGCCGCGACCGTCGGCGTCCTCGGCGCGCTGCTCGCCGGCCGGATCGTCCTGCCGGGCAAGGGGTTCACCGAGGCGAACGGCTACCAGCCGCTGTCGCTGGCCGACCCGGCGACCCTGCGCGCGGCGGTGGGCACCGTGCTCTACCTGACGCTGGTCGCGCTGCTCGCGCTCGGCGTGGCGACCATCGTGCGCGGCACCGCCGGCGCGCTGAGCACCGTGCTGTCGGTGCTGCTGATCGCACCGATGCTGGTCACGCTGGTCGGCGACCCGACCTGGCGCGAGCGGCTGGAGGGCTTGGCGCCGATGACCGCCGGGCTCGCCATCCAGGCCACCACGGCCATCGACCGGCTGCCGATCGCGCCATGGGCGGGCATCGGGGTGCTCGCCGCGTGGGCCGTGGCGGCGATGACGACCGGCGGGTGGCTGCTGGCCCGCCGAGACCAGTGAGGATTCCAGTGAGAATGTCTCTGCGTGGCCTTGTTCTTCTGCTGGTGCTCGCGCTGACCGGCTGCGGCGTCGAGCGGGTCGTGGAGGGCTCCCCCGTCGACCGTTTCCTCGACGACAACTGGCCGGCGGGTGCCGACGGCGCGGTGGCCGTCGCCGACGGCGGCGAGTTGGTGACCTGCCGGGGTTTCGGCTTCGCCGACCGCGAGACCGGCGTCGAGTCGGGCTGTGACACCGTCTACGACATCGGCTCGATCACCAAGGCGGTGACCGGCACGGCGATCGTCCTGCTGGAGTCCAGGGGCGAGCTGGCGTTCGACGACTCGATCGGCACCTTCTTCGACGGGGTGCCCGCAGACCGGCGCGGGATCACGGTGCACCACCTGCTGACCCACACCTCCGGGCTGCCCGAATCGCTCGGCGACGACTACGACCCGTTGACCAGAGCGGGGTTGATCGACGCCGCGATGCGCGCGCCGCTGACTCCCGGTGGCGGGTACCAGTACTCGAACGTCGGGTTCAGCCTGCTGGCCGCGATCATCGAGCTGGTCTCCGGGACGAGCTACGAGACCTTCCTGGCCGAGCACCTGTTCGCGCCGGCCGGCATGACCAGCACCGGCTACGTGCTGCCAGACTGGGAACCGTCCACTGTGGCCGTGGAGTACGACGAACACGGTATGCCGCAGGGAAAACCAGCCGAACACCCGTGGGCGGATGACGGTCCATACTGGAATCTGCGGGGCAACGGAGGCCTGCTCAGCACACCACGCGACCTGTACCGCTGGCACGTGGCCCTGACCGGCGACACGCTCCTGGACGACCAGGCCAAGAAGCGCATGTTCACCCCGAGGGTCGAGGACGACGGCGCGCACACCGGATACGCCTGGAGCGTGCTGGACACCGAGGCGGGACGGTTGGCCGGCCATACCGGCGGGAACGGGTGGTCCTTCGCCGCCTACGCCCGGTTCCTCGACTCCGACCGGCTGGTGTTCCTCGTGTCCAACCACGCCCTGCGGCAGGGTGAGTGGGACGTGGAGGCCGGCGCGCTCGACCTGATCATGGGTCTGGTGGCCGCGGTGCCGGGATAACCGTCGCCGGGAGCTACCGGATGGTTCGCCGGCATGCTCGTGTTCGGTGCGAGTGGGCACGGCGGCCGGTGGTCGCTTGGCCAGCACGCGCTGATGATGGCCGGGATGGCCTGGATGCTCCTCATCATGCCAACTTTGATGACCACGATGACGGTGCGGGACAGCGCGTCCGGCGACGGGCACGGCGGCCATGGCGGGGACGGCGCGACGATGACCATGAACGCGCCGGCGCACATCGCGATCGTCGCCGTGCTGCTCAGCGCGGTTTTTCTGGTCGCGGGGATCGGCTGGCAGGCGCGCGCGTTCGACGCCGGCCGGGCCCAGGAGACGCTACGGCTGCCCACGGCGGCGCTCGCCGCGCACGGGATCATGAGCCTCGGCATGGCGCTGATGGCGGCGCTGCTCGTGTAGGTTCGCGGATCTGGCGATTTCGTGAAACCGAGCGGTGATGGGAAAGGCAGGACGATCGATGAGTCCCGAGCTGAGCGCGGAACGCCGCCGGCAGGCACTCCAGGACAACACCAGGCAGCTGGCCGAACACGTGCGCGCGGCGGAGAGCGACACCGTGGTGCCGACCTGTCCTGGGTGGACGGTGACCAGCCTGGTCGAGCACGTCGGCCACACCCTGCACTGGGTGTCCGACATCATCGAACGCCGGGTCACCGACCCGATGAAGCTGCCAACCGAGATGGCCGAGCTGCCCGCCGATCCGCGGGAATGGCCGGCGTGGCTGTCCGACGCCGGCGCCCGCGCGGCCGCGGTCTGCTCGGACGCGGCACTGGACGCCGAGGTGTTCAACGCCTCCGGCGACAGCCGGACCGGTGCGCAGTTCTGGCTCCAGAGCATGCTCAACGAGGCGGTCGTGCACGGCTTCGACGCGGCCGCGGCCGCCGGCCACGACTACACGACCGACGCCGACGTCGCCGCCGATCTCATCACCAACCACCTGACCATGCTCACCTCGCCGACCTGGGCGGCCCAGCGCCCGGAGTCCACCGCCGCGATGCGGGGCACCGGCCAGACCCTGCGCTTCCACGCCACCGACGAGCCGAGCGTCGGCGATTGGCACATCGTGCGCCACCCCGACGGTGCGCGCTGGCAGCACGGCGGCGGCACCGCTGAGGTGACCGTCCACGGTCCGGCGGCATCGCTGCTGTTCATCCTGACCCGCCGGCTTCCCCTGACCGGCGACCACGTCACCGTCGACGGTGACGTGGAGCTGGCCCGGCACTGGGTGGAGCACACCGCCCACGTGGCGGACTAGGGAGCTCGGAGGGCGGCGGCGAGCCACCCGTCGCTCGGCCCGGTCCTGAGCCACTCGTCCGGTGGGGTCTCGTTGATGGTGGCCATCAGGGACAGGTAGGTGCCGAGCAGGCCGGTGACCTCCGCGACGAACCGCTCGGCGACCTGGCTCCCGGCACCGTCCGGATCAGGATGGGTCATGGACTGGCGCAGGTCGGCGAGTTCCCGCGCACCCAGCGGCGCCCCGACGGTGGTGGCGATGAGATCGGCGTATGCGGCGAAGAGCCGTTCGGCGATCTCCCGTGCCCGAGGTGACTCCGGGGACAGCCCCGACCGCTCGGCCTCCTGGGCCGCCAGCTCGACCTGCCGGCGCTGCTCCGCGAACGCCACCATGTCCGGTGTGGTCAGGTCAGCTGACGTGGGCGAGGCGAAGCTGACGTGGAAGAACTGGCGCACCGCGGCGCGGAAGGCGTCGTCCCGCACCAGGTCGGCCAGCTGGATCCACGCCTGGAGCTGCTCGGTGGTGGGGTCCTCCGGCACCTGGGGCCGCATCCGGTGGAGGTGTTCGACGTAGGTGGGGTGGACGGTCAGGCCGTCGGTGACCTCGCGCCAGAACTCGTCCAGGAGCTGGTTGCGGCTGTCGTCGGACATGGACACCAGGCTGTGCATGAGGGCCACCCGTTCGGTGGTGGTGGCCTGGTTGACGATGGTGCGCAGGACAGCACGCCGGGCGCGCAGGTCGCGCAGGTGCCGCTCGACCACCCGCAGGTGGGTCTCGGCCAACTCCCGCAGGCTGGTCTCCTCGGCCAGCAGGCCGCGGATGTCGTCCAGGCCCGCGCCCAGGTCTCGCAGGGTGGCAACGAGTTCCAGCCGCGCGATGGCGTCCACGTCGTAGAGCCGGTGTCCGCCGGCGGTCTGCTCGGCGGGCGCGATGACCCCGGCGTCGGCGTAGAACCTGATGGCGCTCACGCTCAGCCCGGTGCGGCGCGCCGCGTCCCCGATGGGGTACAGGTGGTTGTCGTTCATGACGTCGACTATGGAACCTCAAGCCGCTTGAGTTTCTACCCGTGATCAGGAGACCTGGGTCACAACCTCCCGGTCATCTCGGGTCGAGGAGGGTGGCCAGCAGGCGGGTGCGCAGCTCCTCGTCCGGCGCCGGACGCAGCAGGGCGTCGCGCAGGCGTCCGGTGAGCTCGGCGTGGCGGCGCTCGGTGGCGATGAGCTCAGCGCGGTGTTCGGTGCGGAGTTCCGTGCGGCCGGTCTGTTCGGCGGCGCGGGCGGCGTCGCGTTCGGCGGTGCGGGTGGCGAGCGCGGCGGTGGCGTCGGTGAGGGCGGTGGCCGTGTCGTCGGCTCGGCGACGCGCCTCGGCGACGGTGGCCTCGGCGGCGTCGGCGCGGGCATGGGCGTCGGCGATCTCGGACTCGGCCAGTTCGGCACGCGCGCGCAGGTGATCGGCGCGCATGTCGGCGTCGTCGGCACGATCCCGTAGCCGGGCGATCTCCGCCTCGGCGTTGTCGGCCCGTGCGCGGTGGCCGGCGGTCTCGGCTTCGGCCACGTCCGCGCGTGCGCGCTGCTGGGTGATCTCGGTCAGGGCCGCGTGTGCCCGCGTGAGGGCTTCTTCCGCGCGGTGGCGTTCGGTGGCGGCGATGCCCTCGGCGTGCGCGGCGGCGAGTTCGGCCTGTTTGGCCGACTCGCGGGCCGCCTTGGCCTCGGCGGCGGCCTGGTCGCGGGCGGCGCGGTGCCGCCGGATGTCGGCGTTGGCCTCGGTGACGGTCTCGGTCGCCCGCGCTTCGGCCGCTTCGGCGGCGGTCTGTGCCTGCTCGGTCTCCGACTCCGCCGCCGCGCGCAGGCCGCGTTCGGTCGCGGCCTCGGTCTCGGCGTGCGTTGCGCGGTCGGCGGCGGCTTTCGTCTCGTCGGCCAACGTGGTCTTGAGTGCCTCGGCCAGGGCGAGCAGGTCGCGCAGCGGCTCGGACACCCGGTGCGCGGCGTCGACGAAACCGGCGGTGGCGTCGGTGACCGGGGTCGTGGTCGCGCCGAGGGCCTCGACGAGCGCGTCCTGCGCGGCGGCCAGTTGCTTGCAGGTGCGGCCGCCGGGCCACGCCCGGTCGGGGCAGTAGGCGAACGGTCGCCCGCCCTTGGGTCCCGAGCCCGGCAGCGGCGCTCGACAGCGGCTGAACCCACACAGGCCCGACGTCTCCAGCTGCACTTCAATCATGATCCATATCCTAGTAGAGAGTTGTAGATCTCGTAACTTGGGTTAGGAGTTACGTATCTGTATGCCAGGTTGGCTACAGAACTGTGCTTTTGTAGCTAAGCTGTCGTGGTGACGATCGTGGAGGGCAACGAGCTCGTATCGGCGGCCGATCAGGGGCCATGGCCCGCTGTGGCCGAGCCACACCGGCTGCTGGGAGAGATCACCGAGTGGCTCAGCGGCTACGGCAACCCGGCCACCCGCCGGACCTACGCCGAAGGGCTGGGTCTACCCACCAGCCCGGCCGACCTCCGCGAGTGGATCACGCCCACCGACGACCGGGCCGACAACCAGTGGGCCGAGGCGATCACCCGGTACGCGACCCTCGTCGCCAACCCGACCGCCAACCCGACCGCCACGGCGGTCCGGGCCAACACCCCACCCCCGGCCCCCCGCGGCCGGTTCCGCGCGCTGCACTGGTTCCGTTGGTGCGCCAGTCGCGGCATCGACCCACTGACCGCCACCTCGACCAACGTCAAGACCTGGCTGGCCGACCTCGACACCGCCGGCGCCGCCCCCGCCACCAGGGACCGCATGCTGGCCACCGTCAAGGCCCTCTACACCCACCTCGCCGACGCCGGCCTGGCCGCCGGCAACCCGGCCGCGCTCAACCGCCGCCGGCTCGGCCTGATCACCCCCACCGGCAACACCACCGGCACCGTCGTGCTCACCACCGCCCAGGTGCGCGCCCTGTTCACCACCGCGGCCGCCACCAGGCGCGGCGCCAGCCTGCTCGACAGCGCACGAGCGGGCGCGGTCGTCGGCCTGTTCACCCTCGGCCTGCGCGTTGGCGAACTCTGCATCCTCGACCGCGACGACCTGCACGTCACCCGCGGCCGCCGCGCACTGCGGGTCACCGGCAAGGGCGGCAAGACCCGCGTGGTCTACCTGCACGAGGCCGCCGAACGGGCCCTGCTGACCTACCTACGGCTGCGCGACCACACCAGCACCGAGACCGCCCCGGCCAAACCGGACCGCACCGCACCGCTGCTGGTCACCCGCACCGGCGGGCGCTACCGGCGCCAGACCGTCTGGCAGCTGCTGCGTCGCATCGCCACCGCGGCCGGCGAGCCGCTGCGTGACGTCGCCGACGCCATGCACCCGCACGCCCTGCGCCACTTCTACGTCACCACCGCCGTCGAGGCCGGCGCCCAGCTGGTACACGTCCAGGCCGACGTCGGGCACACCAGCGTGGACACCACCGAGCAGGTCTACAACAGCGCCGCCCGCGATCCCTCCCGCAGCGCCGTCGACCTGGTCGGCGAGGCGCTCAGGACGTGACCGGGGCGCGCACCACCGCGTCGAGCTCCACCTCACACCCGTAGGGCAGCTCGGCCACCCCGACGACCGTGCGCGCCGGCCTCGGCTCCGGCCACAGGTCGATGAACTGCTCGTTCGCCACGTCCCGCAGGGAGATGTCGGTCACGAAGTAGGTCAGCTTGACCATGTCCTCGAGCCGGGCGCCGACGTGCGCCATCCGCTGCTCGAGGTTCTCGATCGCCGCGTCCAGCGCGGCCCGGCCGCCCCTGACCACGGTCCCGTCGGCCAGCAACGGCAGCGCGCCGGAGACGAAGACCAGGCCGCCGGCGACCACCGCTGGGCTGTAGGGATGTTTGGCATCGCTCACGCCGGACACGGTAACCCGGGGAGTTACTACCCGTCGCCGACTTCGGCTGGCTAGGCTCCCCGGTGTGACGCTCGACAACGAGCTCGCGACGCGCGCCCGGCGCGGTGAGCCGGAAGCCGCCGCGCAACTGCTCGCGCGGATCCGCCCCGGCGTGCTGCGTTACTGCTGGGCACGCCTGGGCACTCTCGGCCGCGGCGACCTGTCCCCGGACGACGTCGCCCAGGACGTCTGCCTGGCCGTGTTCGAGGCGCTGCCCCGCTACCAGGACCGCGGCCTGCCGTTCACCGCGTTCGTCTACCGGATCGCCGCCAACAAGGTCGCCGACGCCCACCGCACCCCCGCACTGCGCACCATCGAGACGCTGCCCGACCGGGCCGACGAGCGGTGGACCCCCGAGGCGCACGCCGTGCACGCCGACCTGTCCCGCCGGCTGCTGCCACTGCTCAACGACCTCACCGGCGCCCAGCGCGAGATCATCCTGCTGCGGGTGGCCGCCGGCCTGTCGGCCGAGGAGGTCGGCGCGGTCATCGGCAAGTCACCATCGGCCGTGCGGATGGCCCAGGCCCGCGCCCTGGCCCGCCTCCGCGAATGGGCCCGCGCCGCCGACCAGGTGATCGCGTGAGCATTCGCCTGCCACCTGGCGACGCTGGCCGCGACGACGACGAGTTCCTCGACCGCCTCGGCCGGGGCGAGCCGGTCGACGGCGACGAGGTCGAGCGGATGCTGTCCACCTGGCGGGCCTCGATGCCCACCGCCGGCCCGACCGACGAACGGCTCCTGGACGCGGTGACCACCGCCATCGCCCGCCCGGCGCGCGGCCGGGGCCGGATGCGCAAGGCCACCGTCACCGTCGCCGCGGCCGCCCTGCTGACCGGCGGCGGACTCACCGCGGTGGCCACGCAGGCCGGTCCCGGCAGCCCGCTGTGGCCGGTCACCGAGCTGGTCTTCGGCGGCCTGGCCGAGTCCAGGGCCGCGGTCGACCGTGCCGACGGGGTGCTGCGCGACGCCAGGACCGCCGTCGACCAGGGCCGCCTGCCCGAGGCCGCCCGGCTGCTGGCCCACGCCGACAAGCTCGCCGACGAGGTGGCCGAGCCGAGCGCGGCCGAACGGATCCGCGACGACGTCGCCGCCATCCGCGAACGGCTCACGCCCCACGTCGCCGACGCGCCGTCCCGGTCCGACGCCTCCCGCGGGACGGAGTCGAGCACGCCGACGACGACCAGATCGACACCACCGACGACCACCGCACAGCCGAGTTCGAGCCAGCCGTCCACCACGTCCGACCGGCCGTTCACCGGCCCGGGGACCACATCGCCGGACTCCGAGACCACCAGGCCGACCCGCCCCAGCGGGCCAGGCCAGCGGCCGGACGACCGGCCGGGCGAGGACGACGGGCACGATGATGGTGGCGATGACGGCGACGGCCCCGACAAGTGGCCGAAAGATCGCTGACCCGGTCGGCCCAGTCGCACTCGGCCAATCGATCGTATTTCGGGTACCGGCCGTTGCACGGGCTCGCCCACACCGATTCACGTGAGTTCGGTGCCGATGCTCTCCCCCAGCTCGGCGCCGCGTGGTCGAGCCACCACAGCCCGCCGCCCCGCGGGCCCGGCTCGACGGTGGTGTCCTTCCCGGCTACCCCACCCGGGAAGGGCACCACCCCGCACGGCTCAACACGCCGTCGCCGGCAGCCGGCCCTCCGCGAACACCTTCGGCGTGACGTGCATGATCTGGCGGAACTCCGCGGTCATGTGTGACTGGTCGTAGTAGCCGGCGTCGCTGGCCAGCCGCGCCAGGGAGCGGCGGCCGGTGTCCCGCAGCACCGTGCGCACGCGGCTGAGGCGGGCGAACTGCTTGGGCGACAGGCCGGTGGTCCTGGTGAAGACGGTGCGAAGCTGTCGTTCACTGACCCCGACCCGCCGGGCCGCGTCGCCAACGCGCGCCGGAGCCGTGGCCAACGCGGCGGCCGCCGCGTACACGAGGTCCCGCGCCCGGGTGTCGGCCCGGTCGTTGTCCATGCGCGCCAGCAGCGCAGCCTGGACGTGCGCGGCGACGCGCCCGGGGTCGTGGCCCGGCTCGGCGCGGAACGGGACCAGGTCGGGCAGCGCGACGACCCGGTCGACGAGCTCGTCGGCCGGCACGCCCAGCACCGAGGGCACCGAGCCGTGCCTGATCCGCAACCGCAGGCACAGCGGGATGTCCTTGCCCAGGTGGTAGGACGCGTGCGTGCGCGGACCGACGACCAGCGCTTCGCCGGGTCCGTCGGTCGTCGCGCGCCAGACGAGCGTGGTGGTCGGCTCGGGTGGGTGGATCAGCGGGCAGCCGTCGTCGCGGGCGTAGCTGGCGACGCTGATCTGGGCGATCCACGGGCGCAGCGCGGCCGCGACCGGCAACCGTCGCTCACGGGCGTTCACCCCGCCAGGCTAGCCAGCGCCCGGTGGGGTGCCGAAAGTTCCTATAACCCAACCGGCCCGGGTTGGCATCGTGGCGCCATGATCCTGATCACCGGTGCCACGGGCACCGTCGGCGGTGAAGTCCTGCGGTTGCTCGCCGACCGAGGCGCGCGTACGCGGGCCATGACCCGCGACCCGGCCCGCGTGCGGCCACTGTCCGAGAGCGCGGTCGTGCGGGCCGATTTCGCCGACCCCGACTCGCTGCGCCGCGCGCTCGCGGAGGTCGACACCGTCTTCCTGCTCACCGCGCCGGGAGCGCACGTACCCGAGCACGACCTGGCCATGATTCAGGCGGCCGCGGCCGAGGGCGTTGGCAAGATCGTGAAACTGTCGGCCATCGGCGGCGAGCAGTCCGCCGGCCAGCACACCCGGCCCGCCGACTGGCACGAGCCCGGCGAGCAGGCGCTGGCCGGGTCCGGGATGGCGTGGTCGGTGTTGCGGCCATCGTCGTTCGCGTCGAACGCGCTGCGCTGGGCCGGCCCGATCCGCGCCGGCCAGCCCGTGCCGAACCTGACCGCGACGGGCCGGCAGGGCGTGATCGACCCGAGGGACATCGCGGCGGTCGCGGTCGAGGTGTTGCTCACCGACGCCTACGACGGCCAGACCCACACCCTGACCGGACCCGACCTGGTCAGCGTTCCCGACCAGGTCGCGGTGATCGCCGAGGAGGTCGGTCGGCAGGTCGAGACCGTCGACCTGCCGACCGACCTCGCCCGCCAGCAGATGCTCGACGCCGGTCTCGACCCCGCCCTGGTCGACGTCGCGATCCGGGGCTACGAGCAGATCCGCACGGGCGGCAACGCCGTGCTGACCGAGGACGCCGAACGCGTCCTCGGCCGGCCGGCGAGGTCCTTCCGCTCCTGGGTACGCGACCACCGGGACGCGTTCACCGGGTCATGAACCGCGTGACCTGCCTGTGGTGGAGACTTCATGGCCACATCAGCCGTATGCCGTCATCGGGGAGGACTCTCAAGTGGCAAGGATCGTGGCCGAGGTCTCACGGACGTTCAACGAGTATCTGCTGCTGCCGAACCGGACCCGCACCGACTGCGCGCCCGACGCCGTCGACCTGCGCACGCCGATGGTGCGGCACGTGGTGGGTGAGACACCGGCGATCGAGCTGCGGGCACCGTTCACCTCGGCCATCATGCAGGCGGTCAGTTCGCCGGAACTCGCGATCGCGCTCGCTCGTAACGGCGGCCTGTCCTTCCTCCACCACAACCAGTCGATCGAGGAACAGGCCGCCGCCGTGCGGAAGGTGAAGAACTTCAAGGCCGGGTTCGTCACCAGCGACACGAACGTCCGCCCCGATGACACCCTGAGCCATCTGGTCGGCATCATGCGCCGCACCGGCCACAGCACCGCCGCGGTGACCCATGACGGGAGCGCCGGCGGCCGGCTGCTCGGGCTGGTGACCTCCCGCGACTTCCATCCCCAGCGCCACGATCTCGACGGGCCCGTCAGCGGCCGGATGACCGCGATCGCCGACCTGCCGCACGCCGGCACGGACAGCACGCTCTCGTCGGCCAACGCGAGGCTGTGGGACGAGCGGCTGGACTGCCTGCCGGTGGTGGACGACGGCGGGCACCTCCAGCACCTGGTCTTCCGGTCGGACTACGCGGACAACAAGCGCTTCCCCCACCAGCTCGTGGACGGTGACAAGCGGCTGCGCGTGGGCGCCGGCGTCAACACCCACGACTACCGCGAGCGCGTCCCCGCGCTGCTGGCCGCCGGCGCCGACGCGTTGTGCTTCGACTCGTCCGACGGCTACAGCGACTGGCAGGCACAGGCCCTGACCTGGGTGAACAAGCACTACCCCGAGATCCCGACCGGCGGCGGCAACGTGGTCGACGGTGAGGCGTTCACCTTCCTCGCCGAGGCGGGCGCGGACTTCGTCAAGGTCGGTGTCGGCGGGGGCTCGATCTGCATCACCCGCGACCAGAAGGGCATCGGCCGGGGCCAGGCGAGCGCGGTGCTGGACGTCGCCGCGGCCAGGGACGCCTTCACCGAGCGAACCGGCCAGTACGTGCCGATCTGTTCGGACGGCGGGCTGGTACACGACTACCACGTGGCTCTGGCGCTGGCGATGGGTGCCGACTTCGTCATGATGGGCCGCTACTTCGCCCGTTTCGATCAGGCGCCGGGCGCGAAGCTCCCTACGCGGGACGGCTTCGTCAAGGAGTACTGGGGCGAAGGCTCGAACCGAGCCCGCAACTGGCAGCGCTACGGCCAGGGCGGCCAAGGACTGATCTTCGAGGAGGGCGTCGACGGCTACGTCCCCTACGCCGGCGACCTCAACGAGGGACTGGCTGCCACCATCGCGAAAATCAAGTCCACCATGGTTTCCTGCGGTTCCACCACGCTGCCGGAGTTCCAGTCCTCCGCCCGGCTGACACTGGTCTCCGAGCAGAGCTTCCAGGAAAGCCACGCGACCGTCACCGTGCGGGACACCTCGGCCACCGTGACCTGAACCGTCCGCACACCACCGGAACACCCCTACGGAACCGGGGTGACCAGCGTGCCGTCGGTCATGAACTGCCGCAGGTTCTGGAAGGCCAGCTCGCCCATGGCCTGTCTGGTCTCCCGGGTGCCGCTGCCGATGTGCGGGAACAGCACCACGTTGTCCAGCGCGAGCAGCTCCGCCGGCACGGTCGGCTCGTCGGCGTACACGTCCAGCGCGGCGCCGGCGAGCCGACCGTCGACCAGTGCCGACACCAGTGCCGGCTCGTCGACCACGCTGCCGCGGGCGATGTTCACCAGGTATCCGGCCGGGCCCAGCGCCGCCAGCACCTCGACCGACACCAGCCCTCGGGTGCCCGCGCCGCCCGCGGTCGCGACCACCAGCACGTCGACCTCGGCGGCCAGTTCGACCGCCGATGGCAGGTACCGGTACGGCACGTCGGGCACCACCCGCCGGGAGTGGTAGGAGATCCGCACGTCGAAACCCGCCAGCCGGCGCGCGATCGCCCGCCCGATGCCGCCGAGGCCGAGGATGCCGACCCGCTTGCCACCCACCTTCGTGGTCAGCGGGAAGTTCCAGCCGCCGGCGCGCACGAACCGGTCGGCCGCCGACAGGCCACGCAGCACATCCAGCAGCCCACCCACCGCCAGGTCGGCCACGCAGTCCGACAACACGTCCGGGGTGTTGGACACCTGCACCCCGCGGGCGCGGGCCAGGTCGAGGTCGGTGGCCTCGTAGCCGGCGCCGAAGTGCACGATCGCGCCGAGCCCCGGCATCTGCGCCATCTGCTCGGGGGTGACGCCGTAGCGGGAGCTGGTCACCGCGGCGATCACCTGATCGCCATGGGTGGCAAGGAAATCGGGCCGGTCGAACAGCCGGACGGGGTCGTAGCGCGCCAGCGGACCCTCCAGCGACTCGTGCAGCGGGCACACCTGGAGAACCGTCATGGTCACCATCGTGGCGGAGCCGGGTCGAAGTCCGGATGCCGGCGGCGGTAGTAGCCGGTGTCGTCGCGGGCGGTCAGACCGCAGGCGAGGTACTGCTCGTGCAGCCGTGCCAGCGCGTCCCGGTCCAGCTCGACGCCGAGACCGGGGGTGGTGGGCACCGTGACCGCGCCGTCGACGAACCGCAGCACGCCGGGTTCGATGACGTCCTCGGCCGGGTCCTTCCACGGCCAGTGGGTGTCGCAGGCGTAGGTCAGGGTCGGGGTGGCCGCGGCGAGGTGGGTCATCGCGGCCAGGCTGATGCCCAGGTGGGAGTTGGAGTGCATGGACAGGTCCAGGCCGAAGGTGTCGCAGGTCGCGGCGAGCGCGGCGCTGCGGCGCAGCCCGCCCCAGAAGTGGTGGTCGGACAGGATGATCGCGACCGCGCCGGCCGCGACCGCCGGGCGCAGGTGGTCGAAGGCGACCACGCACATGTTGGTGGCC
Organism: Actinophytocola sediminis; assembly: GCF_054779715.1. Lineage (NCBI taxonomy): Bacteria > Bacillati > Actinomycetota > Actinomycetes > Pseudonocardiales > Pseudonocardiaceae > Actinophytocola > Actinophytocola sediminis. The sequence goes on along the minus strand of NZ_BAAGXS010000033.1, from coordinate 4,140 downwards.
AACGGCATCGGGACCTCGCGGGCGACCTGCGCCATGCCCGCGATGCCCTCGGTCGGGTCCTCCAGGTACTCCAGCAGCCCGGCCAGCTCCCGGCCGACCCGGATCGAGGTGGGCACCGACCAGGCGGCGTTCGGGTCGATCCGCAGCGGGTGGCCGGGGAAGGCCGCGTGCAGCGCGCGGACCGCGTCGGCCTCCTGTGCCGGCGGGAACACACCGCCCTTGAGCTTGAGCGCGGTGAAGCCGTACTCGTCGACCATCCGGCGGGCCTGTGCGACGATCCCGTCGGGGTCCAGTGCCGCGCCCCAGCGGTCGTCGGCCGCGCCGGGGTGCCCGGCCCACTTGTAGAACAGGTAGCCGCTGAAGTCGACCCGGTCGCGCACGGCGCCGCCGAGCAGGTCGGTGACCGGGCGGCCGATGGTCCTGCCCTGGATGTCCAGGCAGGCCACCTCGAAGGGCGAGAGCACGCGGTCGGCGATGGCGGCGTTGACCATGCCGCTGGTGCCGTCCCCGCCGGGGCCGCCGGCCGGCAGGGCGGCGATCCTGGCGGCGATCCGCTGGAGCTGCCACGCGTCCAGGCCGATGATCTCGGCGGCGGCCCGGCGGAGGCGGTCCAGGTGCAGCGCGTCGCCGTAGGTCTCGCCGAGGCCGAGCACGCCGTCCTCGGTGCGCACCTCGACCACCGCGCGCAGCGCGTACGGCTCGTGCACGCCGACCGCGTTGAGCAGCGGCGGGTCCCGGAAGGCGACCGGGGTGATGACCACCTCGCGGATCGGGTCAGCCGGCATGGCGACGGGCTTTGGCCGGTTCTTTCCTGGAGACCAGCAGCCAGCCGGCGTAGAACGAGGCGACCAGCGCGACCGCGGCCACCAGCGGCGCCTTCACCTCGGCCGGCATGTCGATCGGCCGCAGTGCGAGCGCGAGCAGGATCAGCACCGGGCCCTGGATGACGAACGCCGGGAACGCGGCCCGGGAACAGGCCTTGGCTAACTTCCCGTGCTGGGTCAGGTGTCGTTGGGCCAGTCCGAGCAGCCACAGCGACCCGGTGACCACCAGGATGCCCTCCACCAGCGCGGTCGCCGCCGCCTGCCAGGACCAGCCGCCCAGGAACGGGCCGATGTCGGCGGCCAGGTCGGTGATGCCGACGGCGATGCCGAGGATCGGCACCAGGCAGATGGTTATCACCGCGATGGTCGTGGCGGTGCGCCGGATCCGTTCCGGCACCTCCCGCGCCCAGCCGTGGCGCGCGCAGATCAGGCCGAGGACGAACATGAACACGCACTGCGGCCACTGCCACAGGTGCAGGTCGAAGATCTGCCCGCTCTTGGCGGGAAACCAGAGCCGGACCAGGAACGAGCTGACCGCGATGCCGACGGCCATGGCCACCAGCAGCCCCTTGCCCGGCGGCGGGGCGTCCTCGTCGGGCGGGGACATGGTCCGCCACACCGCGTAGACGATCGAGAAGATCAGCAGGACGAACGCGAACCACAGTGACCCGGCGTCGAACAGCGGGTACCGGTGGGTGACGACCCACCAGATCGACTCGTCGTGGCCGTCTGCGCGGTAGGCCAGCCACATCGTCAGCGGCCACACCAGGAACGCCGAGGCCGCCCACGGCAGCCCGAGCCGCAGCAACCGGTCGAGGGTGAACCGGGACAGGCCCTTGCGGTGCAGGGAGGGCGGGGTGAACAGGCCGGCCAGGAAGAAGAACCCGCCGATGACGAACAACCCGGACGGCCCGATGAGCGCGGCGAGCACCAGCTCGACTCCGGGAGCGAACGAAACCTCGTTGACCTCGTCGTATGGCCACCCACCCACGGTGGTGTAGCCGAGTAGGGCGTGCGCCCCGATCACCCAGGCCACCAACGCGGTTTTCACGTTGTCGACCTGGGGCAGTCTGGTTCCGGTCACATGTCGACTGTTGCCGAACCGGCGGGATCTTGTCCACTCCATCCGCCGTGGCGAACGGTTTCGGGGGCAAAGAGGTGGGTAGTCCACCATCGACTCGGGCTGAGGAGGGTGACGATGAGTGCGATGACGAGTGCGACGACAGGCGAGGTCAGGTTGGCGAAACCGGCCACGGCGAAGTCGACCGCGGAGCTCGTCAACGATCTGACCGACCAGGTCGGCCACCTCGTGCGCACCGAGCTCCGCCTCGCCGTGCGGGAGACCCAGGACAAGGCCAAGCACGCCGGTGCCGGGGTCGCCGGGTTGGGCACGGCCGGACTGCTCGCGTTGTTCGGTGTCGGCGCGCTGGTCGCCACGCTGGTGTTGGTGCTGGACCTGGTCATGCCGGTCTGGGTGGCGGCGCTGATCGTGGCCGTGGTGCTGTTCCTGGCCGCCGCGGTCGCGGCCATGGTGGGCCGCCGGCAGCTGCGCAGGAGCTCCCCGATGCCCTCGGCGGCGGTGCGGGGCGCCAAGCGGGACATGCACGTGGTCAAGGAGGCGGCGAAGCGATGACCGACCGGCGGCACGAGGAGCGGATGACCATGCCGGGTCAGCCGCCGACCGACGAGGACCTGCGCAACGACGCCGAGCTGACCCGCCAGGAGCTGGCCGAGACGGTGGCCGCGCTCGGCGAGAAGGTCGACGTGCCTGGCCGGGTCCGGGACACCGTGCACGAGAGCGGCCAGGCGATCGAGCACACCGGTGCGGTGTTGGTGGCCAAGCTGCCCGACCCGGTCGAGGCGAAGCTGGCGCCGGCCTGGCGGACGGTGGTTCACCGCCCGGGCCTGGCGGTCGGCGGCCTGACCGCGCTGATCGCGGTCCTCGTGGCCTGGCGCCAGCTCCGCCGGCACTGAAGCCCTGAATGCCTCATTGGGGACGTTGAGCGTCCCCAATGAGGCATTCAGGGCTTTGCTGGTTGGTGGGTGCGGAGCCAGCGGAGTTGGGACTTGGCCGCGCGTTTGAGGGCTGAGCGTTCGCCGAGGTAGTCGCCGGCCAGGCCGACGACGGGCAGCATGCCCAGTGCCCGGTGGTAGAAGCGGCCGTGGGGGCGTTTGTCCAGCTCGCCGTAGACCGCGTAGAGCATGCTGCCCTGACGCCACAACCATTTCGCGGCCTGTTTGAGGCCGAGCTGGTGGCCTTTCGCGGGCTCGGCCGGCGGTTCGGCGTCGACGCCGGTGAGCCGGGCGACCTCGGCCGCGTCGGCCGCGTCGTCGCCGGTGCCGGCGGCGACCGCTGGGGACAGCTCGCGTTGGAACAGCACCGAGGCGAGCACCCGGACCTGGGTGGTCCGGTCGCTGATCCCGTGTTCGGCGGCCAGCGCGCACAGCAGCAGCCCCTGGCCGGCCGAGCCGAGAATGTCCTGTAGTGGCAACCGGTCGCCGAGCGCGCCGGCCAGGCCGGTGACCGACGCGGCGAGCGCGGTGACCCGCCCGACCCGGCTGATCCACCAGTGCGTCCGCTCCGCGAGGCTGCGCCGCGACCAGGTCGCCGAGCCGGGCCAGCGGACCCGGCCGATGCGCGCCCTGACCCGCTTGAGCACGCCGTGGTCGATGTCGCGGTCGTCGGTGGCCACGGTCAGGTCGAGCGGTTCGTCGGTGTCGCGCAGCCGGCGCAGCATGGGCTCGCAGCCGCGCACGAACCGCCGCAGTACGGCGGCGAGCTGCTCATCGCTGATCGCCACCGCCATACGGTCTCAGGGAATCAGCCCGCTCGCTCATCGAGCGCGGCGGCCACCGGGTCCGCGCGCAGCCGTTGACCGTGTTCGAAGCGGCGCAGCTGGGCCGAGGTCATGGTGCGGGTGACGATCCGGGTGCCGGCGGCCTTCACGAACACCGTCGAGTCGACGTTGAGCACCATGCGCGGCACCGGGCGCGCGGCGGCCAGCAGCCGGGCCACACCCGCCGCCGCCACCGGACCTCGGCTCGCCGACCGTCTGCGCCACCAGCGCCGCCACGGCCGCCGCCCGGCGGACAGCAGCTCGATGTCGTCGGCGACCTCGAGGAAGGCCCGTTCGAACGCGGCGATGGCGGCCGGGCTGTCGGTGTCCAGATAGGAGAAGCCGTGCGCCCCGGCGCGGAGCGCGTCGGCGATCCGCTGTGCGGCGGCCAGTTCCCCCGGCTCGACGCCCGATCCCGCGACCGCCGCGACCGCGCCGGGGATGGTGGCCGGCCCGCGCCACTCGGCCGCGGCGCCGGG
>NZ_BAAGXS010000032.1:0-69985 GCF_054779715.1 Actinophytocola sediminis | reverse complement strand
CGCCGAGCACCAGGCCGGCGGCCAGGCCCTGCTCGCCCGCTGGCGCGCGGCCGCCGATCCCCGGGGCGCCGCGCTGGTCTCGGCCGCGGTGGACTGCCGCCGGGCCGGCTACCTGAGCCCGCTGCCGGTCGCGCTGCTGGAGGAGGTGCACGAGCACTACCTGCCAGCGGAGTCCGCCGAGGAGTCCCCAGCGGAGTCCCCAGCGGAGTCCACTGCGGACGCCTGGGCGTGGGCGACCGCGCGGGACCCGTCGGCGCTGCTGGAGCGCACCGGCGACACGGTGACCGTGTTCGACTACCTGGTCGACCACGCGCAGCGCACCCACCCGTTCGACCACGTGCCGGACGCCGTACTGCGCACCGCGATGCGCCACGCCGCGAGTGCCGAGGCCAGGTCGATGGGCTACGCGGCGGCCAAGGCCGGGCGCTACGAGCTGGCGCTGGAGATGCACGCCAGCACGCTGGACGGCACCGCCGACGTGCGGGAGAACCTCAACCGCCGCAACAGCTACGCGGTCACCCTGGCCCACCTCGGCCGGTTCGAGGACGCGCTGGACACCCACCGGATGGTGCTCGCCGCCCGCGGTCAGGTGCTCGGCCAGGAGCATCCGGACACGCTGGTCAGCCGGACCAACGTGGGCAACGCGCTCAACGCGCTCGGCCGGTTCGAGGCGGCGCTGGCCGAGCACCGGGGCGTGCTGTCGATCCGGTCGCGCCTGTTCGGCCGGGAACATCCGGACACGCTGACCAGCCGGGACAACGTGGCGATGGTGCTGAACAACCTCGGCCGGCAGGACGAGGCGCTGGCCACCAGCCGGGAGGAGCTGGCGGCGTGTGTCCGGGTGCTCGGCGCCGACCACCCGGACACGCTGATCAGCCGGCACAACCTGGCCGCGGTGCTGATGGGCATGGGCCGGTTCCGCGAGGCCGCCACCGAGCTGCGCGACGTGCTGTCCGCCCGCCGTCAGGTCCTCGGCCCCACCCACCCCGAGACCCTCACCAGCCGAGCCGACCTGATCGCCGTCCTCCTGGAGAACGCCCGCTACGGCTAGGCGCGGCTGACGCCCTGAATGGGGCATTCGGGACGGTGAGCGTCCCCAATGCCCCATTCAGGGCATGCGGTCAGTTCGCTTCGCCGGTGAGGGCGAAGGAGCGCAGGCGCGCGGTGGCGCCCCAGGTGCCGACCACGACGAAGATCGCGGCGATGATCATCGCGGTGGGCAGTGCGACGGTGTCGTTGAGCATGTCCGACTGCGCGACCGCGTTGGCGAAGGTGGTCGCGTGCTGCTGGACGCTGAACACCTTCGCCCCGTCGACGAAGCCGACCACCAGGTTCTCCCACAGCATGATGTAGACCAGCCCGACGGCCACCGGGCGCTTGGTGATCAGGCTCAGCGCCAGGAACAACGCGGTGTAGGTCAACGAGCCGAGCAGCGCCCCGGCCGCCAGGCCGATCGCCAGCTGGCCGGAACCCGCGATCAGCGCCGAGATGGCCAACGGCATCCCGGTGGCGATCGTGGTCACCAGCCACGCCACACACAGCTTGGACATGACGATCTCGCTGCGCGGCAACGGTTTGGTCAGCAGGTGGGTGATCGTGCCGTCGTCGATCTCCAGGCCGAGCACGCTGCTGCCGACGATCAGCGCGGTCAGCGGGAGGATCACCGCGAGCCCGAGCCCGCCGAACACCAGCGGGCCCCAGTTCTCCGGCTGCGCGCCGGTGGACACCGCGATCAGCGTCAGGCCGATCAGCACCAACGGCATCGGCAGCAGCATCAGCACCCGGCGCCTGCCGAGCAGCGCCCGCGTGGTCAGACCCATGATTGTCGTGTTCATGTCGCCACCAGGTAGGAGAAGACCTTCTCGAGGGATTCGTCGGCCGGCATGATGCTCGTCAGCCGGATGTCGGACGCCTTGGCGAGTTTCGCCAGCGCCCTGGTGAACGTGCCGTAGTCGCTCGCGTGCACCTGTAGCGCACCGTCTGCCATGGACACACCGGCGACCGACTCCTGTCCGATGAGGACTGTCGCGAGTCGACGGTCGTCGGAGGAGGCGATGGTGAACACGTGTGGCCGGGTGGTCATCAGCCGGCGGATGTGCCGGTAGTCGCCGGAGGCGGCCAGCCGGCCGGACACGATCACCTGCACGGTGCCCGAAAGCTGCTCGACCTCCTCCAGGATGTGCGAGCTGAACAGGATCGTGCGGCCCTCGTCGGCCATCCGGTGCAGCAGCTCCATCATGTGCATGCGCTGCCGGGGATCCATGCCGTTGAACGGCTCGTCCAGCAGCAGCACCTTGGGGTCGTGTACCAGAGCCGCGGCGACCCGGGCACGCTGGCGCATTCCCTTGGAGTAGGTGGAGATCTCCCGGTCCTGTGCGGACTCCAGCTCCACGATGCCGAGCACCCTGGCGGTCGCGGCCGCCGGGTCGGGCAGCTTGTGCAGCCTGGCCGACGCGAGCACGAACTCCCGCGCGGTCAGGAATCCCGGCACGCTCTCCCGCTCGGTGACCAGGCCGAGGTTGCGGTACATCTGCGGGTTGCGCCACGCCGACTGGCCGGCGACGGTGACCGTGCCCTGCGACGGCGCGAGCAGGCCCGCCATCAGGTGCAGCACCGTCGTCTTGCCCGCGCCGTTGGGGCCGAGCAAGCCGGTCAGTCCCGGTGCGATGGTCAGGGTCACGTCGTTGACCGCCACCACGTTGCCGTACCAGCGCGATACCGCGGTCAGCTCCACCGCTGTCATTGCTTCACCTTCCGATACCGCCACACGGTGCACGCCGTGCCGAGTCCGATGATCACGAGTGCGCCCGCGCCGTAGACCGGGCCGTAGGGGCCGACGTCGAAGATGCCGCCGTCGAACAGCCACCGGTCGACGCCGTTGAGCAGGCTGACCGGGTCGAGCAGCCCGGCGAGCTGGCGGCCGGCGCCCTCGCCGAGTGCCTGCAGCACGCCGCTGACCGGCGCGGTCAGCAGCGTCACGCCGATGATCATGCCGGTGGCGAACACCCGCCTGCCGGTCAGCGAGGCGAACGGCAGCGCGATCGCGGCCAGCACCGCGGCGTGGATGGCCGCGGCCAGCAGGCCCTGGAGCAGCCCGCCGAGCTCGCTGAACACCCCGGCGATGCCGTTGTCGGTGCTGAAGGCCATGCCGACGAACAGCACCAGCATCGGCCCGCCGAGCATCACGAACGTGGCCGCGGCCAGCGCGGCGAGCTTGGTCAGCGCGTAGTCGGCGCGGGTGATCGGCCGGGACAGGTACAGCGAGAGCAGGTTGGTGCGCAGGTCGACCGACACCAGCTCGGGCGCCACCACCGCGACGAACACGGTCGCGGCGTAGGTGAACGTGGACGCCATGCCGACGTAGTCGATCACCTCGACCGGCAGTTGGGTGTTGACCACCACCAGGATCAGCGCGGCGATCGAGGCCGCGGCCAGCAGCCCGATCGGCAGCAGCTTGGCCCAGATGCTGCGGCCGATGCCGTACCCGCTGCGCACGCTCTGGACGAACAGGGACCGCGCCGAGTAGCCCCGGCCGAGGCGGGCGCCGTTGTAGCGCTGGTAGCCGATGTCATGGATGACACCGGCGGCGCTGTTGTCAGACATGGGTCGCCTCCGCGGTCGGCAGGTCCCGGAACAGGTCGGCCACCTGGTGGCGGTGGCGCTCCAGCCGGTGCAGCGACAGGTCGAGATCGGCGACCGCGTCGCGGATCAGGTCGTAGGTCGCGTCCGGGTCCTCGCCCATGCGCACCAGCAGCGCCCGCTCGCTCTCGCGCACGTCCAGGCCGGCGCGGGTGAGCAGCTCGGCCAGGTCGGTCCGGTCCTCGTCGATCTCGACCATCAGCAGGTCGCTGTGCTGGGTCATGGCCGACAGCGTCGCCGAGCGCAGCAGCCTGCCGGCGTCGATGGCGACCAGCGAGGTGCAGATCCGCTCGATCTCGCCGAGCAGGTGCGAGCAGACCACCACGGAGATGCCGAACTCGGTGCCGATGCGGTGCACCAGGTCGAGCATGGCCCGCCGGCCCTCCGGGTCAAGGCCGTTGGTCGGCTCGTCCAGCAGCAGCAGCTCCGGGTCGTGCACCAGTGCCTGGGCGAGTTTGACCCGCTGTTTCATGCCGGTGGAATAGCCGCCGATGCGCCGGTAGCGCTCCTCGTAGAGCCCGACGTGGCGCAGGGTCTCCGAGGCGCGCTCCCTGGCCACCGCCGCCGGCAGACCGCTGACTCTGGCCATGTGGGTCACGAACTCGGCCGCGATCTGGTCTGGCGGCAGGCAGTCGTGCTCTGGCATGTAGCCGACGCGGGCGCGTACCGCCTCGGCGTCGGCGATCGGATCCAGCCCGAGGACCCTGATCGTGCCGCCGGTCGGCGCGAGCAGACCGAGCGCGAGTTTGATCAGGGTGCTCTTGCCGGCGCCGTTCACCCCGACCAGGCCGACGACCCCGGGCTCGATCGCCACGGTCAGGTCGGCCAGCGCGGTGACGCTGTCGTATCGCTTCTCGAGCGAATTCGTCTCGATGAGGACCACACCGCAGACACTATGGGCCCGGTGTTGGCCAGGACATCCGGCCCGATCCCTGAAAATCCCCCTTAGGGGCATCAGGGTCGTGGCAGGGTTGGTGACATGCGGATCAGCCTGAACGTGACCGATTACTCCTGGTCGGGCGACACCGGGCGGCGGCTGGCCGAGGTGGCGCGGGCGGCCGACGACGCCGGGATCGACACCGTGTGGGTGTCTGACCACCTGCTTCAGGCCGATCCGACGTCCTCGGTCGAGGCGGCGATGCTCGAGGGGTACACGACCCTGGGGTTCCTGGCGGCGGCGACCTCGCGGGTGCGGCTGGGCACGATGGTCACCGCGGCGACCTACCGGGCGCCCGGGCTGCTGGTCAAGGCGGTCACCACGCTGGACGTGCTGTCGGCCGGGCGGGCATGGCTCGGCATCGGCGCCGGGTATCACGAGGTGGAGGCCGCGGCCTACGGCCTCGACCTGCCGGCGTCCAAGCGGGAGCGGTTCGAGCGGCTGGCGGAGACACTGCGGCTGGCGTTGCGGATGTGGGCCGGCGACGAGGACGCCTTCGTCGGGGAGCACCATCAGTTGGCGCGGCCGATGAACCACCCCAACTCGGTGCGCCGGCCGCACCCGCCGGTGCTGGTCGGCGGCATGGGGGAGAAGCGGACGCTGCGGCTGGTGGCCGAGTACGCCGACGCGTGCAACCTGCCCGACATCCCCGACGGCGGCCAGACCGTGCGGCACAAGCTGGCCGTGCTGGCCGAACACTGCGCCGAGGTCGGCCGGCCGTTCGCGGACATCGACAAGACGTTGAGCACCCGGTGGCTGCCATCGGAGTCGGCCGCCGACTTCGCCCGCCGGTGCGCGGACTATGCCGACTGGGGGATCGGGCACGTCGTGTTGATCACCACCGGGCCGTGGGAGCCGGCGGCGGTCGCGAAGCTGGCCGAGGTAACCGGGCTGCCGGCGTAACTTGAGCTGGAGTGTGCTCCAGGATCTAGGCTGCCGAACGTGCACCTTGGAATTCATCTTGTGCAGTTCCGTTTTCCCGATGGCGCAGCCGGTATCGCGCCCGAGTTGGCCAGAGTGGGGGCCGCGGTCGAGTCCGCCGGGGTGACCCACCTTTCGGTGATGGACCACTATTTCCAGATGGACCGGCTCCGGCCGGCGACCGATCCGATGCTGGAGGGCTACACGGCGTTGGGATTCCTGGCCGCCCACACGTCGACCGCGACGCTGGGCGTGCTGGTCACCGGCGTGACCTACCGGCATCCCGGCCTGCTGGCCAAGATCGTGTCCACAGTGGACGTCCTGTCCGGCGGTCGCGGCGAGCTGGGCATCGGCGCCGCCTGGTACGAGCGCGAGCACCTCGGGCTCGGCGTGCCGTATCCCCCGGTGGCCGAGCGGTTCGAGCGGCTGGAGGAGACGCTGCTCGTGTGCCGGCAGATGTGGGACCCGGACAACGAGGGCCCCTTCGCCGGCAAGCACTACCAGCTGGCGGAGACCATCTGCCGGCCGCTGCCGATCAGCAAGCCGCCGGTGCTCATCGGCGGTGGTGGCGAGCGCAAGACGCTGCGCCTGGTGGCCAAGTACGCCGACGCGTGCAACCTGTTCGCCTCCACGCCGGCCGGGGTCGCGCACAAGGTGGACGTGCTGCGCCGCCACTGCGACGACGTCGGTCGCGACGAGTCCACGATCCACAAGACGATCATGGTGAGCGCGCTGCCGACCGACGCCGACGTGTTCGCCCGCGAGATGACCGAGTACGCCGAGCTCGGCTTCGGCACGGTGATGCTGGTGCCGCCGTCGGACGCGCCGGCCGCCTGGATCGACCGGCTCGGCGCCCCGATCGTCACCCGCCTGGCTGAACTGCCCTGAATGCCCCATTCGGGACGGTGAACGTCGCCAATGCCTCATTCAGGGCATCGCGGCCTGAGTCGTAGTGCTAGGCCCGGTCGACGGGGATGTGCCCGCCGCTGATCGGCAAGCTGTCGGTGCCGGCCAGGAACAGGACCGTGCGGGCGATGTCGGCCGGGTCGACCCAGTCCTTGCGGTCCGAGTCCGGCATCGCCTCCCGGTTGGCCGGGGTGTCTATCACGCCGGGGAGCACGGCGTTCGCGCGCACGCCCGCGTCGGCGTACTCCACGTTCAGCGCGTCGACCAGGGCGAGCACGGCGGCCTTCGCGGCGACATAGCCGGCCGCGCCGGAGAACGGGCGGGTGGCGGCCCGGCTGGACATGCACACGATCGACCCGCCGCCCGCCTTCATCAGGTAGGGCAGGGTGGCGTGGCAGGTCAGGTAGGTCGCCCGCAGGTTGAGCAGCAGCTGGCTCTCGAACTCGTCGATCGGGGTCTCGTGCACCCGCCCGCCCGCGGCGAAGCCGCCGACCAGATTGATCACCGCGCGCAGCGGCGCGTCCTCGTTGGACCCGGCGGCCGACGCGCACTCCAGCGCGGACTGCTCGTCGAACAGGTCGGCGCGGACCAGCTTGAGGCGCGGGTGCTTGGGCATCCGCGCCAGCTCCTGCTCAACCACCCACGGCACGATCACCCGCCAGCCCGCGTCGAGGAAGGCGACGGTCACCGCGGTGCCCAATCCGCCGGTGCCACCGGTCACCAGCGCGGACCTTGCCATTCAGACCTCCAGGAGCTTGTCGCGCAGCCGCTGCACATCCTGCGCGTGGAAACCGTGTTCGGCCAGCCAGCCGAGGACGCCGCCGTGATCTTCGTCGAGCCGGGCGAGCAGGTCGGTCATCGCGGCCGCCCTCGGCCGATGCTCGTCGGCCGGCAGGCGATCGATGTCCTCGGCGTAGGTCGGCGAGGCGCGCAGCCTCGCGAGGATCGCCTCGATGCGCTCGCCGGTGGCCAGGTAGTCGGCGATCACCTCGGCCCTCGGGACACCGGCCACGGTCAGCGCCAGCGCGATGAGCACGCCGGTACGGTCCTTGCCGGCCGCGCAGTGCACCAGCGCGGCGCCCGGCGCGCCGGCGATCGACCGCAGCGCCTCGACGATGCTGTCCGGCCGGTTGTCCAGATAGCCGAGGTAGAACGCCAGCAGCGGGTCGGCCGGGGGCTGGGCGGTGTCGCGCTGGCGGCGCACGGCGAGCGCGTCGGCCGCCACGTCGGTCATGCCGTCGCTCTCGGGCACGACCGACAGGTGCACGTGCCGCACGGTGTTGACCCTGCTGAGTGGCCCAGGCCCCTCGGCGGTGTGCTCGTGGACGCTGCGCAGGTCGATCACCGTGGTCACGCCGACATCGTCGACCAGCCGAGTGATGTCGGCGGGGGACAGGTCCTGCAGGTTGTCCGACCGGATCAACCGGCCGAACCGGATCGGGCACGGCCCGTCGGTGGGCAGGCCGCCGAGATCGCGAACGTTCACCGCGTTGTCCAGCTGGATCCAGGCCACGTGGTCATCTCATCAGATCGGATGATCGCTCACACAGGTGGGAAGGTCGGATGGGCGTTACGGGGTGTTTGCTGGGCGACGCCGACCTGTGACAACGTGGCCGGGTGACGGTCGTGAGGTCTGCTAAGGAACGGGGGATCGGCCGGCGGGTGCTGCTGGTCGTGGGGTTCCTGTTGATCGCCGGGAACCTGCGGGCCGCGCTGACCTCGGTCGGTCCGGTGCTGGAGACCATCCGGGCCGACCTCGGGCTCAGCGCCGGTGCGGCCGGGTTCATCGGCACCCTGCCGCTGTTGACCTTCGCGGCGATGTCACCGCAGGTGCCCCGGCTGGCCCGCCGGTTCGGGGTCGACCAGCTGCTCTGGGTGGCCATGCTGCTGCTGGCCGGCGGGATCGTGCTGCGGTCGGTGCCGGTGGCCGGGCTGCTGTGGGTCGGCACGGTGCTGCTCGGCGTCGCCATCGCGATCGGCAACGTGTTGCTGCCCAGTATGATCAAACGGGACTTTCCGGACCGGATCGGCACGGTGACCGGCGTCTACACCGCGGTGATCGGGGTCATCGGGTCCACGGCGGCCGGGATCGCGGTGCCGCTGGCGGGCGTGCTGCCCGGCGGCTGGCGCACCTCGCTGGGCATCTGGGCGGGCTTCGCGCTGGTCGCGCTCGCCGTGTGGACCCCGCAGCTGCGCCGGCACACCCGGCCGGAGCCGGAGACGGTCAAGCCGCGCGCGCCATGGCGCTCGGCGCTGGCCTGGGAGGTCTCGGCCTTCATGGCGTTGTCGGCCTGCGGCTTCTACACCATGCTGGCCTGGTTCCCGGCCATCGTGCAGAGCACCGGGGAGAGCGCGGAGTACGCCGGGTGGCTGTTGTTCGTCTACCAGATCGTCGGCGTGCTGATGAGCATCCTGGTGCCGCCGCTGCTGACGCGGCTGCCCGACCAGCGGTTGGTCGCGGCTGGCGGCTCGATCCTCGCGTTGGCCGGCTATCTCGGACTGCTGGTGGTGCCCGGGCTCGCGCTCGTGTGGGCACTGGTCATCGGGGTCGGCGCGGGTACGCTGTTCTTCCTCGCGCTCGCGTTCTTCAGCCTGCGCGCGGCCGATCCCCGGTCATCGGCGTCGCTGTCGGGGATGGGGCAGGCGCTCGGGTACCTGTTCGCGGCGATCGGCCCGGTGGCCATCGGCGCGTTGCACGACGCGACCGGTGGTTGGCGGGTGCCGCTGGCGGTGCTCGCCGGGGTCGCCGCGGTGCACACTGTGGTCGGGTTGCGTGCCGGCAGGAACGCGCACGTCCAGGTCTGAGAGGAGTGGCGATGCGCCTGCTCGTGATCGGCGGCTGTGGGACGGTGGGATCCATGGTGCTGCCACATCTGGCCACCACGCACCGGATCCGGGTGCTCGACCTCGCCGCGCTGGCCGCCCCGGTGTCCGAAGTGGAGTATCACACCGGCGACCTGCACGACGTCGACCTGGTCGCCACGCTGGCCGCCGGAACGGACTCCCTGGTCTTCATGGCCATGGGCCCGAAGGTCAACAACTGGCACAGCGCGACCAACGCGCGCGGGCACCTGGACGTGGCTGTACCGGGGCTGTACTCGACGTTGACCGGGGTGCACCAGGCCGGGGTGCGGCACGTGGTCTACACCAGCAGCATGTCCGTCTACCCGTTCCCGCTCGGCGGCGGCAACCCGGCGCCCGGCGAGGACATCGTCGTGTCCACAGCGGACGGACCGCTCGGCCGCTACCCGGACGACTCGACCCCGCCGGACGCCACCGACTTCTACGGCCTGGCCAAGCGGCTGGCCGAGGAGGTCTGCCGTTCGGCGACGGTCGCCGTCGGCATGGACGTGGTGTCCCTTCGCCTGTGCTACCCGGTCCCGGACGACGCCTGGCCGCGCGCGGGCGATCCGATGCGGCGGGTGATGTCGACCTCCGCGCGCGACGTCGCGCGGGCGATCGACGCCGCACTTTCCCGCCGGGGACACGGTTTCGACTGCTACTCGATCAGCGGCGACGGCGCCGAGCGGACGATGAGCCTGGCCAAGGCCAAGCAGGAGCTCGGCTGGGCGCCGCTGGACGACACCTCGGCGATCCGGTGAGCCCGGTGCCCGGGCTGGTGTCGGTGACCTTCCGGCAGCTGTCGGTCCCCGAGATCGTCGCGCTGGTCGCCGCGGCGGGGCTGCGCGCGGTCGAGTGGGGTGGCGACGTGCACGTCCAGGACCGGGCGGCGGCCAGGGAGACGGCCGCGCGCTGTGCGGACGCGGGGATCGAGGTCGCCGCGTTCGGGTCGTACTACCGCGCGGGCGCCGGTGCGCCGTTCGACGACTGGTTGGCCACCGCGGTGGCCCTCGGCGCGCCTCGGATCCGGATCTGGGCCGGGGAGCTCGGGTCCGCGCGGGAGCCGGACCGGCGCGGCGTGGTCGCGGACATCGCGCGGGTGGCGGCGCTCGCCGCGACCGAGGGCGTGACGATCTGCTTGGAGTACCACGCGAACACACTGACCGACACCCTGGAGTCCACTGTGGACCTGCTGGCCGAGGTGCCGGCGGTGCGGCCGTACTGGCAGCCGCCGATCGGGGTGTCGGCGGCCGACGCGCTGACCCAGGCGCGCACGCTGGCGCCGGTGACCGCGCACGTGTTCGCCTGGTCGGACACCGGCGCGCGGCTGCCCCTGGCCGCCGGCGAGCCGTTGTGGACCCCCGTTCTGTCCACTATGGAGGACGGGTACGCGCTGCTGGAGTTCGTGCGGGACGACGATCCGGCGGCGTTCGCCGAGGACGCCGCGACGCTGCTCGGCTGGCTCGGTCAGGGCTGAGCCCGGCGATCAGGAGGGGCCCGCGGTCAGCCCCAGACCTCCGCCGCCACCTCGACGATCAGCGCCAGCTTGGCGACCTGCTCGTCGTAGGTGAGCGTGTTGCCCTCGACCGTGGAGGAGAACCCGCACTGCGGGGACAGGCACAACTGCTCCAGCGGCACGTACTTGGCCGCCTCGTCGATCCGCCGCTTGAGGTCCTCCTTGGACTCCAGCTCGCCGCGCTTGGTGGTCACCAGGCCCAGCACGACCATCTTCCCCGGCGGCACGAACCGCAGCGGCGCGAACGAGCCGGAGCGCGGATCGTCGTACTCCAGGAAGAAACCGTCCACCGCCAGCTCGGAGAACAGCGCCTCCGCCACGAAGTCGTAGCCCCCTTCGGCCGCCCAGGACGAGCGGAAGTTCCCGCGGCACATGTGGGTGGTCACCCGCAGACCGTCCGGCCGCCCGGCGAGCGCGGTGTTGATCTGCCTGATGTAGCGCAGGTGCTGGTGGTCGGCGTCGTCACCGCGGGCCGCGAGCTGGGCGCGCTGGTTGGGGTCGTTGAGGTAGGCCAGGCTGGTGTCGTCGAGCTGCAGGTACCGGCAGCCGAGCTTGGCGACGGCGGCCACCTGCTGGGCGTAGGCCTGGGACAGGTCGGCCCAGAACAGCTCCTCGTCGGGGTACACGGCCGGGTCGAGCGCGGCCGGGCCGCCCCGGTAGTGCACCATGCTCGGCGACGGGATGGTCAGCTTGGGGGTGACCGCCTCGCCAGCTACCCCGTGCAGGAACGAGAAGTCGTCGGCGAACACGGTGTCGGTCAGCCGCACCGGACCGTCCACATGCAACGCCGCGCTGGTGAACTCCAGTACGCCGTCCGCGTTCTCGAACCGGACCTTGATCGACTCGTCGGACGAGCTGATGCCGCCGAGCCGGTAGATGAAGTCCATGTGCCAGGACGTCCGCCGGAACTCGCCGTCGGTCGCCGAGCGCAGGCCGACGTTGTGCTGCATGGCGACCACGTCGCGGATCGCCACGTCCTCGGCGGCGCGCAGCTCCTCGGCGGAGATCCGCCCGGCCGCCCGGTCCGCCCGCGCGGTCAGCAGAGCGGGCGGGCGCAGCAGGCTACCGACGTGGTCGGCTCGAAACGGTGGGATGGTCATCGGACTCCTTCCGGGAACGGCAGGCCGACGTAGTTCTCCGCGAAGGAGGCGGCGGCCGCACGCGAACTGGTCAGGTAACGCAGCTGGGCCAGCTGCAGGCGACGGGTGAACGGATCATCTTCCGGCGAGCGGTGCAGCATCGAGGTCATCCACCACGAGAAGTGCTGTACCCGCCAGACCCGCGCCAGACACGTCGCCGAGTAGGCGTCCAGGCCGGACTCGTCGCCGTCGGCGTAGTAGCCGGCCAACGCCGTCGCCAGCACCGCGACGTCGACCACCGCCAGGTTCAGGCCCTTGGCACCGGTCGCCGGCACGATGTGCGCCGCGTCGCCGGCGAGGAACAGCCTGCCGTGGCGCATCGGCTCGACCACGAAGCTGCGCAGCGCGGCGACCGCCTTGTCCACGATCGGGCCGGCGCGCAGGTCGAACCCGGTGGTGCGGCCAAGCCTGGCGCCCAGTTCGGTCCACACGCGACTGTCCGGCCAGTCGGCGATGTCCTCGTCCGGGGCGACCTGGAGGTAGAGCCTGGTCACCGTGGGGGAGCGCATGCTGTGCAGCGCGAAGCCGCGCTCGTGTGACGCGTAGATCAGCTCCTCGGCCGACGGCGGCACCTCGGCCAGCACCCCGAGCCACGCGTACGGGTACCCGTGCTCGAACTCGGTCAGCGCGCCGGCCGGCACACTCTGGCGGCTCACCCCGTGGAAACCGTCGCAGCCGGCGACGAAGTCACACCGCAGCTCGACCTCGTGTCCATTGTGGATATAACGGACGACCGGCGAGTCGGTGAGCCCGTTGACCGCCACCACGGGCGCGTCGAACAGCAGCGGCTCCCCGGTCGCCAGCCGGGCGGCGACCAGATCCCGGACCAGCTCGTGCTGGCCGTAGATGGTCAGCTCCCGGCCGGACAGCTCGGTGAGCGGGATCCGGTGCCCGACCCCGTCGAGCAGCAGCTCGACCCCGTGGTGGATCAGCCGTTCCCGGTGCAGCCGCTCGGCGAGCCCGACCCTGGTCAGCAGCTCGACGCTGCCCTGTTCGAGCACTCCGGCCCGGATCCGCCGCTCGATGTGCTCGCGGGACTGCCGTTCCAGCACCACCGAGTCGATGCCCCGCAGGTGCAGCAGGTGCGCGAGCAGCAGCCCGGCCGGGCCGGCGCCGATGATGGCCACCCGCGTGCGCGCGGTCATCAGAACGGGTACTCCGGGATGTCGGCACGCACGGTGATCCACCGCGAGTCGGTGAACGCGTCGATGTTCGCCGCGCCGCCGAACCTGGCGCCGGTGCCCGAGTCGAGCACGCCGCCGAACGGCGCGACGGCCTCGTCGTTCACCGTCTGGTCGTTGATGTGCGCGATGCCGGTCGGGATCCGCTCGGCCAGCGCGAGCCCGCGCATCGCGTCCCCGGTCAGGATCGACAGCGACAGCCCGTAGGCGCTGTCCGCCGCGAGCGCGACCGCCTCGTCGACCGAGGAGAACCGCACGACCGGCGCGACCGGGCCGAAGACCTCGTTGGCGTAGGCCGGCATGTCCGGCGTGACGTCGTCGAGCACGGTCGGCCGGTAGAACAGCTCCTCATAGGACCCACCGGCGACCAGTCGGGCGCCGGCGTCCACAGTGGAGGTGACCAGGCCGTGGACCTTGTCCCGCTGGCCGGCGTCGATCAGCGGGCCGAGCGCGACCTGGTCGACCGTCGGGTCGCCAACCGGCAGCGCCTTCGCGTGCGCGGCCAACGCCTCCACATAGGACGACGCGATCCGCTCGTGCACCAGGTGCCGGCCGGTGGTCATACAGATCTGTCCCTGGTGCAGATAGGAACCCCAGGCGGCGGCGGACACCGCGCGGTCGACGTCCACGTCGTCCAGCACCACCAGCGCCGAGTTGCCGCCGAGTTCGAGGTGCACCCGCTTGAGATGTCTGGCGGCCAGTTCGGCCACCGCGCGCCCGGTCGCGCTCGACCCGGTGAACGACACCACCCGCACCTGCGGCGCCTCGACCAGCGCGGCGCCGGCGTCCGCGCCGCCGGGTAACACGTGCAGCACGCCGGCCGGCAGCCCGGCCTCGGCCAGCAGCGCGGCGATCGCGAACCCGCCGCTGACCGGGGTGCGCTGGTCGGGTTTGAGCACCACCGCGTTGCCAAGCGCCAGCGCGGGCGCCACCGAGCGGATCGACAGGATCAGCGGCACGTTGAACGGCGAGATCACCCCGACCACCCCGACCGGCACCCGGCGCAGCATCGACAACCGGGGCTGGGTGGTGGCCAGCAGCTCACCCGGCGGCCGGGACGCGAGTGCCGCCGCCTCGTAACACTCCTGTGCGGCCACGTCGACGGCGAACGCGGCGAGTCCCGGCACCGCACCGGTCTCCCGGATCACCCAGCCGCGTAACTCCTCGGCGTGCTGCTCGATCAGCGCGCCCGCGCGGCGCAGCACCCCGGCCCGGTCGGCATAGCTCGCCGCGGCCCACTCCCGTTGCGCGGTCGCCGCGGCGACCGCGGCCCGGTCGACGTCGGTGGCGTCGGCCAGCCCGGTGGTGCCGAGCCGCTCGCCGGTCGCGGGGGCGAGAATCGGGTTACTGCCACCGTGTGCGGTGACCCATCCTCCACTGTAGACATTTCCGGCGAAGGCACTCGGATCGATGACGGTCACTGCGTCTTCCCTTCCAGCTTGGCCTTCTGGATCTGGGCGTACACCAGGCCGCGCAGCTCGGCGAACCGCGGATCGCCCCGGGTGGTCAGCTGGTCGCGCTCGGCCGGCAGGTCGATCGGCAGGTCCTGCGCGACCCTGGTCGGCGAGGACGTCAGCATGATCACCCGCTGGCTGAGGTAGACGGCCTCGTCGATGTCGTGGGTGACGAACACCAACGTCATGCCGAACCGCCGCCACACGTCCCGGATCAGGTCCTCGAGATCCGCGCGGGTCTGCGCGTCGACCGCGGCGAACGGCTCGTCCAGCAACAGAACCCGTGGCTGGTAGGCGATCGCGCGGGCGATCGCCACCCGCTGCTGCATGCCGCCGGACAGCTGCCACGGGTAGGCGCGGTGCGCGTCGGCGAGCCCGACCGCGTCCAGCGCCTCACCGACCAACTCCCGCCGCGCCGCCTTGGCGATCCCGGCCGCCCGCAACGGCAGGTCGACGTTGTCCGCGACCCGCAGCCACGGGAACAGGCTGCGGCCGTACTCCTGGAACACCACGGCGAGTCCGTCCGGCGGCCCGGTCACCGGCGCTCCGGACAGCGTCACCGTGCCCGAGGTCGGCGCCAGCAACCCGGCACAGCACCGCAGCAACGTCGTTTTGCCGCAACCGGACGGGCCGACCACGCAGACGAAGCTGCCGCCGTCGACCTCGAAGGTGAGGCCGCCGATCGCCTCGACCCGCCGCCCGCTGCTGTCATACACCTTGCGCAGCTCGTTGACCGCCAGCATCACCGCTCCCTCGGTACGGTCCGGCTGCCGTGGTACCAGCCGAGCACCCTGCGCTCCACGATCCGGAACAGCAGCGAGAGCAGCACACCGAGCAGTCCCAACAGGATCACCCCGCTCCACATCTGCGGGATCTTGAAGCCGTCCTTGAACTGGATCACCGTGTAGCCGAGTCCACTGCTGGCCGCGAACATCTCGCTGATCACCATCAGGATGATGCCGATCGACAGCGCCTGCCGCGCCCCGGTGACGATCTGCGGGCTGGCCGAGCGGATCATCAGGTGCCACCAGCGCAACCCGCCGCGGATGCGGTACGTGGCACAGGTGTCGGCGAGCACGCCGTCCACCGCGCGCACGCCGTCGACGGTGTTCAGCAGCACCGGCCACAGACAACCGGAGATGATCACCAACACCTTCATGGTGTCGCCGATGCCGGTGACCAGCATGAGGATCGGCACCAGTACCGGCGGTGGGATCGCGCGCAGGAACTCGAGCAGCGGCTCGGTCAGCAGACGCAGTGTCCGGTTCGCGCCGATCAGCAGACCGAGTCCGACGCCGAGCACCAGCGCGGCGGCGTAGCCGATGCCCAGGCGCGCGAGGCTGGGCAGCACGTCGTCGACCAGCCGCGCGGAGAACCAGGTCTGCGGGAACACCTCGACGATCCGCGACAGCGGCGGGAAGTAGAAGTCGGTGCTGCCGGCGCTGGCGAACCACCACCCAGCCACCAACAGCACAGGCAGCGCAAGTGCATACCCGACGCGCCCCAACACCTTGATCATGCCGGTGCCTCCGTCCGCATCGACGGATGCCAGTGCAGCACGCGGCGTTCGGCCGCCCGGGTGGCCAGGTTCGCGAGTACGCCGAGGAGTCCGGTGACCACGGTCAGCGCGTACATGGCGGGCACCGCGCCGGAGGTGCGTGCGGTCGCGATCTCCTGGCCGATGCCGGGGGAGCCGATCACCAGCTCGCCGGTGATGGTCAGGATCAGCGCTACCGTGGCCGCGAGCCGCACTCCGGTGACGACGTAGGGCAGTGCCGTGGGCCACACCAGGTAGCGCACGCGGGCGACGCGGCCGAGGCCGTAGGAGCGGGCGGTGTCCCGGGCGACCGGGTCGACGTCGGCGACCCCGTGCATGACCTGGATGAGCACCTGCCAGAACGCGGCGTAGACGACGAGGACCAGCGTCGAGGTGATGGTGGAGCCGTAGAGCACCACCACGAGCGGAATCAGCGCCACCGACGGGATCGGGCGGAGGAACTCGATCGTCGAGGACGTCGCCCGGCGCACCATCGGGACCGTGCCGAGTGCGATGCCGGTCAGCACGCCGAGGGCGACCGCGATCAGCAGTCCGAGCAACCACGTGCCGAGCGTGTCGAGCAGGGCCGACCAGAACCGTTGCTCGCCGGCCTGTTCGGCGAGCTTGGCCAGGATCGTGCTGGTCGGCGGGGCGTAGCGATCGGACACCAGGCCGACCCGGGGTGCCAGCTCCAGCAGTACGCCGAAGCCGAGCAACCCGGCCACGCCAAGGACAATCCTCACGGCAGTAACGAGTCCACATCGGCGGGTTCGGTGAGCAGGCCGTCCTCAAGCGCGAGGTCGGCCAGTGCCGCGACGGACTCCCGGTTGACCTCGGCGGGCCACTTCGGGAGCGTGACCTGGTCGATCACCTCGGGCGCGATCTCGGTGTAGGTGCCGATGACGGCCCGCGCCTCGTCCGGGTGAGCGTCGGCATAGGACAGTGACTCCCGCATCGCCTCGGTGAACCGCTTGGCGAGGTCCGGGTTCTCGGCGAGCAGCTGCTGGGAGGTGAAGTAGGCGGCCACGGTCAGGTCCGGCGCCGCGTCGACATAGCTGGAGGCGATCTTGCGGCCGCCCTCGGCGAGCACCGCCTGCTGGAAGGGCTCGACCACGAACACCGCGTCCACCTGACCGGAGGCCAGCGCGGCCGGCTGCTCGGGGAAGGGCAGCGCGGTGAACTCGACCTTCGTCGGGTCGCCGCCGGCCTTGCGCACCGACTGGCGGACGCTGGTGTCGACGATGTTCTGCAGGGTGTTCGCGGCCACCGTCCGGCCCTCGAGGTCGGCGGCTGTCCTAATCGGACTGTCCGCCTTGACCATCAGCGCGGCGAAGTCCTCGCCGTCGACGCCGGTGGAGTTGTTGCCGTTGCTCACCACCTTGACCGGGAGGCCCTCGGAGTGCGCGAGCAGCAGCGAGACCACGTTGCTGAAGCCGAACTCGTACTGCTCGGAGACCACCGCGGGCACGATCGCCGCGCCGCCCTCGGCGAGTTCGAGCGTGACGTCGATGTCGCGCTCGGCGAAGAACCCCTTCTCCACGCCGAGATAGATCGGCGCGACGTCGAGGATCGGGATCACGCCGACGGTGACCTGGTCGGGCTCTCCGGGAGTGGTCGGTTCGTCCGCGCCGCACGCGGCCGCGGCGAGCAGGGTCGGGGCCAGCAGGAAGGCGGCGAGGCGTCGGCGCATCGGCGGACTCCATCTCAGGATGCCAACATCGTTGTTCGGAGATCGCACGCTCGTTCTCTGGGAGAACGTAGATGCGCGTGCCGAGGGCGTCAACCGTTGACCCGGTGAGCGGCGGTGCCTATCGTCCGACAGGAGAACAGTCGTTCGTCATGCGAACGGGAGACACAGTGGCCGAGCTGGTTGACCTGGCCGGCGGAATCGCCGAGCTGGTGCGCGACGGGGACACGGTGGCGCTGGAGGGCTTCACCCACCTCATTCCCGCGCGGGCGGCGGTGGAGATCATCCGGCAGCGCAGACGCGACCTGACCCTGGTCCGGATGACCCCCGACATCGTCTACGACCAGCTGATCGGCGCGGGGTGCGCGCGCAGGCTGGTGTTCGCCTGGGGCGGCAACCCCGGTGTCGGCTCGCTGCACCGGCTGCGGGACGCGGTGGAGAACGGCTGGCCGGCGCCGCTGGAACTGGAGGAGCACAGCCACGCCGGGATGGCCAACCGGTACGTCGCTGGCGCGTCGGACCTGCCGTTCGCGGTGCTGCGCGGCTACCAGGGCACCGATCTTGCCGGGCACACCGACACCATCCGCACGGTGGTCTGCCCGTTCACCGGGGAGCGGCTGGCCGCGGTGGCCGCGATCCGGCCGGATGTCACGGTGATCCACGCGCAGCGCGCGGACCGCAAGGGCAACGTGCAGCTGTGGGGCCTGGTCGGGGTGCAGAAGGAGGCGGTGCTCGCGGCCAGACGGTCGCTGGTGACCGTGGAGGAGGTCGTGGACGAGCTCGATCCCCGACCCGGCGCGGTCGTGCTGCCGTCGTGGGTGGTGAGCGCGGTGGCGGTGGTGCCCGGCGGCGCGCGGCCGTCCTACGCGCAGGGCTACTACGAGCGGGACAACGACGCCTACCGCGCGTGGGACCCGGTGAGCCGGTCCCGGGAGCGGTTCACCGCGTGGCTCGCGGAGGTCTCGTGAACCCGTCGGCCGACGAGTTGATGACCGTGACGGCGGCGCGGGCGCTGGCCGGGCACGTGTCGTGCTTCGTCGGCATCGGCCTGCCGAGTACCGCGGCCAACCTCGCCCGCCGGGTGCACAACCCGGACCTGGTGTTGATCTACGAGTCCGGCGCGATCGGCGCGAAACCCTCCCGGCTGCCACTGTCCATAGGGGACGGTGAGTTGGCGGAGACCGCGGCCGCGGTGGTCTCGGTGCCCGAGGTGTTCAACTACTGGCTACAGCCCGGCCGGATCGACGTCGGCTTCCTCAGCGCGGCCCAGCTGGACCGCTTCGGCAATCTGAACACGACGTTCGTCGGCGGAACCTACGCCAGGCCAACGGTTCGGCTGCCCGGCGCCGGTGGCGCGCCGGAGATCGCCGCCGCGTGCGGCGAGGTGTTCGTCATGGTGCGGCAGAACCGGCGCACGTTCGTACCGAAGGTCGACTTCGTCACCTCGGTCGGCTATGGCACCGGCGGCGAGTTCCGCGCCGAGCTGGGCGTGCGGGGTCGTGGTCCGGTGCGCGTGGTCACCGATCTCGGGGTGCTGGAACCCGCCGAGGACACCAGGGAGCTGACGTTGACGATGGTCCATCCTGGAGTGTCGGTGGCCGACGTGCGCGCGGCCACCGGCTGGGCCCTCAGGGTCGCCGAGCCGGTGGCGACGACGACGTCGCCGACCGAGGAGGAGCTGAGCGTGCTGCGCCGGCTCGTGGAAGGGAGTTCGTCGTGACCCTCGCCTATCAGCGGGACCCCGGCGGCACGCATCCGCCGCTGGCCTCGCCTGGCTACCGCTCGACCGTGCTGCGCGCGCCGCACCAGCCGCCGGTGTTGGTGC
This sequence comes from Actinophytocola sediminis, assembly GCF_054779715.1. Taxonomy (NCBI): domain Bacteria; kingdom Bacillati; phylum Actinomycetota; class Actinomycetes; order Pseudonocardiales; family Pseudonocardiaceae; genus Actinophytocola; species Actinophytocola sediminis. The sequence continues at coordinate 50,402 of NZ_BAAGXS010000032.1, read as the reverse complement.
CGCACACCATGACCGAGGTCACCGGCCCGGTGTTCGGCGAGGGCCGGGTGCTGCCGGCCGACCACGACCTGACCCGCCAGCACGACGGGGAACCGTTGGGGGAGCGGATCGTCGTGCACGGCCGGGTGCTCGACAGCGACGGCCGCGCGGTGCCGGACACGCTCGTCGAGCTGTGGCAGGCGAACTCCGCCGGCCGGTACGCGCACGTGCGCGACCAGCATCCGGCGCCGCTCGACCCGAACTTCACCGGCGTCGGCCGGTGTCTGACCGACTCGACCGGGCGGTACCGGTTCGTCACCGTCAAGCCGGGCGCCTACCCGTGGCGCAACCACGAGAACGCGTGGCGGGCGACGCATCTGCACTTCTCGTTGTTCGGCCGGGCGTTCGTGCAGCGGCTGGTGACCCAGATGTACTTCCCCGGCGATCCGCTGTTCTATCAGGACCCGATCTACAGCGCGGTGCCGGCGGCGGCCAGGTCCAGGATGATCTCTTCGTTCGACCTGTCCGAGACGGTGCCGGAATGGGCGCTGGCCTACCAGTTCGACATCGTGCTGCGCGGGCGCGAACAGACGCCGATGGAGTCGACATGACCGGCGGGCTGACCCCGTCGCAGACCGTCGGGCCGTTCTTCTCCCACGCACTCGCCTGGGTGGACGGTCCGGTCGTGACGGCCGATCCGGCCGCGTTCTGGTTGCGGGGCACCGTCTTCGACGGCGCGGGTGACCCGGTGCCGGACGCGCTGATCGAGAGCTGGCAGCCGGACGGACACGGCCGGTTCAACCACCACGACTTCCGCGGCTACGGCCGCAGCACCACCGACGATGACGGCCGGTGGGGGATCAGCACCCTGCTTCCCGGTCAGGTGCCCGATCTCGCCGGCCGGCCGCAGGCGCCGCACATCGCGCTGTCGGTGTTCGCCAGAGGACTGCTCGACCGGGTGGTCACCCGGGTCTACTTCGCCGACCAGCAGTCCACTGTGGAGGATCCGGTACTGTCCCTGGTGCCGGCCGAGCGGCGAGACACGTTGGTGGCCCGGCCATCAGCGGACGGCTACGAGTTCGACATCCGCTTGCAGGGCGAGCGGGAGACGGTGTTCTTCAGCATCTAGGCAGGGGGTGGGCGGTGGCCGGGCGCGGGCCGGACTTCGTGCGGTCGCTGGAACGCGGGCTGGCGGTGATCCGGGCCTTCGACCACGACCACCCGGAGCTGACGTTGAGCGAGGTCGCCGCGGTGACCGGGGTGACCCGCGCGGTGGCGCGCCGGTTCCTGCTGACGCTGGCCGATCTCGGCTACGTGCGCAACGACGGCCGGTTCTTCTCACTGACCGCGAAGGTGTTGGAGCTGGGCTACGCGTACCTGTCGAGCCTGTCGCTGCCGGAGGTGGCCGAGCCGCACCTGGAGGCGTTGGTCGGCGAGGTGAACGAGTCGTCGTCGGTGTCGGTGCTCGACGGCCACGACGTCGTCTACGTCGCGCGGGTCCCGGTCAGTCGGATCATGACGGTGTCGATCAGCGTCGGCACCCGGTTCCCCGCCTACGCGACGTCGATGGGTCGGGTGCTGCTTGCCGGCCTGCCGGCCGAGGCGCTCGAGGGGTACCTGTCGACGGTGCGCCTCGAGCCGCTCACCGCCAGGACGGTCACCTCGGTGGCGGCGCTGCGGGGCGAGCTGGCCAGGGTGCGCGGCCAGGGCTGGTCGCTGGTGAACCAGGAGCTGGAGGAGGGCCTGCGCGCGGTGGCGGCGCCGATCCGGGACCGCGCGGGCACGGTGGTGGCCGCGCTGAACGTCTCCACGCACGCCAGCCGCACGTCCCTGGAGTCCCTACGCCGAGACCTCCTGCCCCCACTGCTCAAGACCGCCGCCCACGTCGAAGCCGACCTCCCCGGCCGCCGCCCACCGCGATGAAGGCGCCAGCGTCCGCTCACCGCGGCCCGACGCAGCGAAGGAGCCCTTCGCTGCGCCCAGTGCAGTGAAGGAGCCCTTCGCTGCACTCACCGCAGCGATGGGACCCTTCGCTGCACACGGCGTCCTTCAGCGCGGTCACGGGGTGTGGACTGTCCACTCCGCGGTGTGGCCGATGACGCCGGGGATGTCCTCGGTCAGCCGGGCGAAGTCGATGGCCTGGGCGATCAGCCGGTCGGGGTGGTGCTCGATCGCGGCCCAGGCCCTGGCGCGTTCCTGCTCGCTGGCGAAGCGCCCGTGGTCGAAGGCCCTGCGTGCCGCCGCCCGCAGCGCGTCCAGGTCGTGGACGACGATCGAGAGCGAGGCGTCGACCAGATAGCGCCGGCTCGGGTCGGCCGACCTGGTGATGGTTCGCAGCTCGGCGCTGGACAGTTCGTGGCTCATATCGCCATGGTGCGTCGGGAAATCCGGCTCGGCCACGAGGAAGGGCCCAGATGGGGGACTATTCCGGGTCGCCCCCTAGGGAGCGGCCGGGATACCGGGGTGGATGTCCAGCTCCGCCAGTGCCGAGGTGAGCGCGCCGAGCACGGCGGACTCGGCGACGTAGAACGACGACGCGCGGACGCGGAAGAACCGCCAGCCGCACCGTTCCAGGTCGCGCTGGCGGGCGAGGTCCCGCTCGTAGCCCGCCGGGCCGGTCCAGGTGTCGCCCTCGCACAGCACGCCGAGCCTGCCCATGGCGCCGACCACCACGAGGTCGGGGGTGACGGTGTAGCCCAGCGCCAGCAGACGGTTGGCCACGTGTTGGTGGAACAGCGAGTCGAACGGCTCGACCAGCCGGTCCTCCGGCGCGGGCGCGCGCAGGTAGGTCTCCCGCTGGCCGTCGAGGCCGTAGCAGTGGTCGAGCAGCTGGAAGCGCATGTCCTCGGCGTTGTCCAGCGCGCCGGGCGGGATCGAGTGGAACAGCCACATCTGGTCCCTGGCACGGGACGCGGCGACGTTGTACCGCTGCACGTACAGGTCCCTGGTCAGCGGGACCTGCGCCGGGCCGGCGGCGACCATCGACAGGAACATCACATCCCGTTCCGCGCCCTGGAAGTCCGCCGAGTCTCCACATTGGAGCCGACGCGCCGCCCAGTCCTCCGGCGCGATCCGTTCCAGCAGCCGCTTCTCGATCGCCTTGGCCTGCGCGGTGCCGAGCAACGAGATCACGCCGAAGGTCAGCCCGTCGTAGCGCGGGTCGGCGACGCACTTCGCCAGCTGGTCGGCGATCGCGGCCACCTCGACCGGGTTGACCTTGTTCGTGGTGCCGGTGACGTACCCGTCCGGCAGGTACACCGGCCGCAGCGGCTCGAGCCGGTCGGCGCCGTACTGGCGGACCGGGACCAGCCGCACGCCGTCTGGCTCGTAGGCCACCCGGTTGGCGAAGGCGATGATCTCCGGCACGCAGCGGCGGTGCTCGGTGAGCGTGAGCAGGCCGCGGTAGCGCATCTTGGCCTCGTCGAACAGGCTGCGCTGCGGGTCCTGCCAGGCCGAGCGGTACGGGTCGTCGGCCAGGTACTGGCCGGCCAGGTCGCGCAGCTGCTGCTGGTCGACGCCGACCGCCGATGGCGAGACCTGCTTGTCGTCGCCGATCACCACCATGCGCGGTGCCAGGTACTGCAGGAACGTGGCCTCCAGCCCGGCCTGCGACGCCTCGTCGACGATCACCACGTCGAACATGTCGCGGCGGATCCGCAGCTGCTCGGCGATCCGGTAGATCGGCATGATCCACACCGGCACCGCCGGCCGGCAGCGGTCCATCGCCTGGCGGACCTCGACCCGGCGCTGCGCGGCGTAGCGGCCGGTGCCCTTGCCCAGCCGGCGCACCAGGTACGCATAGTGCTCCAGGTTCGCGCGTGCCTGCCCGGTCAGCCGGTCGGGGGAGACCGCGTGCCGCCAGGCCCTGGTCGCGGCCAGACGCTCCACTTCGGACCGGATGCGGGTCTCGGTGAGCCCGATCTCCGACTGCAGCGCGTTCACGTCGGTCACGCCCTTGGTGAGCACCCAGGCCCCGGTCGCCGCCCACGACCAGGCCTCGGTGAACGACGCCAGCTCCGTCCAGTCCGAAGTGGACGTCTCGACGGCGGTGCGCAGCCGGGGCGCGGCCGCGCCGAGCCGGTCGCCGAGCTCGTCGCGGCGCGCGGTCAGCGACCGGACCTCGTGCAGGCGCTCGATCCGGCGGTGGGCGGCGGCGTACTCGGTGAGGTCGCGGTCGCGGGCGGCCTGGCGCAGCCGGCGCACGCAGGGGGCGGCTTCGGCATGCCCGGCGGCCGAGGAGAGCGCGGCCTCGATCCGGCGCAGCGGCACGGTCGCCGCCGCGTGCGCGTCGGCCGCGGCGGCCACGTCGACCAGATCGGCGTAGCCGCGGACGGCGTCCAGGTCGGTCCAGTCCGGCCGGGGCAGGCCGGCGTCGGTCAGCCCGCGCTGCTCGGCCGCCAACTTTTCGGACAGCCGCAGGACTCGGTGCAGCTGGTCGAGCTCGGTGCCGTGCCACTGCGCGCGTTCGTGCACCGAACCGGCGGGCGGGGCGACGCCGGCCGGCCAGGTGCGCTCCAGCGCGGCGAGCACCTTGGTCAGCTCGGCCCACTGGAGGAAGGCGGCGACGGCCCCGGCGTCGGTCGGCGGCAGGCCGTCGACCCGGACCGTGGCGAACAGCGCGGCGGCCTGCTTGACCGGTTTCGGGGTGAGCGCGCCGAGTTTGGGCATGCCGTCCGGCTGGGTGCGCAGCGACCCGTCCTTGAGGTGGGCGTGCAGCTGTTGTGCCTGGGGGACCAGCAGCGTCGGGTTTCCGTCCACTTCGACCGTCCGAAGTGGACCAAGTTGGGCGGTGAGCCTGGTCGCCTGGCCGACCAGGGTGCCGAGCTGGTCGGCGCGCGCCTGCCAGGCCCGGCCGCGCCCGGAGCGGATGTCGGCGAGGGCGTCGTTCATCCAGGTCTCGCGGCGGCGGGCGAGGTCGTCGGCCTCGTCGGCAAGCTCCCGCAGCCGCCGCCGCAGCTGGCCGCGGGCAGTGGAGTCCAGGCGGCGCAACGACTCGAAGGCCAGGTGTGCCTTCTGCTCGGTGTGCCGGCCGTCGGCGGCGGCCGTCTCGTGCTCGGCGGCGACCAGGTCGGCGAACCCCGGCGGGGGTGGGATCACGGCCAGCTCGACCAGCCGGCCGCACGACTCCAGCTCGTCCTCGACCAGCGCCCGGTCGGTCAGCAGGCCGCGCCATTCCAGGATCTCGGCGGTGGACAGCGGCGCCGGCCGGTCCGGCCGGACCTCGACGTGCGCGCGCAGCCAGCCGTGCCGGGGAGCCAGGGCGGCGAGCTGGCGGGCGATCGCGGCCAGCGTGCCCCGGTAGCCGGCGTGCTCGTGCTCGCGGACCTCGTCGGCCCTGGCGGTGACGAGCTGGCGGTGCAGTTCCGCACGACGCAGCCGCAGCCGCTCGACCACCGCGAGACAGTCCTCGATCGTGCGCCGCGCCTGGGTGTCGTCGTGTTCGGTCGCCATCGCGGCGATCCGCTCGACGGCCACCTTGAGGTCGGACATGTCCTCCCGCGAGCTGCCGACGACCGCGACCGACAGCGGCTTGATCGCGGCCGGCAGCTTGTCCCGGACCTCGCGCAGGGCGCGGTCGGTGTGCGCAGTGACCAGGACACGCTTGCCCTGGGCGAGCAGGTGGGACAGCAGCGCGGCCGCGGTGTGCGTCTTGCCGGTGCCCGGCGGGCCCTGGACCAGGGTCTGGGCCTGGGTGTCGACCTGGCGGACGATCCGCAGCTGGGTGTCGTTGACCGGCAGCGGCAGGAAGTCGTCGTCGTCCACGGTGACCAGCGCGCCATCGGGTGGCGGCGCGGTGTCCTGGCGCGGATGGTGGTCGGGGTCGATCAGCGGGCGCAGCCCGTCGGGGATCTCGCCGGTCTCGGTGAGCTGGTCCACGATCGTCTCGAAGATCTCGACCAGACCCTGCTGCGAGCGCCGGCGGAGGATGACCGCGGGAGCGAAGGTGGCGACCGCGTGGGCCGCGGCCGGCGGCACGGTGTCCACGTCGTGGTACTCGCCGCCGGCGTCGAGGGTGTGCACCACCCGGCGGACCAGCGCGCCGGTCTCGGTGCGCCGCAGGGGATGGGTGGCCAGCGCGTCGGCGATGGCGCGGATGTCGTTGACGTGGCGCGGGTTCGGGACGTGGCCGGGGTCGAGCATGTCCAGCTCGACGTCCGCGGCGTCGACCGGGCCCACCCTGGTGACCGACAGCCGTCCGGTGTCGTCGTCGAGGTCGATGGTGACCGGCGCGGTGACCAGGTGCCGGCGCACCTCGGGGTGGCCGGCGGGCGCCCAGGCCAGGCAGCCGGTGCCGACGACGAGCTCGACCTCCTCCGGGTTGCCGGTGGCGGCCACGAAGGTGGCGAACAGCTGGCCGTAGCAGGCGCGTGCGGCCCGGTCGGTGACCTCCTGGTCGGCCCAGGCCTGCCAGGTGGGCAGCCAGGTGTCGTAGTGCTCGCGCAGCACCGGGTCGGCGGGTGGCGCCGGGATGATGGCGGGGTCGTCCCAGCCGTCGAGGGTGAACCCCTCGGGGGCGGGCGGGTCGACGCGCACGACGCGGTCGATGGTGAGGATCGGGTCGTCCAGGGCGGGTTCCGCGTGGTGGGTGGCGGTGACCGCGGGATGTGCCGGCAGGTCGTGCAGCCAGTGCACGGCTCGGTAGGCGTCGACGGTGCGGGGCGGAAGGTTGCGCAGCTGTTGAGTGCGGCCGAGGAACTCGAAGAGCCGGATGGCACGGCCGACCAGGGGAGTCTGCGCAGCCTGGTCAGCTTCTGGCACCTGGCCACGCTACCGCGCCTGGCCAGGCCCGGGCAGGTCAGCGGCTTCGCCGGTAGGCGAACGGCGCTCGTCAGGCGCTTGTCAGGCCAGGCAGGTCAGGGTTGCCGCCGTTATCGGCGGATGACGTTGGCGGCGCGGGAGGTGCGGTGTCAGGCCAGGCAGGTCAGGGGCTTGCCGCCGTTGTAGGAGATCATGTCGCGCAGTGCGGCGAGCGCGTCGATCTGGCCGCCGGGCGGCGTGCCGTCCAACTCGGCGATGGCCCGGTGCAGGTTGCCGACCAGCCGTTCGGGGTCGCTGAGCGCCGCGTACTCGCCGAGGTCGGTGTCGCGCGCCGCGGCCAGCGGTGAGACGCCCTCGGCGTGCGCCGAGCGGGCGATCGCGTCCACGAACCGCAGATAGCCGCGCACCCGCTCGATCAGCTCCGGGCCGGCGACCGGGCCGTGGCCGGGCACGATGGTCTCCGCGCCGAGCGGCTCGAGCACCTCGGTCAGCACCCGTAGCGCGCCGGTCACCGAGCCCTGCAACAGGAAGGGCGTGCCCCCGTTGAACAGCAGATCGCCGCAGAAGAGGACCTTGCGGTCGGGCAGCCAGACGATCGAGTCGTTGGTGGTGTGCGCGGGGGTGCCGGTGTGCCGGACCTCGCAGCGCAGGTCGTCCACCCAGATCGTGACGCCGTCGGTGTAGGTGAGGAACGGCGGCTCCAGCTCGACCTCGCCCCAGTCGACCTTGGTCCAGATCGGCTCGTCGACCGGGTTGCCCCAGTCGAGGATGCCGGTGCGGGTGGCCTCGTGGGCCACGATCGTGGCGGTGTCGAACAGGAAGTTGCCGAACGTGTGGTCGCCGTGGTGGTGGGTGTTGATCAGCGTGCGCACCGGCCGGGGCGTCACCCGCGCGATCGCGTCCAGGTAGGCGCGGGTGCGGCGCACGGTCGCACACGCGTCGACGCTCACCACGCCGCGCCGCCCGACCAGGAACCCGGTGTTGTTGATCCACCAGGTGCCATCCGGCTGGGTGTAGGCGAAGACGCCGTCGCTCACCTCCTGGGTCCTCGGCGGACCCGGGGTGTCGATGTCCCGTGCGGTGCTCGTCATCCGCACAGCCTAGAACGCAAATTTGGTCTAGACCTTGACGTGGCTATGCCGGACACACCACGGTGGACGATGAGAGCGCTCTCAACCTCTCCGGTCGGGTCATGGCCCGGCCACCCCTGCACAGGAGACAGCGAGGGCACCATGAAAACAGGCGTGCGAAAAGGAAGGTTGCTCGTGTCGGTGGGCGCGTGTGCGCTCCTGGCACTGGGCCTCACCGCGACACCGTCGGTGGCCGAACCGGCCGCCGAGCCGGTCAGCGTGTCGAACGGGTTGGTCACGTCGATGTCGCGGGATCTCGGGCTGACCGAGGAGCAGGCGACCGCGCGGGTGCGGCACGAGGCGGCCGCGATCCGGCTGGAGCCGGCGGCCAGAGCCGCGGCCGGCGCGGACTTCGGCGGCTCCTGGTACGACCAGGAGCGCGGCGCGCTCGTGGTCGGGCTGACCGGCGACGCGCACGCCGAGGCGGTGCGGGCGACCGGTGCCGAGGTCCAGACAGTCGAGCACACGCTGGCCACGCTCGAGGCGGCGAAGGCCAGGCTGGACCGTGGCGGCGCGCCCGCCGACGTGGCGAGCTGGCATGTCGACCCGATGGCCGGTCGCGTTGTCGTGTCGGTGGTGCGTGGGTCGACGGCCGATGCCGAGGTCAGGGCGTTCCTCGGCCAGGCGGGGCCGGTGAAGGTGGTCGAGGTGGCCGCGCGGCCCGAGCCGTTCGCCGCGGGCACCGTCGGCGGCGATCCCTTCTACATCAACGGGAACACCCGTTGCTCGATCGGGTTCTCGGTGAACGGCGGGTTCGTCACGGCCGGTCACTGCGGTGGCACCGGCTCGTCGGTGGCCGGCTGGGACGGCTCCGCCATGGGGTCCTTCGCCGGCAGCTCGTTCCCCGGCAACGACTACGCCTTCGTGCGGATCGGCAACGGCTGGTGGACCGTGCCGGTCGTCCTCGGTTGGGGCACGGTGCCCGACCAGTTGGTTCGCGGGTCCGGCGAGGCGCCGGTCGGCTCCTCGATCTGCCGGTCGGGTTCGACGACGCACTGGCACTGCGGGCAGGTGCTGGCCAAGAACGAGACCGTCAACTACGCGCAGGGCGCGGTGCACCAGATGACCAAAACGAGTGTGTGCGCCCAACCGGGTGACTCCGGTGGGTCATTCATTACGGGTGATCAAGCACAGGGCGTGACCTCCGGCGGCTGGGGCAACTGCTCCACCGGCGGCGAGACCTGGTTCCAGCCGGTGAACGAGATCCTCGGCGTCTACGGGCTCAGCCTGGTCACCGCCTGACGCGGCAGTCGCACCGTCGTTTTCCAGTGCACAAGCAATGGAGAACGGCGGTGCTACTCCCCAGTCGGCCGACAGGCGCGTACTCTGAGTTGTCGACAGCGACTTGATCTCGATCATGGAGGGCGGAGATGTGGCCGCGGAAGACCTGCGCGGTGACTCTGAGGGCTCTGCCAAAGGCAACAACGCCGAGCTGAGCGGTGCGCCGACCGCGCGCCGCATCGTGCTCGGCGCTTCGCTGCGCAGACTGCGCGAGGCCGCCGACATCTCCCGCGCCGCCGCCGGTTACGCCATTCGTGGCTCCGACTCGAAGATCAGCCGGATGGAGCTCGGCCGGGTCGGCTTCAAGGAACGCGATGTCGCCGACCTGCTGACGATGTACGGCGTGACCGAGGACCGCGAACGCGAAGTGTTCCTCGAGATGGTGCGCAAGTCCAACGAGCGCGGGTGGTGGCACCGCTACACCGACCTGATGCCGGACTGGTTCCAGGACTTCGTCGGTCTCGAGGAGTCCGCTTCGCTGATCCAGAACTACGAGCTGCAGTTCGTGCCGGGGCTGCTGCAGACTGAGGAGTACTCCCGCGCGGTCGCGAGCCACGGGCGGCCGGAGCGGCTCGACGAGCCGACCGAGCGCCGGGTGCGCCTGCGGTTGCAGCGGCAGAAGGTGTTGTCGCGGCCCGGCGCGCCCCGGTTGTGGGCGGTGGTGGACGAGTCGGTGCTGCACCGGCCGATCGGTGGGCCCGCCGTGCTGCGGCGCCAGATCGACCACCTGCTGGAGATGACCAGGCAGCCGAACATCACGTTGCAGATCGTGCCCTACGCGATGAGCGGGTACGCCGCCGAAGGCGCGTTCAGCATGTTGCGGTTCGCCGAGCCCGCGCTGCCCGACATCGTGTACGTCGAGCACCTCGGTGGCGCGCTGTACCTCGACCGGTCCAACGAGATCGAGCTGTACGGCCGGGTCATCGACCGCCTCGCGGTGGACGCGGAGACGCCGGACAACAGCCGCCAGCTACTGACCAAGATCCGGTCGGCCATCTGAGCCGCCGGCCCCGGGCCGCATCGCCCGATCGGGACACGCCAACCCAAAGTAGTTTCGCCGCACACGTGCGGTAGTGATCGCGCGCCTACCTGGGCGAACACAATGGGTCACCATCGTGACCAGTTTTGTCACCGCCCGACCCGTCTGCACGTGCATTTACCGCTGCACCCGCAGGTGCTACGGTTCCGACCATGCAACTGCACGTGCAGATGCACCCACCGAACCGGGGTCGAGAAAGTGGGGAACATGCTGGGCAATGTGCGTAATGGAATGTCCGCGGACGAACTCGCCGGTGCCAGCTGGCGCAAGAGTAGTCGCAGCGGAGCGGTCGGCAACTGTGTCGAGTTGTCCTGGCCGGGCTCGGAGGTCGTGGCGGTACGGAACTCGCGTGATCCGCGCGGTCCCGTCCTCGTGTACCCCCGGGCCGATCTGGTGACGTTCCTGGCTGGCATGACAACCGCCTGACGGCCTGACAACGGCGTAAAGGAGACCCGAGATGGCCGCCAGGGGGAGATCGTCCGCCGATGGGGCGACCGACACCGATGCTCAACTCCGCACCCTCGTGGCGCGTGGGTTCCGGTTCATCGACCCTCGGGACGACAACGGCGACATCCTCGCGGTCGTCGGGATTCGAGCCCACGACGACGTCATCGACGTGGTCCGGCTCAACAGCGAGGACGACGTGGTCGCCAGTCGGATGCCAGCCGACGACGATGTCATGGCGCCCCGTCGGCTGTTATGGCAGGAAGCCGGGTCGGCTGACCTGGTGCTCGGCGCGATGCTCGCGCTGCCGGACCGGCAGCTGATCGTGCCTGGCCGGGTCAGCGCCTGAAACGTCGGAACTACCTTGGGGGGCGGTACCTGACCGGTCGGACGTGGACGACAGGTCAGGCATCGGCTGGGGCGTTCCCGTGAACCACTGGGTCGCGTAAAGCCTGGTTCACGGGAACGCCCTGGCGGGATTTCCCTACTCGCCGAGCCGGGACACCGTCGGCAGTCCGCTCGCGTGCCAGGCGGTGTAGCCGCCGACCACGTCGGTCACGTTCGCCAGGCCAAGCTGGGACATCAGCTGGTGGGCGGCCAGGCTCGAGGTGTACCCCTCGTTGCACATCAGGATGATCGCCCGCTCGTGGTCGCCGAACGCCAGTTCCTTGAGCCGGTGCTCGCTGGTCACGTCCAGCCGCCATTCCAGCACGTGTCTGGACACCGCGATCGCCCCCGGCACCTCGCCGAACCGCCACCGGTACTCCGTCGGCCGCAGGTCCACCAGCACCGCGCCGCGCCGCATCTCCTCGGCCGCCTCCGCCGGCGCGTACCGGGTGATCCGCGCCCTGGCCGCCGCCAGCAAGGCCGATATCCTGTCTGTCACGCCGAGACCTCGCGGAGGATGGTCGCCTCGGCTTCGAGCACGGTGGTGTCCGGTTCCGGGGTCTCGCACGCGATCTCACGCAGGTGGTGCATGCCCGTCGGCAGCCAGCAGTAGAAGTTCATCGACCGCAGCGGTGGCGAGTAGGCGTGGATGGACACCGTCGGCTCGGTGCCCACGTTGACCAGGTTGTGCAGGTAGTCGGCGCCGAAGCCGACCGTGTCCCCGGCGACGTGCCGCCTGGTGGCCAGGCCGGTGTGCCGCACGGAGCCGTGGTCCTCGGTCAACGAGCCGCTGGCCACGGTGAACGCGCCGACACTGCCGCCGTGGTCGTGCAGCAGCGTGTCCTGGCCGATGTCCCAGCAGATCAGCCAGACCTCGACGGCGTCGTCGACGTGCAGCCTGGCGTAGAACCGCCGGTTCAGGTCGAACCGAACCGACGTCGACCATTTGTTGGGGGATTCGGAGATTTCTTTGACGGTCGCCTGTAATTCTTTGGGCGTCCACGGTCGCGGCGAAGAATTCGGCGCGCCGAAACTAGCAGGAATACTCACGAGACAAGCCCTTCCGCTTGCAGCTCGCGGTGTCCTCGTTCGCCGGCTCCGCACGCTCGCGGTGGCCTTCGCTCGAGGCCACCACGAGTGGTGTCTCGCTCGAGTCGCGCCGCCGCGCGGCCAGCCAAAATGCCCGGTGGGCACACTGCGGCACGGCCCGATCAGCCACTATGGTTTCCGATGGGTGAGCGATACGCTCGCCACGAGCTTATCCGGCGGGGGAGTCGGGACACAACGTGTCCCACATGCCGGTGAAGGGAAACGGCGCCATGCGGATAACCAGGGCGCAGCGCAGCGCGGTCGCGGAGAAGATCACCAGCCTGGAACGCCAGTTCTACGGTCGTGGTCCACGCAGCGTCCAGGTCTCGGTCAGCGACGACGAACCGGTCAGTCTTGTCGTGCTGTCCATCGACAGCCTCACCGTCGCCGACGCCATCCTCGGCGAGCGCGGCCACCGCGAGGCGGTGATCCGCCACCACGAGGCACTGCACGAGGCCACCAGGACCGACTTCCTCGAGGCCGTGGAGAGCATCGTCGGCGGCCAGGTGACCGCCTACCTCGCCCAGGTCCACCCGACCACGGGCACCGCGATCAGGGTGTTCGTGTTCTCCGACCACATCCCGGAAGAACCGGCCTGAACCTGCGCATAGGCGTTTTGTCGGTGGTCCTGCCTAGTATCGGAATCTCCTCAACCGGTCGAACCACGCACGAGACGGCTTACCCGACATGCCAGTTGCAGAGCTCATCGGGCGGGACCACCCCGCCGCACTGTTGCGCGCGGAGATCACCCGCGCCACGGACAGTCACGGCGGTCTGGTGCTGGTCACCGGCGAGGCCGGGATCGGCAAGACGACCCTGGTCACCGCCGCGGTGGGCGGCGCGCGCCGGGCGGGTGCGCTGGTGCTGTCCGGTTCCTGCTGGGACGGGGCGGCCGCGCCGGGCTACTGGCCGTGGACCCAGGCCATCCGCGCGTTGCGCCGGCAGGCCACCGCGCAGGAGTGGGCGGCGGCCGAGCAGGCCGCCGGCACGCCGCTTGGCCTGCTGCTCGGCGGCGCCGTCGCCGACGAGCCGGTCACCGGCTTCCAGCTCTACGACGCGGTGACCAACGCGCTGGTCGCGGTCGCCGGGCAGCGGCCGGTGGTGGTCGTCCTGGAGGACCTGCACTGGGCCGATCCGGAGTCGGTGCGGCTGCTGGAGTTCGTCGCGCAGCACACCTGGTTCGAGCGGTTGCTGCTGGTCGGCACCTATCGCGACGTCGAAGTGGAGGCCACCGGCCACCCGCTGGCGCCGTTGCTGGTCCAGCTGCTCGCGCGGGCCACCACGATCACGCTGACCGGGCTGGCGCAGGCCGAGGTCGGCGCGCTGATCGCGCGCACCACCGGCACCGAGCCGGCCGAGGAGCTGACCACCGACGTACACCGGCGCACCGGCGGCAACCCGTTCTTCGTCGAGCAGACCGCCCGGCTGTGGCACAGCGGGAGCGCGCCGAACGCGGTCGCCCCCGGCGTGCGCGACGCGGTCCGCCGGCGGCTGTCGTTGCTGGCGCCGGTGGTGTCCACGCTGCTCACCGGGGCCGCGGTGCTCGGCAGGGAGTTCGACCGGCGGGTGCTCGCGGCCACCGTGGCCGCGCCGGTGCCGCAGGTGGCGCGGTTGCTCGACGAGGCGGTCACCGCCCGGCTGGTGGTCGCGCGGGGTGACGGCCGCTTCGCCTTCGCCCACGATCTGGTGCGCGAGGCGCTGTACGAGTCGCTCGACGACGACCAGCGCCGCCGCCGGCACGCGGCCGTGGTCCGCGCGCTGGACAACACGGCGCTGGCCGAGCGGATCTTCCCCGGCGAGCTGGCCAGGCACGCCTACCTGGCCGGCGCCGAGCTGGCGCCGGACGGCGTGGTCGACCTGCAGGTGGCCGCCGCCAAGGACGCCCGCCGCCGGATCGCGTTCGAGGAGGCCATCGGCCACTACCGCCGGGCGCTGGAGCTGGTCGGCCGGGACGACCCGCGCCGGGTGCGGATCTGTCTCGAGGCCGGCAGCGTGAGCTACCACTTCGGCGAGTTCGCGGCCACCAGCGCGCACTTCCAGGAGGCCGCCGAGGTGGCGCTCGGCATCGGCGATCCGGAGATCCTGGCCAGGGCGGCGCTGACGCTGTACGGGATGGACGACAAGGTGACCGATCCGGCGCTCAAGGCCGACCTGCTGCGCCGGGCGCACGCCACGCTGGTCGTCGGCGGTTCGCCGGACCAGCCCCTCGACCAGCTGGCCCAGGAGCTGTTGCGCCAGCTCATCGCCAGGGCCCGCAGCGAGGAGGACCACGAGCAGCTCGGCTTCAGCCTGTGGACCATGCACGACCGGCTGTGGGGTCCCGGCTACGCCGCCGAACGCCTCGAGCTGACCGACGAGCTGGTGTCCATCGCGGGCAAGTCCGGCGACGTGGAGATGGAGCAGTGGGCCAACTCGCTTGGCTGGGTGGCCGCGCTCGAGCTGGGCAGCCCCGGCTACCTCGACCGGTTCACCGAGTTCGTCCGGCTCGCCGCCAAGCACCAGAGCGAGCCGACGCTGGTCATCGGCGCCGATGTCGACCAGTGCATCATCGGGGCCATGCACGGCCGGTTCGCCGAGTCGGCCGCCTATCTCGCCAGGGCGTTCACCTTCGTCGAAGCCAGCGAGCACCCCCACTTCCGGTACACGAAACATCACCTGAAATGGGCACTGGCCGCACTTCAGGGTGATTTCGCGGTGCTGGACGAGCTGCGCCAGCAGGCGGACGAGGCGCACTATCCCTACAGCGAGCTGCTGGACGGGATCACCGCGGCCATCCGCGGCGACGCCGAGACCGCGGCCCGCTGCCTGGCCGTCGCCGACGCCCGCGCCAAGCCGGTCAGCCAGACCTTCCGCCCGCTGCTGATGCGGCTGCGGGCCCAGGTGGCGGCGCTGACCGGCGACCAGGAGCAGTGCGCGCGGTCGGTGGCCGAGCTGACCCCCTACGCCGACACCTGGCTGGCCGCGCTGTTCGGCTGCGACATCGGCGGCCCGGTGCGGCTGTGGCTGGCCATGGTCGACACCGCGCGGCGGCGGTGGCCGGCGGCCGTCGACGGCTTCACCGAGGCGCTGCGCTCGGCCGACCTGCTCGGCGCGCGGCCGTGGGCGATCGAGGCGAAGGTCGGCCTGGTGGCCGCGCTGCGCGGGCGGGGCTCGCCGGCGGACACGGAGCTGGCCGACACCCTGGCCGAGGAGGCCGCCCGTGAGGCGGCCGAGCTCGGCATCCGTCACCGCGCCTCGCCGGACGTGCGCCGGCCGGCTCTCCCGCGCCCGGCGGTCAACGAGTTCCACCACACCGGCACCGTGTGGACGCTGACCATGGCCGGCCGGACGGTCTCCCTGCCGGACGCGAAGGGCCTGCGTGACCTGCACGTACTGCTGTCCTCGCCGGGCACCGAGATCCCCGCGGCCCGCCTGCTGAACCCGGCGGGCGGGGAGGAGGTGGTCGCCGCGTCCCGGCTCGGCGGCGACGAGGTGCTGGACGCGACGGCCCGCGCGGCCTACCAGCGCCGGCTCGCGCAGCTCGACGAGCGGATCGACGACGCGACCCTGGCCGGCGACGACCGGGCGGCGGTCGCGCTGGACCAGGAGCGCGCGGCACTGCTGGCCGAGCTGCGCGCCGCGGCGGGGCTCGGTGGGCGCACCCGCCGCCTCGGCGACGAGACCGAACGCGCGCGCAAGACGGTCACCGCGAGGATCCGCGACATCCTGCGCAGGCTCACCGACAGCCACCCGGAACTGGCCGCGCACCTGCGCGACTCGGTGTCCACCGGCACCACCTGCAGCTACCGACCCGCCAGACCGACGACCTGGCGCCTGTAGCGATGACCAACGACGCGCCAGATCCGATCTGGCACCCGATCTCGCGCCTTCGGAGTGAGGACCGAGGAGGGCTTGCTGATGGGCACACGGCTACGCGTCGCGGTGATCATCGGAAGTACCCGGGACGGCCGCGTCGGCGAGTCGATCGGAAACTGGTTTGTCGACGCGGCCACTCGGCGTGATGATGTCGAACTCGACGTCGTCGACCTCAGAGGGTTCGATTTTCCGGATCACTACCCGGAGGGGGTGACAGCCGACATGCGGGAGTTCACCGCGGCCATCGACCGCGCGGAGGGTTTCGTGGTCGTCACGCCCGAGTACAACCGGAGCTTTCCCGCGTCGCTCAAGCAGGCCATCGACTTCGCCTACGACGAATGGCACGCCAAACCGGCGGGGTTCGTCTCCTACGGCTGCCGCAACCGAGGGCATTACGCCGTGGAGGCGCTGCGCGATGTGTTCACCGAACTACACGTGATGACCGTGCGCGACGAGGTCGCGATCGACCTGCTCGCGCTGCGGGCGGACGGGATTCCCGGCGACGAGGCCGAGATCGCCGTGCGCACCATGATGGACCAACTCGTCTGGTGGGGGACCGCGCTGCGGGAGGCGCGCGCCAGGCGACCGTACACGGAATGAAAGGGACGACAGGATGACCGAGTTGGCCATCGAGACCTCGGGGCTGATCAAGACCTTCGGCAGGACCAGGGCGGTCGACGGCGTCGACCTCGCCGTGCCGGCGGGTTCGGTGTACGGCGTGCTCGGCCCGAACGGTGCCGGCAAGACCACCGCGGTGCGCATGTTGGCCACCCTGCTGCGGCCGGACGGGGGTGAGGCGAGAGTCTTCGGGCACGACGTGATCCGCTCGGCGGACAAGGTGCGTTCCCTGGTCAGCCTCACCGGGCAGTACGCCTCGGTCGACGAGGACCTGACCGGCGCCGAGAACCTGGTGCTCATCGCCAGGCTGCTCGGGCACCGCAAACCGGCCGCGCGGGAGCGCGCGGCCGGGCTGCTGGCCGCCTTCGGCCTGACCGAGGCCGCCGACAAACAGGTCAAGAACTACTCCGGCGGCATGCGGCGGCGGATCGACATCGCCGCGTCCATCATCCGCACCCCGGAGGTGCTGTTCCTCGACGAGCCGACCACCGGGCTCGACCCGCGCAGCCGCAACCAGGTGTGGGACATCATCCGGATCATCGTCGCGCAGGGCACGACGGTCATGCTGACCACCCAGTACCTGGACGAGGCCGACCATCTCGCCTCGCGGATCGCGGTCATCGACCACGGCAAGGTCATCGCCGAGGGCACCCCCGGCGAGCTCAAGGCCTCGGTCGGCGCCGGGTCGATCCACGTCCGGCTGCGCGACGGCGCGCAACGGGAGGCCGCCCTGCGGGTGCTCACCACGGTGCTGGGCGACGGCGTGCAGGTCGACCCCGACCCGGTCGCGCTCACCGCACAGCTGTCCGGCAAGGACACCGACCGGGAGGCCGCCGAGCAGGCGTCGCGGGCGCTGGCCGAGCTGGCCGCCGCCGGCATCGTCGTGGACAACTTCGCCCTCGGGCAGCCCACCCTCGACGAGGTGTTCCTCGCCCTCACCGACCACCCAGCCACCGAGGAGGTCGCGGCATGACCGCCGCCACTACCGACAAGACCACCACCACCTACACCCCGGCGGCGGAGAGCCTCAGTGCCGTGCTCGCCGCCGGTGAGCCGCCGCCGAGACCGTCGGCCTGGTCCGCGTCGCTCACCTTCGGCTGGCGCACGATGCTCAAGATCAAGCACGTGCCGGAGCAGATGTTCGACGTCACCGCGTTCCCGATCATGATGGTGCTGATGTTCACCTATCTGTTCGGTGGGGCACTGGCCGGCTCGGTCACCGAGTACCTCCAGTTCCTGCTGCCGGGCATCATGGTGACCAGCGTCGTGATGATCACGATGTACACCGGCATGGGCGTGAACATCGACATCGAGAAGGGCGTGTTCGACCGGTTCCGCACGCTGCCGGTCTGGCGCCCGGCCGCGCTGGTCGGCGCCCTGTTCGGCGACGTGTTCCGCTACATCACCGCGGCGATCGTGATCCTCATCGTCGGCCTGATCCTCGGGTTCCGGCCGGACGGCGGGGTTGCCGGGGTGACGATCGGGATCGTGCTGCTGGTCGGGTTCTCGTTCGCGTTCTCGTGGATCTGGACGATGTTCGGGTTGCTGTTACGTTCGGAGAAGTCGGTGATGGGCGTCAGCATGATGGTGCTGTTCCCGCTGACCTTCCTGTCGAACGTGTTCGTCGAGCCGGAGACCATGCCGGCCTGGCTGCGGGTGTTCACCGAGGTCAACCCGATCACCCACCTGGTCGCCGCGACGCGTGGGCTGATGCAGGGCAACCCGGACGCCGGCGAGATCATCTGGGTGCTGGTCGCGTCGGGCGTGATCATCGCGGTGTTCGGCACCCTGACCATGCGGCTGTACAACCGGAAGTGACTCGCCGGCCGGCGAGGCTCCCTTTTCGGGGGCGGAGCCCCGCCTCGCCTGAGGCGGGGCTCCGATCGCACTACCAGCCAAGCCAGACGCGCGTCCGCCAGTCCACCGCAGCAGGACCCTACGGGTTCGGCCGGTCGTGAACCGTGCTGGTCGAGGTGGCCGTCGACCTCGACCAGCGCATCGCCAGGTGCCCGCTGAGCAACGTGGTCGTGATCGACATGACCAGCAGCGAGGTGTAGGCGCCAGGTGTGAGCAGTCCGGCGGTGAGCCCGATCTGGATCACCACCAACTCTGTCAGGCCGCGGGTGTTCATCAACGCCGCCAGCAACCCGGACTCGCGGCGCGTCAGGTCGGTGTTCTTTACCGCCCAGTACACCGCGCCCATCTTCGTGACCACAGCCAGCGTCGTGACCAGCCCGATCGCAACCCACGTCGGCGCATCTGGCACGTGGAGCCGAACGCCCAGCGCCGAACTGAAGAAGTACAGCGGCAACAGCACCCCGCCGCACCGGGACAGCCACCGCGTGACCTCCATCCGCGGCAGGGCCACGCCGAGCAGGAACGCGCCGATCAACGCGGGCATGTGCAGTCGCTCCACCCCGACGCCCGCCAACACGACGGTCGCGCCGAGGACAAGGGCCATCGGGATCGGGAACTGTTGCTCGGCCCTGGCGAGACCGCGGTTCCCGCGCAGCAGCCGGGCCAACCCGAGCGTCGCGACCACCAACGACACCAGCACACCGACGCCGGTCAAGGCCACAGTCGCCGCGCCGGCGCCGGACGCCAAAGCAAGACCAACGGACAGTAGCAACCAACTGATCGCGTCAATGGTGGTCGCCGATGTCATGCTCACCACGCCGATGCGGGTGTGGAGCAGGTTGGTTTCGGTGAGGATGCGGGACAGCACCGGCACTGCCGTCATCGTCATCGCCACTATCCCGAAGATGACCAACGCGGGCAGCGGTGCGTCACCGCGCAACGCCCCGGTCCAGTTGGCGAGCAACGCCAACCCCGCACCCGCCAGCCCGGCCGGGACAACGGCCGCCAGCAGGACTCGCCGCACCAACGGCCGGTCCGCGCCGAGCGTGCGCGGCTCCAGATGCTGCCCGATCGCGAAGATGAATAGCAGCACCCCGACCTTGCCCACCCAACCGAGTACGGGCGCGCCGGGAATGCCGGACGGCACCACCGCGGCCACGACCGAGCCGAGCAGGATGGTGGCGACGACCTCGCCCATGATCGGCGCCTGCCCGACCCGGACCGCGAATCGGCCCACCAGCCGCGCCGTGAGCAGGGCCGCGGCGGCGACGAGAACGGTGATCACGCCAGCCCGAGCCCGCCGCTGAGGGTGATCGTCTCACCGGTGAGCGAGTCGCCCGCGCGCAGCACGAGGAAGGCCACGGTTTCGACGACCTCCTCAGCGTCCACCAAGCGCCCCAGCGGAACACGCGCCCGGTAGGTGGACATTGCCTCATCCCGCGACGGCGACATCGTCGCCAGCACCTCGTCGCGCAGTCCCGTGTCGACCAGCGCGGGCGCGACCGCGTTGCAGCGCACTGCGATCCCGTTGCGCGCACAGTGCAACGCCACCGACTTGGTCAGGTGCAGCACGGCCGCTTTCGCCGCGCCGTAGGCGACCATGCCGGGGGTGGCCAGCATCCCGGCTGTCGACGACAGGTTCACAATGGACACCGGGTGCGCGAAGCCGCGGGCGACGACCTCGCGGCACCCCAGCCACGTGCCGACCACATGAGTGTTCAGCACTTCCAGCCATTGCTCGGGTTTTGCCGTCAGTACGCCCTGCTCGGTGCCGCCGAGCGTGCCGGCCGCATTCACCAGCGCGTCGATTCTGCCGTGGCGGGTCAGCACTTCGTCCACCGCGCGGCTCCAGTCGGCCTCCTTCGTCACGTCCAGCGCGATGCCGTCACCGGTCGGCTCGCGCGAGGCGGCGACGGTGGTCACGCCCTCGCGGGCCAGCCGCTCGACCAGGGCAGAGCCGATGCCGCCACTGCCGCCGGTGACCAGGACGACGGCGCTCATACTCGGCTCCCGAGTCGCTGCGCGGCGGCTTCCAACGTGCCGCGTTTCTTACACACCGCGAAGCGAACCGTCGTATCGACAGCCGGGACCGGTGCGGAGTAGAAGACCGACAACGGCAGCGCCGCCACACCACCGTCGCGGACCATGCGGTCACACCACCCATCGGCGGGCTCGCCAACGTCCGCCAGCAGGTAGAACGGGCTTGCCTCCACCGTGGTGGGCAAGCCCAACGCGACCAACCTGCCAGCGAACCAGGCGGCTCGTTCGTGCAGCTCCGAGGCAACTCCGCCGACGATGTCCGGGAATTCCGGACTGGCCATGATCTTGGCCACCGCGTGTTGCAGCGGAACGGCCGGGCAGAAGGTGACGTACTGGTGCACCGCCCTGATCCGCCGGGTGAGCTCTGGCCCAGCCACGGCCCAGCCGACGCGCCATCCCGTGGCGGCTAACGACTTCGACACTGAGGAGATCTTGACCCGTAACTCCGGGTCGGTGATGGCGTCCAGGACGCCGTGATGTCGCGCGCCGCCGGCCAGCAGGTGCTCGTAGGTCTCGTCGGAGATCACGACGGCCCCGGTCCGATGTGCGATGTCGGCCAACGCTGCCCACTCGTCGGCGTTGAGAGTGCGCCCCAACGGGTTCCACGGGCTGTTGACCACCACGACCCGTGTGCGCGCGGTGCACGCCGCGTGCAGCAGGTCGGCGAACGAGGCGTCCAGGTCGGTCAGTCGCAACCGGACCGCGGTCGCCCCGGCGGCGGCGATGGCGGGCGCGTACTGCTCGTAGGCCGGTTCCACCACGATCGCCTCGTCGCCTGCGCTCAGCAGTGCGGACATGGTGCAGTGCAACGCTTCCGTCGCGCCCGCGGTGATCGTGACCTCGGTGTCCGGATCGCTACCGGTGCGCGCGGCGACGGCCTTTCGCAGACTGGCCAAGCCCGCGCTGGGCGTGTACTGGTGCACAGCCTCGCTTTCACCGGCCGCGACCAGCGCGCGCAGCAGCGCGGCAGGTGGACCGTGGTCGAAGACACCTTGCGCCAGGTTGATCGCACTGTGTTGGGCGGCAAGTGCGGGAATACGCACGAACATTGACTCCGCGACCACGGTCACGCTCCACTACCTCTCGGTTCGGCGGTGTTGGACTACCTGGACGGCAAGGGCGATGGCGAGCACGGCGACCGCGTACAGCGACCGCCAGCCCGACTGGATCAGGCTCGCACCGAGGACCGCGAGCAGCAACAGGTTCAGCACTGAGCGCACGGTGAAGCCGCGCACCCGCGCATAGGACACGATGCTCAGCAGGTACAGCACGATGAAGATGGCACTGGCGGTCGCCACGGCGTCCACGATCGCGTCCGGCTTCAGCACCAGCACGACGCCGACGACCCCGAACAGCCCGGACAGCAGGAAGATAGCCCGTCGCGGCACGCCGCTTTCGGTGGTGACGGCCAACTTCCGTGGCAGGATGCCGCTGTTGGCCGCACCGACGACGAGCCGGGACACCCCCCACACCCACGCGACCGCGTTGAGCACCATGGCGCCGAACGCGATCACGGTCACCGCGATCACCACCAGCTGGCGCGGCTGGATGGTCTGCGCCAACTGCAGAAGTCCGGTGACATCGTCCACTTCGGACCGTGGGATGCGCACCGCGATGGCAACCGTGAGCAGGATCGTGAACAGACCGTACACGCCCAGCGCCGTTACGCTCACCGGTAGGAAGTCGCGGTGCGGGTCGCGGAACTCCTTGCTCAGGAACGTCAGGTTCTCAAATCCGGCGAACGCCCAGAACGCCAGCAGCACACCGGGCAACAGCACACTGAGGGTGGAGAAGTCCGGTGTGACGGCCGGAAGTCCGGTCGACACCGCGGGAATCGCCGCCACGATCAGCACCGCCGCCATCGCCACCAGTGCCCACGTGCCCGCGTTCTGCACCCGCGCGCTCGTCTTGACACCCGCGAGGTTCGACGCGACGGCGGCGGCCAGCACCATCGCCGCGGCCACCACCGCGACCACGGCGTTGGCCCCGAGTGCCTGCGCCACATAGCGTCCGGCGACCATCGCGCCCGAGGGCAGGCCGACGATCACCAGCGACACGAACATCAGCGGCACGCACCGGCCGAACACCTTGCCCAGCCCGGCGCGGATGAAAGCCTCGATGCCGTCGCCGTCGGGGTTGGCGCGCACCATGTCCTCGAACATCAACAACATGGGCAGGCAGATGACGGTCGACAGCAGCCACACCAGCAGGCTGTTTGACCCGGCCTCGGCGTACACCGCCGATGGCAGGAACAGAATGCCAGAGCCGGCGACCGAACCGATCGCCAGCGGAATCGCCTGCCGCCTGCTCAGTCCGTGCCGTGTCACGTCAACGTGCCCGTCGGTCATGAAGTTTCGCCACCCCATCGGATCATCCGATCCCGGTTGAGGATGCCGTGTGGATCAAGCAGGGTCTTCAGTCGAGCCATCAACTCGATCTCCTCCTCGGATCTGGTGTATCCAAGGAAAGACCGTTTCTCGAATCCCACGCCGTGCTCAGCCGAAATCGAACCGCCACTATTAGTGACTAGACGATACACAATGTGTTCGACCTCGGATTTGCGGTCCCGAGTGGTTTCCCCGGTGATGACCGCGATGTGCACGTTGTCGTCGCCCAGATGGCCGAACACCAGCAGCCGCACCGCTGGCCAGGACCGTTGGAGCTCGGAACGCATGTCCCGCAAGCACATCGCGAGCTGACCGGCGGGCACGCTCACGTCGAACCCGAACAGCGGCTGCATCCGCAGGATCTCCGCCGGTATGCGCTCACGGGCTGCCCAGAACCCTGCCAGCTCGTTGACGTTCGACGCGACCGCCGCGGCCAGGAGGTTGTCCGCCACCTCGGCCATACATTCGGCGAACCGCACGGTGTCGGTCTCGGGGTTCGCGCCTCGGCTCTCCACCAGCACATATAGCGGATGGCCAACAGGCAGCGGCAGCCGGATACCGGTCGGCTCCAGCACCCGGTAGGCGTCGTCCCAGATGACCTCGAATGCTGTCACCGCGCCGGGGAGCCTGCGCTGCAACGTGTTCAGCAGTCGCAACGCGGCATCCACATCGGCCACCGCGCAGAACGCGCCGGTCCGGGTGATCGAGCCCGGCTGCAGCGCCAGCGTCGCCGACGTGACCACGCCGAGCAGGCCTTCGCTGCCGATGAACAACTGCTTGAGATCCATGCCCGCGTTGTCCTTCACCAACGCCGTGGACAGCGTCATCACCTTGCCATCGGCCAGTGCCACCTCCAGCGACCGCACGTGCTGACGGGTCATGCCGAAACCGACGACGTTGACGCCACCCGCGTTGGTCGCCACACAGCCGCCGATGGTCGCGCTGCCCTTGGACGCCAGGTCGATCGGCAGCAGCAACCCGTGCGCCGCCGCGGCGTCCTGCACGTCCGCCAGCGTCGCGCCGGCGCCCACCGTCACCGTGCGACCCGCGAGGTCCACCGGCCGGATGTCGTTGAGCAGCTCTGTGGACAGCACCATCTCGCCCGCGTCCGGCACCGCGCCGGATACCAGCCCGGTCATGCCGCCCTGCACGACCACCGGCTGCCGGTGGCCGTCGCAGTACTTGAGAATCGCCGCGACCTCGGCCGCGGTGCGCGGCCGGACGACCAGTTCGGCGTGGCCGACCCGGTCGCTGCCCCACAGGTCCTGCACGTGACGGGCAGGCACGTCCTCGCCCGTGAGGACGTTGTTCGCGCCGACGATCGCGGCCAGCTCCTCCTGGTGCCGCATGCGCACATCATTGATCAACGGAGTCCGCCTTCTCCCACTCGTTGTTGGCATGCCCGGCGCGCAGGCTCGCGCGCACGTGCAACAGGTAGCCGTCGTCACCCGCGGCGAGCGCACGACGGACCGCGCCCTGCGCCTCCTGCGACGTGTGCACGGTTTCCCCCGGCACGCCGAACGCCTCCGCCCACCTCACCAGGTTCGGCGTAACGAGACTCGTGCCGCAGTACTGGCCAGCGAACTTGCGGCGAGCGTGCTGGTCGATGGTGCCGTAGCCGCCGTTGTCCGCCACCACGACGATCGGGCAGCGGCCGTGCGCCCGTGCGGTGGCCAACTCGTCGCCGGTCATGAGCAGACCGCCGTCACCTACCACGCACACGACGGTCCGGTCACGGAACCGGTTTGCCGTCGCGACCGCCGCCGGGACGCCGAAACCCATCGCGCCGTTGCCCAGCGCCAGCATCAGCCGGTCCGGGCCGGCGTGCACGTGTCGGTGGATCCAGCTGGAGAAGTTGCCCGCGTCGAACGTGATCACCGCGTCGGCAGGCAGATCCTCGTCCAACGCCGCCGCGATGTGGGTGAGGTCGATGCCGTCGTCGAAGTGCCGCGGCTGTGGCTTCGCGAGGCGGTCGGCCAGTTCGTGCCAGTCGCTCACCCACTGGCGGCGTTGCGCGGACGGTTCGGGCCACCGCACGCCGGCGAGCGCGTCGAGGACGGCTCGCGGATGCGCCGACTCCTTCTCCGGGTACACGACGTGGACGCGCGGACCGGTCCAACCTGACAGGTGGATCTCGTCGGGCGCTTCACCAAGCAACACCACCAGATCGGCCTGTGCCAACCGGTCCCGCACCGCACGGGGTGTGCCCAGGTGCAGGTGCCCGGCGTAGTGCCGGTGCCGGTTGTCCACGAGGTCCTGCTGCTTGTTGCCCACCAGTACCGGCAGCGTGGCCGCTTCGGCCAGCGCGATGAGCTTGCCGCCAGCCACGCGGTCGGTGTGGCTGTGCCGCAACAGCCGCCCGGCCAGCAGGACCGGCCGTTCCGCCCGCTCCAGCTCGGCCCCAAGGTCCGCGATGTCCACATCGGACTCAGTGGTCGAGAAGGACGGCACGTTGCCCGAGACCGGTACGGTCCACAGGTCTTCCGGCACAAGCAGGACGACCGGCTGCGGTACGGGTCCGGTGAGGACTTCGGTTGCCTGGGCGAGCTGTTCGGCCAGCCGCGCCGCGGCCAGCGTGATGACCGTGGCCAGCGCGCCGAACATGCCGGCCAGGTCCGCGCCCTGGAACGCCGTGTGCTGGTCGGCGTCGGTGGGGATGTCGCCGACCAGCACCAGCAGCGGCGTCGGGTCCGCCGCGGCCGCGTCCACCGCGATGGCGGCGTTGCAGCTGCCAGGGGAGCGGTTCACCGCGACGACACCGGTATTGCCTGTCATCCTGGCGGCGGATATCGCCATGAAACCCGCGCCGCTCTCTTGCCGGGTGGTCACGGTGCGCATGCCGTGTTCGCCCGCTGTCGCGAGCAGTGGCAGGAACGCCTCGCCGGGCACGGTGTACAACTCGTCCGCGCCAAGCGTTCTCGTCATCCACCGGCACAGCAGGCTGACGACCGTGCTCATCAACGCGTCACAGACGGGTGGCGGAACTCGCCCGTCACCGACTCCTCGGGCCAGACGACAACGGCCTTGTCCGCGGTGTCGCCGACTTCCTGGTAGTGCATCAGCACGATCTCCGGCGGCTGGTGGTGGTCGGTCGCGCCGAACCGGACCGGGCCACGCCACGTGCGGAAGCTGCCGGACTCCAGGGCGTTCTGCAGCGCGGCGCGTTCGTGCGATCCTGCCAGCGCGGCCGCCTGGGTGAGGATCACCACGTCGGTGAACGAGCTTAGCGCATTGTCCGGCGGGTAGCTGCCGAACTCGTTGTAGTACGTGTCGACGAACCACCGACCGACCCAGGTCAGTCCGGTCCACTCCGGACTGAACCGGGTAGCCGGCCACACCACACCAGCACCGGCCTGCCCGGCGAACTTCCAGTAGTCCTGTGATCGCATCGGGAACGGGAAGCACGCCATCATCGGCACCTTCGGCAGCAGCCCGGTCTTCGCGGCGGCCTCGACGATCATGTAGTTCGTCCGCACCACGCCCGCGTTGACCAGCAACTCGGGGCCGAACTCGGCGGCGCGCGCGAGCGGCGCGTCCAGGTCGCGCACGCCGTCCTGCGCGAAATCCTCCCGGAACAGCTCCAGGTCCGGGATGGCGTCCTGGAGCGCCTCGCAGACCGTGTCCGCGAGCATCTGGCCGAACACCGTGTCGGCCGCGACCACCGCCACCCGTCGCCAGCCCTGCTTTGCCGCGAAGGCCGCCATCAGCGGTGCGCGGTCGGCGATGGAGAAGTAGGTACGGAACAGGTGTTTGCGGCCTACGGTGATGGTGTTGTGCCCGTTCTCGATGAACGTCGGCACGCCCCAACGCTCGGCAAGGTCCGCGACTACCGGGCTGGTGCGCAGGTGCCACTGGCCGACGACGGCGCTCACGTTGTCCAGCATCACCAGCTTGGCCATGCCGCCGGCCGCCGAGCGGGACATGTGCTCCACCTCGGCGCTGCGCTGGTCGTTCTCCAGGAACAGCCGCACCGACCGGCCGGAGAAGTCGCCGGAACGCTCGGCCACGAACCGCGCACCCAGCACCGCACCGCGCACCACCAGCTCACCGGCGGTCGGGTCGCCGGGCGGGCTCAGCGGTGTCAGCACACCCACCGGCATCGCGGCACCCGTCACCGTCGCGTTGTGCTCCTCGACGAGGGCCTTCGCCCTGATCTCGTTGTCGCTTTCCATCGCACTTTCTCCGTTCAGACGTCGAAACGCTTGCGGTAGGCCGAAGTCGCGGTGCGCAGCGCCTCGGAGTCGAGCCCGAACTCCGCGGTGGAGTACCGGTGCACGCCATGGCTGCGCTGCCCGTTGGCGGCCAGATACGTTCGGATCTCATCGAGGAAGCGGTCGGTCATCGGCAACTCGAGGAAGTCCAGTACGCGGCGCATGGTGCCCTCGGTGTCGGTGATCAGTTCCCGGTAGCGCAGGTCCAGCGTCGGCCGCCCGGCCACCAGCTCGTCCCGTTCGTCGGCCAGCCGATCGGTCAGCGGGACGATCCGGTCGCGCCAGAACCCGCCGATCTCCGGCAGGTCCAACTCGTCCGAGCGGGCCCCGCGGACCGCGCGGCACAGGCTCGCTGTGGATGAGATCGCCTCGGCCGGGTCGCGGTGTAGGTGCACGAACCGCGCGTTCGGGTAGGCGCGCACCAGTTCCGGCAGGAACCAGGTGTGAAACGGGCACTTGAGCACCGGCGTCAACGGCCCGCCGTCCTCGGCCGTGCGCCTGCTCATCAGCAGCTCGAGCTGGTTGCGGTGCCACTGGTAGGGCACCGTCAGGTCCTGCTGATGCAACCAGTCCCCGTAGGAGGGCACGTGGTAGCGCATCTCCAACACCATGCTGTGGAAGGTGTTGGCCAGCAGCCGGTGGCACTCGTCGGGTCGGTCGGCGTCCAGCAGGTGGATGCCGTGCAGGTCCGGCGCCTTGGCGTTGTAGTCATCGACGTACCGCTGCGCCTGGTCGCGCACCTCGGCGTAATGCGCCGGGTCACCGCCGGCGGCCACCGGGTCTGACAGCTCCCACAGCTTCGGGCCGTGCGTCCGCTCGTGCAGGGCGAGCAGGTTGTGCAGCAGAGTCGTGCCGGTCCGCAGCAGGCCGATGATCGCGACCGGCGCGGCCACCGGTGGCGGGGTGACGGTCTCCCGCGCCCGCACCACGTCCGCGATCACTTGTTTGCCACGGTCGATGGATCCCAGCACCACGGGCACGTCCTGGTCCCGCAGCCGCGCCTCGGCCAGCAGAGCGGCGCGGAACTTCTCCGCGCCAACGTCGACCCCGGGGTCCGGCCACAGGGTTGGGACGGACGTTGTGGTCACTGATCCTCCTTTGTGGATACTTTGACCGCGTCACGCGGCGGCCGACCTGCCCGCAGGTCGGCCAGGTTCTCCAGGAACGCTTTGCCCACCTCGGTGGGCTCACCGGGGAAGGCGAACGCGCGGTGCGGCGACACCACCAGATTGGGCACTGTCCACACGGGATCGTCTGCTGGCAACGGCTCTGTCCGGTGCACGTCGAGGAATGCGCTCCTGATCTGCCGTTCCCGCAACGCCTCATGTAGCGCTTCGTCGTCCACCGTGGATGCTCGGCCGACGTTGACGAGCGCGGCGTGCGACGGCAACGCGGCCAGTACCGCCTTGTCGACCAGGTTCGCGGTCTTCTCGGTGCCGGGTAGGCAACAGACCATGTGGTCGGCGGACGCGGCGGCGTCGATGAGCCGCTCGACGCCGATGGTGCGTTCCGCTTCCGGCACAGGGACCTCGCCGGTACGGGTCACCGCGACACACCGGGCGCCAAGCACCGCCAGCCGCCGCACTACCGCGCGCCCGATCCGTCCCGCGCCCAGTACGAGCACCACCGATCCGTGCAGCATCACCGCCTGCGACGAGTACCACGGTGGCCGGTGGGCCAGCTCGGGGAAGTCCTTGAGCAGCATGAGCAGTCCCGCGACGGCATACTCGGCGACCGAGTCGACCGGCACTCGCGCGGAGTTGGTCACCAGTACGTCGGGCCGCAGGCCGGCCTCCGCGAGGTGGTCGGTGCCCGTGCCGGTGAGGTGCAGCCACCGCAGCGAAGGCAGCTCGGCGAGGACGCCCGGCGGAAACTGGTAACCCACCAGGACATCCACTCCGGCTCGGATCTCCGGGTCGAGGTCCGCCACGGTGTCCGCGTGCAGCACGGGCACCTCGGCCTCGATCCGTGGCAGCAGTCGCGGAGCCATCTTCGAATGTGCGACGAGCACGGTCGGGCGCCGCCAGTCGCGGCCGGTCAACACTCGATGTTCCGGTCCGCCAGCAGTTCGACGACGGGGTCAGCGCTGCTCGAGGCGGCCAGCTCCTGGATCAGCTCGCAGTTCTTTGTGATCTTCTTCGAGATCCAGTCGCGCAGCCATGCCGACAGTTGCTTGATGCCCAGCCCGGATGGCGCGACGCCCGCGATGATCGACCCGGTGACCGCTGCGGCGCCAACGTTCACGACCACGTCCGGCAGCACGGTGTGGCCTGCCATACGAAGCATCCGTCGCGCGGGCTTGGTGCAGCTCATGTTGCCGCCCTCGACGATGAGGCCCGCGCGGACCGAAGGAACCACGGACTCGTCGATCGCGTCGGCACCCGCCGCCAGCACGATCACGTCGGAGTCGACCTGCAGCCAAGCGCGGTCGCCGTCGCGTACGCGAACCGAGGAAGGCAGCTTGCTCCGGTCGATCGTGCCGTTGGTGCTGGTGAACTTGATCAGATCGTCGATGGGCAGCCCAGCGGGGTCCTCGACCATGCCGGCCACGTCCGCGACGGCGACGACCAGGTGGCCATGTGCGGCCATGTGCTGAGCCACCGCCCGGCCGACTGTGCCGAAGCCCTGTAGGACAACGCGTTGCGGTGTGTCCGCACCAGCGGCGCGCAAGGTGCTGAGCGCGGCGGTGGCCACGCCGAAGCCGGTGACATCGACCATGGTCCGCCAGAACTCCGGCCAGTGGACGTCCAGCCGGGTGGCGCCGGGTCGGGTGGCGATGTCGTAGCCCGCGGCGGCGAAGAACTCGTCCCGGTCGGGGTGCGTAGTGCCCTGATCGCAGCCCAGGTACACCCCGCCGTGCAGCAGCGGTCGGGTGACCTGGCCGAACGTGCGCATCAGCGCCTTGCGGTCGTGGATCGGCCTGCGCGGGCGGATACCCGCCTTCGCGCCGCCGATCGGTAGGTCCACCAGGGCTAACTTGTGCGTCATCGCCCTGGCGAGCAAAGCAAGTTCGGCCTCGTCCACAGTGGTCGTCATCCGGGTGCCACCCATAGCCAGGCCGTCGACCATGCTGTCGACCACGACCCAGCCGTCGGCGTCGCAGCCCGGCAGGGACAGGGTGGTGCTGAACAGTGGGGACGATGCACTGGCGGTGTCGTCGTTGTGTAGCAGCGTCTGGTTCATACGGCGGTGTCCTGCCTCACAGGTCGAGGGCCTTCTGCACGGCTTCGATGGACGGTGGGACGTTGGCGCGCGGACCGACCTGGTCGCCGAGCGCGTCGAGGGTTTTGAGACCGTCGCCCGTGATCATCAGCACGGTTTCGGCGTCGGGGTCCAACTGGCCGGTGTCGATGAGCTTCTTGGCGGTCGCGACCGTGACGCCGCCCGCGGTCTCGGCGAAGATGCCTTCGGTGCGGGCCAGCAGCCGGATGCCGTCGACGACTTCCTCGTCGCTGACGTCCTCGATCACTCCGCCGGTACGGCGAACGGTGTCCAGGGCGTAGGGGCCGTCGGCAGGTGCGCCGATCGCCAGGGAGCGGGCGATGGTGTCGGGGCGGACGGGGCGAACCACATCGTGGCCGGCCTTGAACGCCGAGGAGACGGGGGAACAGCCGGTGGCCTGCGCCCCGAACACCCGGTAGGGCGACGCTTCGACGAGGCCGAGTTGGCCGAACTCACGGAAGGCCTTGTCGACCTTGGTCAGCTGCGAGCCGGAGGCGATCGGGACCACGATCTGGTCCGGGAGGCGCCAACCGAGTTGTTCGGCGACCTCGTAGCCGAGGGTCTTGGAGCCTTCGGCGTAGTAGGGGCGGACGTTGACGTTGACGAACGCCCAGTCCTCGTGTTCCGCGGCGAGTTCCTGGGCGAGGCGATTGACGTCGTCGTAGGTGCCGTCGACGGTGATGAGTGTGCTGTCGTAGACGGCGGTCATCAGGATCTTGGCCCGCTCCAGAGTGGAGGGCACCAACACGACGGACTGCCAGCCCGCGCGTGCCGCCGCCGCGGCGACGGCGTTGGCCAGGTTGCCTGTTGACGGGCACGCGAGGACCGTGAAGCCGAGTTCGCGGGCAGCGGCCAGCGCGACGCCGACGACGCGATCCTTGAACGAGTGCGTGGGGTTGCCGGTGTCGTCCTTCACCCAGATCTTGCGCGCCCCCAACGCTTTGGCCAGCCGGTCGGCCTCGACCAGGCGGGTCGTGCCGGGGTTGGTGCTCGGGTGGTTCTCGACGGTGGTCGGCACGGGGAGCATGCCGCGGTAGCGCCAGATCGACCTTGGGCCTGCCTCGATCTCCGCACGGCGAACCGTGCCGAAGTCGTATGCCACCTCCAGCGGTCCGAAACACTCCTGACAGGCGTATTCCGCGGCCAGCGCGGTTTCCTGCCCACATTCACGGCAGGCCAGGGCACGTGCTGGTCCGAGGTTCGGGCCAGCAGCGACCACATCAGCGACCACATCGGATGTTGATGTCATTCACAGAGCTCCCATTGACTTGCGGGCAAGCAGGCATCGCATTACGAAAGGGAGAAGTCGCACGTTGGTTCACCCCAGGAGCGGGGCCTATAAGATCACCGGACGCCGAGTCTCCTATACCGCCAAAAGGGTGAATGTATTCGAGGTCCCCAGCGCCCACTAAGGCAATAATAAAGGGAAATATAGGTGACCACATTTCCTCGTGATCGACGGAGTGTGAGCGGAATCGTGGTTACCTCAGCGGAGGGTAGTAGGCTCTCTGTGTTAACACGTTTTTTTCGCTACATCCGGTTTTCCCAGCTCAGGTGTCAATGTGACAAGGGTTCGCGGTATGTCCGGACTAAGGGTGCACCGGTGCTCCTGGCAGCATTTCCGCTGCTCATCATTGTGCTGCGTGGTGATCTTCTGGATGGTGGTGGCAGCGCTCGCGTCAGAGAGCTCGCCCGAGGGGTCATCCTGAAGGGTGGACAGGTCTTGACACCCTGCTCTAGCCTGGCGCAGCAGATGCTGAAAGTTGCGTATCTGCGGGTAGTCCACGTTGGGAAGATCCATTTTATGATGCCCTCGGTCCGACAAGTGAAGGAGGTCGCGTTGGGGGGCACGGTCTGGTTGACTGGATTGCCGAGTTCTGGTAAGTCCACGCTCGCCGCAGGGCTGGCGGAAAGGCTTTCCAAGAGCCGGTCGGTTGAAGTGCTCGACGGGGATGTGATCCGTCGGAACCTTTTTCCTGAGCTTGGTTTCAGTAAGGATGACCGCACCGAGAATGTCCGCCGTACTGGCGTTATCGCTCGAATGCTCGCCAGTCATGGGGCGTTTGTCATCACGCCTGTAATCGCACCGTATCGAGCTGCTCGGGAAGCGGTCAGAAAAGAACACGGAGACCATGGTCTCCTCTATGTCGAAATCTTCGTCGACGCGGCTCCGGAGATATGCGCGGAACGCGATGTCAAAGGATTGTATGCGCGGGCGAAACGTGGCGAGATTACCGGTTTGACCGGTTTTGACGACCCCTACGAATCTCCGATACAACCCGAACTGCATCTGCGCACTGATCAACTCTCGGTGTCGGAGTGCCTGCACCGAATGATCCAGCTCGTTGAGACTATCGCCAGTCGGAGGGCGGATGGCCACGACCACGCGTGACATCGCCGACCAGTTGGAGTCCGAGGCGATTCACATCTTCCGCGAGGTGGCGGGAGAGTTCGACCGGCCGGTGATCCTGTTTTCCGGTGGTAAGGACTCCACCCTGTTGCTGCATCTGGCGGTCAAGGCGTTCTGGCCCGCTCCAGTGCCGTTCCCCCTGTTGCACGTGGACACTGGTCACAACTTCGACGAGGTGATCGAGTTCCGGGACGCCGCGATGGCGAGGTACGGGTTGCGGTTGGAGATCGCGAGGGTGCAGGACTATCTGGACGACGGCCGGTTGGCCGAGCGTCCAGATGGGCTGCGGAACCCGTTGCAGACGGTGCCGTTGCTGGACACGATCACCGCGCACAGGTTCGATGCCGTCTTCGGTGGCGGGCGCCGCGACGAGGAGCGGGCGCGGGCGAAGGAACGAATTTTCAGCCTGCGCAACACCTTCGGCCAGTGGGAGCCCAAGCGGCAACGACCGGAGTTGTGGAACCTGTACAACGGGAAGCACCGGGTGAACGAGCACGTACGGGTGTTCCCGTTGTCCAACTGGACCGAGTTGGACGTCTGGCGCTACATCGCCCGCGAGCGGATCGAACTGCCGTCGATCTACTACGCCCACCGGCGTGATGTGTACCTGCGCGACGGCATGTGGCTCACGGAAGGCCCGTGGGGAGGTCCACGCGCGGGTGAACAGCTGCTCTCGAAGACGGTGCGGTACCGCACCGTCGGTGACGGCTCCTGTACCGGGGCGGTCGAATCGGAGGCGGCCGACATCGAGACTGTCATCGCTGAGGTGGCGGCGTCGCGACTGACCGAGCGTGGGGCGACGCGGGCCGATGACCGGATGTCCGAGGCCGCCATGGAGGACCGCAAGCGGGAGGGCTACTTCTAGATGAGTGACCTGTTGAGGCTCGCGACAGCGGGCAGTGTGGACGACGGGAAGTCCACCCTCGTCGGACGCTTGTTGTATGACACCAAGTCGGTTCTCGCGGATACGTTGGACGCGGTGCATCGGGCGAGTGCGGAGCGTGGGTCGGCGACGCCCGACCTGTCGTTGTTGGTGGATGGGTTACGGTCGGAGCGGGAGCAGGGCATCACGATTGATGTCGCGTACCGATACTTCGCGACTCCGAAGCGTTCGTTCGTGTTGGCGGACACTCCGGGGCATGTGCAGTACACCCGCAATACGGTGACCGGGGCGTCCACCGCGCAACTCGGGGTGGTGTTGGTGGACGCGCGCAAGGGTGTGGTGGAACAGACCCGCAGGCACGCGGCGGTGCTTGCCCTGCTCGGCGTCTCCCAACTCGTGGTGGCCGTCAACAAGATCGACTTGGTCGACTACGACGAGGCCACGTTCATCCGTATCGCCAAGGAGTTCACCGCCCACACCATCGCGCTCGGCTATGCGGCGGCCGCCGTGACCGAGATTCCGGTGTCCGCTCTCGTCGGTGACAACGTCGTGGAGCGCTCGGTCCGCACGCCGTGGTTCACCGGCCCGACCTTGTTGGAGCACCTGGAAACCGTGCCCGTCGAGCCGGACCCGCACGACGCGCCGTTCCGCTTTCCGGTGCAGCACGTGATTCGGCCCCGCACGCCCGAGTATCCCGACTACCGAGGCTACGCTGGCCAGATCGCGGCGGGCATCGTGCGGGTCGGTGACGAGATCACCGTGCTGCCCGTCGGACTGCGCAGCACGGTCGCCGGCATCGACACCGCGGACGGACCGCTCGACGAAGCCGCCTCGGGGCAATCGGTCACGCTGCTGCTCGCCGACGACCTGGACGTCTCGCGCGGCGACCTCGTCGCTGGCGATGCCAACATGCCTACGGTCACCGACGAGTTCGATGCCACCGTCTGCTGGCTGTCCGACAAGGCGCTCACCCCCGGTATGCGGGTGCTGGTCAAGCACGGCACCCGCACCGTCCAGGCCATCGTCACCGAACTCCGCCACCGGTTCGACGAACAGGCGCTGTCCAGTGTGGACATGCCGGGATCGTTGCGGCTCAACGAGATCGGTCAGGTCACGGTTTGCACAGCAGAGCCGGTCGCGCTTGACGACTACTCGACAAGCCGCCGTACCGGTGCCTTCCTGATCATCGACGCGGGCGACGGCGGCACTCTCGCGGCCGGACTCGTGGGAGCCCCGCTGCCGATCGTGGCTGCCAACCGCTGACGGTTCAGCCAATCAGCCCTTTCCAGCGGTGGTCACCGCCGTGCGCCGCACTCATACCCGCGCGAGCGGGAAGTGCGGAAGGGGAGGTGGGGCGACCTCGACCCGGTCACCAGGGCGCACCTGCCCTGAGCGGGACACGATGCCCATCACGCCGGCCAGCCGCTCGGCGACGCCGGCCTCGGTGGTGCGGACGACCTGTTTGAGCAGGCCGGCCCGGAACGCGTTGATCTGTAGGCAGGGGTTGCGCAGCCCGGTCACCGTGATCACCGCGTCGCCGATGGTCAGCCGGGTGCCGACCGGTAGCGCGAGCAGGTCCAGGTGCCGGGTGGTGACGTTCTCGCCGAGATCGCCTGGCAACACCGTGAACCCCGCGTCGGCGAGCAGGTCGAACAGCTCCACCTGGATCAGGTGTACCTGGCGCAGGTTGGGCTGGGACGGATCGGCGGCCACCCGCGACCGGTGCTGGACGGTGGCGCCGTAGTGCGCGTCGCCGTGGACGCCGAGACCCTCGTGCAGGGTGATCGACGACCGGGCCTCCTTGCTGAAGGTGTGGTCCACGCTCGCGTGGACGGCCAGCACCACCGGATTCTCCGCCATACCGCCATTATCCGGGCGCGTGCCCCGGCGGGGGCCCGCCGGGGCACACGCCCGGTCGTGCATCGGGATCAACCGCTGGGCGGTGGTTTCTCGACCTGTTCGTTGAGCAGGTCGGCCAGTGCGCTGACCACGCGCACCGTCGGCGCCTCGGCGCCGGTCAGATCGGCCAGCTCGACCACCGCCTTGAGGATCACGTCCAGCTCGAGCGGCTTGCCCTTCTCCAGGTCCTGGAGGGTGGAGGTCTTGTGCTCGCCCGCCCGTTCGGCGCCGGCCAGGCGCCGTTCGATGGAGATCTCCGGATGGGCGTCGAGTCTGGCCGCGACGTCCAGGGTCTCCCGCATCATCTGGATCACCAGCTCGCGGGTGCTCAGGTGCCGGCAGATGCCGGCCATCGTCGCCCTGGTCAGCGCGCTGATCGGGTTGAAGGCGATGTTGCCCATCAGCTTGAGCCAGATGTCCTTGCGGAGGTCCGGCTCGACCGGACACTTGAGGCCGCCGGCGACCATCGCCTCCGCGAACTCCGTGCATCTGGTGGAGATCTCGCCGCTCGGCTCGCCGATGGAGAACCGCGTGCCCTCGAGGTGGCGGATCACGCCGGGGGAGGCGATCTCGGTGGCCGCGTAGACCACGCAGCCGATCGCGCGCTCCACCGGCAGCGCGGCGGACACCGCGCCGTCGGGGTCGACGCTGTCGATGCGGTGCCCGGCGAACCTGCCGGGCACGCCGTGGAAGTACCACCAGGGAATGCCGTTCTGTGCCGCGATGATCGTGGTGCCGTCGTGCAGCAACGGCTTGATCATCGGACCGGCCTCGGCGTACCGGTTGGCTTTCAGGCCAAGGAAGATGTGGTCGACCGGTCCTACCTCGGTCGGGTCGTCGGTCGCGTGTGGACTGGCCGTGAAGTCGCCGCGCGGGCTCAGCACCCGCACGCCGGCATCACGGATCTTCTCCAGATGGGGTCCTCTGGCTATGAGATGCACCTCGGCTCCCGCCCGGTGCAACGCGGCACCGACGTAAGCGCCGATGGCGCCGGCCCCAAGAACAGCAACTTTCACCGCGTAAGCTCCGTTCTTGTGTTCATTTGGTATGCAGCATACAGTATGAGATGTTGCGGCAAACGAGAAGAGATGAGCACAGAACTGCTGGTCAACAGGCATGCGGCACCCTCGGGGTGACCTGTGCGAGACCGGCGCGGACGGGATCAGACAACACCTTCGACAGGCGCGGATGACAAAACGTAGACCGGGACGCTGGCCGTCATTAGAGTCATACGGTATGCAGTATGCGCCACCTCTCACCCACGGCTGACATGAGGAGATGACAAGTCACATGGCTTCAACGGTCCGGGAGACGCCGGGCGGCGACGGTCAGGAGAACCCGGAGATGATCTCCGGCGGTCATCTGGTGGCCAAAGCGCTCAAGGCAGAAGGCGTGGATGTGATCTTCACGCTCTGCGGCGGGCACATCATCGACATCTACGACGGTTGTGTCGACGAGGGCATCGACGTGATCGACGTACGCCACGAACAGGTCGCGGCGCACGCGGCGGACGGCTACGCGCGGGTGACCGGCAAGCCGGGCTGCGCGGTGGTCACCGCGGGCCCCGGCACCACCGACGCGGTCACCGGCGTGGCCAACGCGCTGCGGGCGGAGAGCCCGATGCTGCTGATCGGCGGTCAGGGCGCGCTCAGTCAGCACAAGATGGGCTCCCTGCAGGACCTGCCGCACGTGGACATGATGACCCCGATCACCAAGTTCGCCGCGACGGTGCCGAGCACCGAGCGGGCGGCCGACCTGGTGTCGATGGCCTTCCGCGAGTGCTTCCACGGGGCGCCGGGACCCTCCTTCCTGGAGATCCCGCGCGACGTGCTGGACGCCAAGGTCCCGGTGGACAAGGCCCGCATCCCGAAGTCGGGTGCCTATCGGGCGTCCACCAAGTCCGCCGGGGATCCGGCGGCCATCGAGCGGCTGGCCGACCTGGTCGTCGGCGCGGAGAAGCCGTGCGTGCTGCTCGGCAGCCAGGTCTGGACCACCCGGGGCACCGACGCGGCGACCGAGTTCGTCCGCGCGCTCAACGTGCCGGCGTTCATGAACGGCTCCGGTCGCGGCACCCTGCCCCCCGGCGACCCGCACCACCTGCAGCTGGCCCGCCGCTACGCGTTCCAGAACGCCGACCTGATCATCATCGTCGGCACCCCGTTCGACTTCCGGATGGGTTACGGCAAGCGGCTTTCCCAGCAGGCCACCGTGGTCCAGGTGGACCTGGACTACCGCACCGTCGGCAAGAACCGGGACATCGACCTCGGCATCGTCGGTGACGCCGGCGCGGTGCTGGCCGCGGTCACCCAGGCCGCCTCCGGCCGGACCGACAACGGCGCGGTCGGCCGCAAGTCGTGGCTGGAGGAGCTGCGCGCGGTGGAGACCCAGGCCTTCGAGAAGCGCCTGCCCCGCCAGCTGTCCGACACCTCGCCGATCGACCCGTACCGCCTGGTGCACGAGATCAACGAGTTCCTCACCGAGGACTCCATCTACATCGGCGACGGCGGCGACATCGTCACCTTCTCCGGTCAGGTCGTGCAGCCGAAGTCGCCAGGTCACTGGATGGACCCGGGTCCACTCGGGACACTCGGGGTCGGCGTGCCGTTCGTGATGGCGGCCAAGTACGCCAGGCCGGACAAGGAGGTCGTCGCCCTGTTCGGGGACGGCGCCTTCAGTCTCACCGGGTTCGACTTCGAGACCCTGGTCCGGTTCAACATGCCGTTCGTCGGCATCGTCGGCAACAACTCGTCGATGAACCAGATCCGCTACGGCCAGATCCAGAAGTACGGCGCCGACCGCGGCCGCGTCGGCAACACCCTCGGCGACGTCCGCTACGACGAGTTCGCCCGGCTGCTCGGCGGGTACGGCGAGGAGGTCCGCGATCCCAAGGACATCCGGCCTGCGCTGGAGCGGGCGCGCGACAGTGGGCTGCCGTCGCTGATCAACGTCTGGGTCGACCCCGAGGTCTACGCGCCGGGGACGATGAACCAGACCATGTACAAGTAAAGGGGCTTGGCATGCGCAAGGCACTCGAGGGTGTTCGGGTCCTCGACATGACGCACGTCCAAAGTGGACCTTCCTGCACGCAGATCCTGGCGTGGCTCGGGGCGGACGTGGTCAAGATCGAGGCGCCGAGCGGTGACATCACGCGCAAGCAGCTGCGCGATCTGCCCGATGTGGACAGTCTGTATTTCACGATGCTGAACTGCAACAAGCGCAGCATCACGCTCAACATGAAGTCGGCGAAGGGCAAGGAGCTGTTCACCGAGATGGTGAAGGGCTTCGACATCCTCGCGGAGAACTTCGGCCCCGGCGCGATCGACCGGATGGGCTTCTCCTGGGAGAAGCTCCAGGAGATCAACCCGAAGCTGATCTACGCCTCGATCAAGGGGTTCGGCGAAGGCCCGTACACCCACTTCAAGGCATACGAGGTGGTCGCCCAGGCGATGGGCGGCTCGATGTCCACCACCGGTTTCGAGGACGGGCCGCCGCTGGCGACCGGTTCGCAGATCGGCGACTCCGGCACCGGCATGCACACCGTGGCCGGCATCCTGGCCGCGCTCTACCAGCGCGAGCACACCGGCCGGGGCCAGCGGGTCACCGTCGCCATGCAGCACGCGGTGCTCAACCTGTGCCGGGTGAAGCTGCGCGACCAGCAGCGGCTCGCGCACGGCCCCCTCAACGAGTACCCGAACAAGGAGTTCGGCGAGGCGGTGCCCCGCTCTGGCAACGCCTCCGGCGGCGGCCAGCCTGGCTGGGCGGTCCGGTGCGCGCCGGGTGGCCCGAACGACTGGATCTACGTGATCGTGCAGCCGGTCGGCTGGGAGCCGATCGCGAAGCTGATCGGCCGCCCGGAGCTGATCGACGACCCGGAGTGGGCGACCCCGGACGCCAGGCTGAACAAGCTGGACAAGATGTTCCAGCTGATCGAGGACTGGACGACCAAC
This sequence comes from Actinophytocola sediminis, assembly GCF_054779715.1. Lineage (NCBI taxonomy): Bacteria > Bacillati > Actinomycetota > Actinomycetes > Pseudonocardiales > Pseudonocardiaceae > Actinophytocola > Actinophytocola sediminis. The sequence continues at coordinate 10,965 of NZ_BAAGXS010000032.1, read as the reverse complement.
CACGGCAAGTGGGACGTGCTCGCGACGCTGAACGAGCACAACATCCCGTGCGGGCCGATCCTGTCCACTCAGGAGATCATCGAGGACGAGTCGTTGGCGGACAACGGGATCGTCGTCAAGGTGGATCACCCTGAGCGCGGCGAGTTCACCACGGTCGGGATGCCGATCAAGCTGTCCGACTCGCCGGCGGACATCCAGCGCTCCCCGCTTCTCGGCGAGCACAACAACGAAATCTACGGCACTGAGCTCGGTGTGTCCGAACAGGAGCTGTCCGAGCTCAAGGCGAATGGAGTGATCTGAGCCAATGTCCGAAGTAGACAAGGCGGCCGTCCGCGAGGTCCTGGACAGCGTCCGGGCCGAAGGTCGGGACTCGCTCACCGCCCCCGAGGGCAAGCGGGTCTGCGACGCGTACGGTATCCCGACCCCACGAGAGGGTCTCGCCACGACGGCGGACGAGGCGGCGAAGCTCGCCGAGGAGATCGGCAAACCGGTCGCGGCCAAGATCGTGTCGCCGGACATCCTGCACAAGACCGAGGCGGGCGGCGTCGTCATCGGTGTGGACGGCGCGGACGCCGCGCGGGCCGCGTTCGCCGAGATCATCGCGAATGCCAAGGCCTACAAGGAAGACGCGACGATCGCCGGGGTGCAGATCCAGGAGATGGTCGGCGCTGGCGGCACCGAGGTCATCGTCGGCGCGACCACCGACGGCACGTTCGGCAAGATCGTCGCGTTCGGTCTCGGCGGCGTGCTGGTCGAGGTGCTCAAGGACGTGACCTTCCGGCTGGCGCCGGTCGACCAGGCGGAGGCCAGGTCGATGGTCACCGGGATCAAGGCGGCCGAGGTGCTCCAGGGTGCCCGCGGCGCCGTGCCGGCCGACCTGGACGCGTTGGCCGGGGTGATCAGGCTGGTGTCCCAGTTGGTCACCGACTTCCCGGAGATCAGTGAGTTCGACCTCAACCCGGTGTTCGCCTCGGCGAGCGGCGCGGTCGCGGCCGACGTGCGGATCCTGCTGGAGACCGAGGCGCGCTCGGAGCCGGTGCGCTACGGCCAGGAGGAGATCCTCCAGGCGATGAACACCATGATGAACCCCCGCTCGGTGGCGGTCATCGGGGCGTCCGACCAGGTTGGCAAGATCGGCAACTCGGTGATGAAGAACCTGATCAACGGCGGGTTCGCGGGCGAGATCTATCCGATCAACCCCAAGGCCGACCAGATCATGGGCCGCACGGCGTACAAGTCGGTCGGCGACGTGCCGGGCGAGGTGGACGTCGCGGTGTTCGCGGTGCCGGCGAAGTTCGTGCCGGCGGCGCTCACCGAATGCGGCGAGAAGGGGGTCACCGCGGCGGTGATGATCCCGTCCGGGTTCGCCGAGACCGGCAACCAGGAGCTGCAGGACGAGGTCGTGGAAATCGCCAACAGGTACAAGGTGCGGATGCTCGGGCCGAACATCTACGGCTACTACTACACCCCGCAGAACCTGTGCGCGACGTTCTGCACGCCATACGACGTGCGCGGCGGCGTGGCGCTGACCTCCCAGTCCGGCGGCATCGGGATGGCCATTCTCGGCTTCGCCCGCACCACGAAGATGGGGGTCTCGGCGATCGTCGGGCTCGGCAACAAGTCCGATGTGGACGAAGACGATCTGCTGACGTTCTTCGAGCAGGACGACAACACCCAGTGCGTCGCCATGCACCTGGAGGACCTCAAGGACGGTCGTGCGTTCGTGGAAGCCGCGCAACGCATGACGAAGAAGAAGCCGGTTGTCGTGCTCAAGGCGGGCAGGACCGCTCTCGGTGCGCGGGCGGCCAGCTCGCACACCGGGGCGCTGGCCGGCGACGACAAGGTGTACGACGACATTCTCCGCCAGGCGGGCGTGGTTCGGGCGCCAGGGCTGAACGAGATGCTGGAGTACGCGCGGGGTCTGCCGCTGTTGCCGACCCCCAAGGGCGAGAACGTCGTCATCATCACCGGCGCAGGCGGTTCCGGAGTGCTGTTGTCCGACGCCTGCGTCGCGGAAGGACTGTCCCTTATGGACATTCCGCCCGACCTCGACGAGTCGTTCCGCGCGTTCATCCCGCCGTTCGGGGCGGCGGGCAACCCGATCGACATCACCGGCGGCGAGCCACCTTCGACGTACGAGGCGACCATCCGTCTCGGCCTGGAGGACCCGCGCATCCACGCGCTGATCCTCGGTTACTGGCACACGATCGTCACGCCGCCGATGGTGTTCGCCGAGCTGACCGCCAAGGTGCTCGCCGAGGCGCGTGCCAAGGGGATCGACAAGCCAGTGGTGGCGTCGTTGGCCGGTGACACCGAGGTCGAGCAGGCGTGTGACTACCTGTTCGAGCACCGGGTGATCGCATATCCCTACACCACCGAGCGACCAGTGGCGGTCCTCGGTGCCAAGTACCGGTGGGCGCGGGCCGCCGGCCTGGTCGGCGAGGGCAGCTAGTCAGGTCCTCGGTTGCGGCATCGACGCCGCTGACCATTCTTCGCAAACGGGGGTGGCCGCCGGGCGGAAATCGGCGGCCACCCGCAGGGGTCGACAGGCAGGCAGGCGGTAGTACACCGAACACTGGAGGTCCAATGGTGGATTCTCACAACCCTCCTGTCGCCGGCAGTGGCGAAGCCACTGTCGACGGGGAGGAACGGGTATGGCGAGCCGGGGGGCTCGACCCGATGCCCATTCGCCCGCTACCAGACGCGCCACCGTCCATTCACCTGCTCGGCCCGACCGTGTTCCTGGTCGCGCTGGGCGTCGGTATGGGCGAGTCCTACATGTGGCCGCGCCTGGTGCTGGTCTTCGGACCCGAGATTCGCTGGCTGTTCCTGATCGGCGTCACCCTGCAGGCCGTGGTGATGCTGGAGATGGCCAGGTACGCGATGGCGACGGGGGAGAGCATCTTCTCCGGCGCGGCACGTGTTTTCAAACCCCTGATGTGGTTCTTCTTCGTCACGGCCATTCTCGTCTATATCTGGCCGGGGCACCTGTCGGCGGGTGCGGCGGCGTTCGAGGAGATAACGGGTATTCCGTGGGTCGTGACCGCCTGCGTTGCCCTGATCCTGGTCGGGATTCTGTTCAGCCTGGCCAGTGTCATCTACGACCTGCTGGAGAACGTGCTGGCCATTCTCATCGGCACGCTCGTGGTCGGCACCGCGGTGATCGCCTCCATCGTCGGCAGTTGGGAGGATCTGGGCAGCACGCTGGCCGGCATGTTCGCCTTCGGCTACCTGCCGGACGACATGTTCACCGAGGCCTGGTTCCCGGTGATCGTCGGCTCCATCGCGTTCGCCGGTCCGTCCGGCATGCAGCAGATGTGGTACACGCTCCACCTCCGGGACTCCGGCGCCGGCATGGGCTCGCACGTGCCCAAGATCCGTGGCCTGCGGTCGGCGAAGGAGGAGGAGGAGATGCCGGCCCGCGGGTTCATGTTCGACACGGAAAACCAGCAGGAGATGGAGAAGTGGCGCGGGTGGCGTAAATGGGTCACCTTCGACGCGTTGCTGTTGTTCTGGGGCATCACGATGCTCGTGACGATCTCGTTCACCGTGCTGGCCCAGGCGGCGACCAGAGAGAACCCGAACGTCAAGGAGCTGATCGAGGGCGGCGACCGGGACGCGGCGCTCTCGGCGATGTCCGACGCGTTCGCCGCGGCCGGCTCTCCGGCGCTGGGCACGTTGTTCTTCGCGTTCATCGCGTTGATCGGGTTGAACGCGACGCTCGGCCTGTTCGACTCGTTCTCCCGAGGCCAGGCGGACATGACCTACTTCCACGTGCCAGGCGCGCGCCGGTTCCGGATGTCGCATCTGTACGCCGGGTTCCTGTGGGGTGTCATCACCTTCGGCATCATGATCCTGCTGTTCGGACCCGCCGACGGACCGGCCGGCATCCTGGACATGCTGGCGTTCCTGTCCTCGTTCGCCATGGGCGCCTACTGTGTGACGTTGTTGTTGGTGAACAACAGAATGTTGCCCAAACCGATCCGGCCGAAGTGGTGGTCGAACGCGATCATCGGCTTCGGCGCGGTGTTCTACCTCGGCATGCTGTTCTACAGCCTGTTCAGGTACGGCGTGGTACTGGACTAGGGGATGACCGCGATGCGCCTCTACCGTTTGGCCGAGCTCACTCTTCCCGGGCTCGCAGTTGGGTTCATCGCCGGCGTCGTCGCCGGTGGGCTGGCCGGATTCATCGGCCAGCCCGCCGGTTGGGCGCTGGTGACGGGTCTGGCACTGGGTATCCCGCTGGCGCTGCTCGGCGCCGGCTACACGATGTTGCTCGTGCAGAACAAGGTTCGGCTCGGCGGGTTCGCCCCGGCGGCGCTCTACTGGCTGATCGGCTACCCGGCGGCCCGGCTGCTGCACGAGGTGCTCACCACGACGATTATCGGTGGGTCGCCACAGCTGCCACCCGACGTGCTCGGATTCCTTGCCTACCAGGGGATCGTGAGCGCCGGTTTCGCGATCGGCTTCCTCTGGCTGCACGAGCGGGTCGCGCCGAGGTACTGGCAGCGGATCGCCGGGCGCAACCCGATGGCCCGCGAGGTCTACCTGCGCTACGCCGAGTACGCGCGGGTGATCTTCGAGGCCAAGGAGCGCCGCAAGGCGATGCGCGACGAGGTCCGCGCGGTGCGGCGACGCGCCCGCAAGCCGTCGGCCGCCTCGTCGCCGACGGCCGACCGGCCGCCGGCGCGTCCCGGCAAGTCGTCGGTCAAGCCGCAAGGTAGGAAGGCGACCTCGACGACGCGTTGACTACGCTCGAGTAGACAAAGTCCCCGGGAGAACTCGTCGACGCGCCGTTGCTGGCGACGGCGTGTCGACGGGTCGTGCTCGCGCGGGCGAAAGGTAGCCGATGAACGTGCCCCTGTGGTTGTGGCTGGTCACCATCGTTGGGTTGACCGCCGTGATCTGTCTCGACTTCTATCTCATCTCGCGCAACCCGCGTGACCCGTCGCTGCGGGAGTGCGGCATCTGGATCGCGTGTTACGTCGGGCTCGCCGTGCTCTTCGGTCTCGGCATCCTGGTCTTCGAGGGCCCTCAGTTCGGCGGTGAGTTCTTCGCCGGCTGGATCACCGAGTACTCACTCTCGGTCGACAACCTGTTCGTGTTCGTGATCATCATGTCTTCCTTCGCGGTGCCACGAGAGTACCGGCAGAAGGTGTTGTCGATCGGGATCGTGATCGCGCTGCTGATGCGCGGCGTGTTCATCATGGTCGGGTACGAGGCGATCACCCGCTTCGACTGGCTCTTCTACGTCTTCGGCGCCTTCCTCGTCTACACCGCGTGGAAGTTGATGACCCACGACGACGACGAGGAGGAGTTCAAGGAGAACGCCATGCTGCGGGTGGCGAAGAAGTTCCTGCCCGCGACCGACAAGTACGACGGCGCCCGGATCACCACCCGGATCGACGGCCGGCGGATGGTCACCCCGATGCTGATCGTGATGGTCGCCATCGGCACCACCGACCTGCTGTTCGCGCTCGACTCGATCCCGGCGATCTTCGGCCTGACCAAGGAGCCCTACCTGGTCTTCACCGCCAACGCCTTCGCGCTGATGGGGCTGCGGCAGCTGTTCTTCCTGATCGGCGGGCTGCTGGACAAGCTGGTGTACCTGAGCATCGGGCTGTCGGTGGTGCTCGGGTTCATCGGGCTGAAGCTGATCATGGAGGCGCTGCACCACGACGGCGTCTCCTGGGCGCCGGAGATCCCGATCCTGGTGTCGCTGGGGATCATCGTCGGTACGCTGGCGCTCACCACGATCGTGAGCCTGCTGAAGGTGCGCCGGGACCGCGACCGGGAGATCGCCACCGTCAGCCAGGACGAACGCCCGGCGGAGGTCGACTGACCGAACGCCGCGCACGAACATCGGTGGACTGGGCCACACGGACCGTGGCCCAGTCCACCGATCCATGTGCGGCACTTATTCCCAGGTCGAGGGCCGAAACACCCATTCGGGGTAGTGGCTTTCGTCACGCATTGTGAAGGCGCTCACGAGAACACGTAATCGGACAGTGGATCGCTGTATGCTGTAGACAAGCGAGGATCGGTGTCCTGACAGCCGCCACGTGCTTCCACATCAACCTGATGGAGCCAACCATGCAGTCCAACGAGTTGCCGAAGGAGCTGGCGGCTCGCCGGATCGACCGGCCGGTTCCCCTGCGGGAGCACGTCTACCAGGCGATGCAGGAGCTGATCATCTCGCGCCGGCTCGCGCCGGGTCAACATCTGGTCGAGAGCGAGTTGGCCCAGATGCTGGGCGTCTCGCGCCAGCCGGTGCGTGAGGCGCTGCAGTGGTTGAACAACGAGGGTTGGGTCGACCTGCGGCCCGGCTACGGCGCCTTCGTGCACGCCCCGACCGAGGAGGAGGCCGACCAGCTGTTGGCCGTCCGCTCGTTGTTGGAGAGCGAGTCCGCGCGGCTCGCGGCGTTGCACGCGGACGCCGACGGCATCGCGCGGCTGCGCGACCTGAACCGGCAGGGCAGCGAGGCCCTGGAGAACGACGATGTGGACACCGCCGTCGCGTTGAACGCGGCCGTGCACCGCTGTGTCACGGAGTTGTCCGGCAACAAGGTGCTGCTGGACTTCGCCACCCAGGTGGACCGCCGGGTTCGCTGGTACTACACGCCGATCGCGCGGCAGCGCGGTGAGCAGTCCTGGCGGGAGCACGCCAAGCTGATCGACGCGATCGAGAGTCGCGACGCGGACGGCGCGGCCCGCATCATGCACGAGCACACCGAGCGGACGAGGAAGTCCTACCTCGAGCAGCGAGTAGCCGAGGGCGACGCCGACCAGCAGCTGATCGCGTTGCCCGCCCGCCGCCGCCGGAAGCCGTCAAAGGCCTGACGCTCGTCGCTGGCTCACCGGAGTCGTTGAGCACACGCACGCCCTGATTCGCGCTGACGCGAACGAGGGTATTTCCCGATGCCTCGAAGGAGGTGAATGAACTATGCGTAACTGGCTGAAGAAGCTCGGCTCGTTCAACGCCGACGGCCGCCCGCTCGGGCTCGGCCTCGCGGTGGCGATGGCCAAGCAGCGCGAGCTGAACACGCGCCAGGTGGAGGAGTACCTGCGCCACGACGCGGAGCAGCGTCCGGCGGTGACCACCTCGGCGTAACCCGAGGTGGGGACCGAGCCGTGGTCCGTACGGCTCGTGACATCGTCAGGGGACTGGGCAGCGGGTCCGTGCCGCCCAGTCCCCTGATCATTTCCCGTGACATTGACGTTACTGAGCGCTACCAGTACGTTCGAGTGGTGGTGCGCCAGCGGGTTATCGCGGTGATCGGTGCGCTCGGACTGGTGGTGGCCGGCTGTGGTGCCGGCGAACCCACCGGGTCCGACGGGCCGGACGAGGTGACGGTCGGCCTGATCTCCATCCTCGACGTGGCGCCGATCTACCTCGGCAAGCAGCAGGGGTTCTTCGCCGAGCGCGACATCGAGCTCACGCTCGAGCCGGCCGAGGCCGGCACCGAGACCATTCCCGCGGTGCTCAACGAGCACCAGCAGTTCGGGTTCAGCAACGTGGTCACGTTGCTGGTGGCCAGGGCGCAGGGGTTGCCGGTCACCGTGGTCAGCAACGGCATCAACTCCACCGGCGTCGTCGGTGGCGACTTCGGCTCACTGATGGTGAACGCCGACAGTCCGGTGAGGACAGTGCGGGACCTCGCCGGCCGGAAGGTCGCGGTCAACGTGTTGGAGAACGTGGTGGAGCTCGGCGTGCGGGCCTCGGCGCGGGCGGGCGGCGTCGACCCGGACGCGATCGAGTACGTGAAGCTGCCGTTCCCGGAGATGCCGGCCGCGCTGGCCGCCGGGCAGGTGGACGCGGCGTTCGTGGTGGAGCCGTTCCAGCAGGTGGTGCGTGCCCAGGGCGGTCGCGAGGTCGCCTCCAGCATGGTCGACATCGCGCCGGACCTCACCGTCGCCATGTACTTCACCGCCGAGCGGCTGGCCGCCGAGAACCCCGACCTGGTCGCCCGGTTCACCGAGGCGATGGCCGAGTCCCTCGCCTACGCCGACGCCCATCCCGACGACGCCCGCGCGATTCTGCCGTCCTACACCCAGATCCCGCCCGAGGTCATCCCCGAGCTGACCCTGCCCGAGTGGCCGGCCGAGATCAACCGGGACTCGGTGACCGCGGTCGCCGAACAGGCCGTCCGGGAAGGCATCCTGCCCACCGTCCCCGACCTGGACGCCCTCCTGCCCTGATCAGGCGGGGAGGGGGGAGGGGAGGCGGCCGGGTTGGCGGAGTTTGAGGCAGAGGATGCCTGAGGCGATGGCCAGGGCGGTGGCCAGCAGGAAGACGGTGGGGTAGCTCCAGGCGGGGACCACGATGGCGGCCAGGCCGACGCCGAGGACGCCGCCGAAGGCCTTGGCGCTGTAGACCGCGGCGTGGGTCTGGCGCGCGCCCGCGCTCTGGTCGCCGAAGAACTCGCGGGCGAGGTTGGCGAACAGCGGGTAGAACGCGCCGCCGCCGATGCCGGCCAGGACGGTCGCCAGCAGGAGCAGGACCACCGAGCCGGTGGTCGCGGCGCTGGCCAGGAACAGTTGGCCCACACCGAGAACGGCGAGCACCCAGCCGAGGGTCCTGGTGCGGCCGAGGCGTTCGGACACGCGGATCGCGAGTGCCCGGCCGGCGCCGTTGGTGCCGAGCAGCAGGCCGGTGCCGATGGCCACGGTGAACAGCGCGGCGTTCATGTCCGCGCCGAGCACGGCGAGGAACGTGATGTCGAACAGCGAGACCGCGCTGGCACAGAACAGGATCAGGTACATCAGCGGCGCGACGCCGGTGCGCATGGCCTCCCGCGGGGAGTACTGCCGCACCGCGTTCACCGGTGACCGCTTGCCGTCCAGCGCCCACTCGCGCGGGTCGACGGTCGCCGGCCACCAGTGCGCCGGCGGGTCGCGCAGGACCAGTCCGGCGCCGAGCACCACCAGGAAGACGAGTGCCGCGGTCACGTTGAGCATGCCGACCAGCGGGCCGCCGTCGGCGGTGAACAGGAACGCGATCGCGAAGGGCACCGAGCCGTAGGCGAACGCGCCGGTGGCCAGGCTGACCTTGGCCGCGGTGCGTTCCGGGTACCACTTGGCCACTGTGGACGAACAGGTGGCGTAGACCAGGCCGGCGCCGGTGCCGCTGAGCACCGAATACCCGATCAGGGCAACGAGTTCCGAGCCGTGCGCGAGCGCGAGCGGGCCGAGGGGGAGCAACACGGCCCCGGCGATCATCGCGCTGCGCGGACCGATCCGGCCGCGTTCGCGCAGGAACGCCACCGGGAACCCGGCGCAGGCCTGGAAGACGGTCCAGACGGCCAGCAGCCAGAACACGTCGACCGGCGCCCAGCCGCGCTGCACGAGCGCGGGCACGAGCGAGCCGAACCCGTACTGGAGGATGCCGATCGCGGCCATCGCCGCCCACGGCAGCCAGAGCATCCAGGCCCTGCTCCGGCCGAGCAACTCCTCGGGGGACGGGCCGACGAAGTAGCGCCTGCCGAGGAAGTCGATCGTCTCGCCCGCCGCGGCGGGTGGCGCCGGTTCGGCTGAGGTCCTCATCACTGGCCTCCAGGTTCCCTGGACAAGTTGTTCCATACTGCATACAGTCTACAACACATGGTGGCCCCGGTCACAGACCTGAATTGGAGGGATCGGGCGCGTGGACCTGTACGAGTACCAAGCGAAGGACCTGTTCGCACGACACGGTGTGCCGATCGGGCCGGGACAGCGCGTCGTCGAGGACGCCGCCGGCGCGAGCGCCGCCGCAGCCGAGTTCGGTGTGCCGGTGGTGATCAAGGCGCAGGTGAAGGTGGGTGGCCGCGGCAAGGCGGGCGGTGTGAAGCTGGCTGATGATCCGGCTGACGCTCAGGCGAAGGCGGAGAAGATTCTTGGTCTGGACATCAAGGGTCATGTGGTGCGTCGGGTGTTGGTGACCCCGGCGTCGGACATCGCCGAGGAGTATTACTTCTCGTTCTTGTTGGACCGCACGAACCGCACGTTTCTCGCGATGGCGTCGGCTNTCGTGGCGGAGGCCAGGTTCCCTGAGGCGATCGCGGAGAAGGCGGCTGCGGTGGTCGTGACGTTGTGGGAGACCTTCGTGGCTGAGGACGCCACGTTGGTTGAGGTGAACCCGTTGGTGCGGGATCCCCAGGACAATGTGATCGCGTTGGACGGCAAGGTCACGTTGGATGACAACGCGGCGTTCCGGCACCCCGCCCACGCCGAGTTGGTGGATGTGGCGGCGGAGGACCCGCTGGAGGCGGCGGCGAAGGCCAAGGACCTGAACTACGTCAAGTTGGATGGTCAGGTCGGGATCATCGGTAACGGCGCGGGTCTGGTGATGTCGACCCTGGATGTGGTGGCCTACGCGGGTGAGGCGTTCGGTGGGATGCGGCCGGCGAACTTCCTCGATATCGGGGGTGGTGCGTCGGCTGAGGTGATGGCCAATGGGTTGGAGATCATCCTGTCGGATCCGGATGTGCGGAGTGTGTTCGTCAACGTGTTCGGTGGGATCACCGCGTGCGACGCGGTCGCCAACGGCATCGTGCAGGCGTTCGACCTGCTCGGCACGGTCGACAAGCCGATCGTGGTTCGCCTGGATGGCAACAACGCCGCACTGGGGCGGCAGATCCTCGAGGACGCCGGCCTGCCCGGACTGTCCCAGATGGACTCCATGGACGGTGCGGCCACGCGGGCCGCCGAGCTTGCCGCGCAGGGGGCGTGAGATGGCGATCTTCCTCAACGAGGACAGCAGGATCATTGTTCAGGGCATGACCGGTGCCGAGGGCCGCAAGCACACCGCGCGGATGCTCGCCGCGGGATCCACCGTGGTCGGCGGGGTGACGCCCGGCAAGGGCGGCCAGACCGTCGACATCGGCGGGGAGTCCCTGCCGGTGTTCGACTCGGTGGGTGAGGCGATGGGTGCTACCGGTGCGGATGTGTCGGTGGTGTTCGTGCCGCCGAGGTTCGCGAAGGCGGCGG
>NZ_BAAGXS010000031.1:0-9897 GCF_054779715.1 Actinophytocola sediminis | reverse complement strand
GCCGGCGAGCCGGCCGGCTGGGCGGTCGCGGTCACCCTCGGTGAGTCCGGCCTGGCCGGGGTGGGCGTCACCGACGACGTCGGCGCGCGCCGGCTGCTGGCGGTCGGTGGGGCCGCGGTCTGCTGCCCCGGCAGGTGCTCGATCTCCAGCGGCCGGTCGGGGTAGGCGGGCATCGAGTCGGTCAGCTCGCCGGACGGGGCGCCGACCAGCCGAATGGCCGCGAACGCGAGCCCGCACACGACGGCCGCCGACGTGCCGACCGCGAACCCGGCCGCCTTGCGCCAGGTGCGCGGCGGGGTGACCGAGGCCGGCACGGTGCCCAGGTCGAACTTCAGCAGGCCGCTCGGCTGGGGCTCCAGCGCGGGCCCGACCGGCTCCTCGGTCCTGGGGAACGGGATCAGTGCCAGCGGCCGGGTGTCGTCCTCGGCCGGCCGGCGCGACCCCGGCTCGGCGAGCAGGTCGGCCACGATCGCGGGCGGCGGTGGCGGCGGCAGGTCGAGCGGATCGTCGGCCACCTCGGCCGGGCCGGCTGGCCACGGGTCGGTCAACCCGGTCAGCTGCTCCCGCCACGGCTCCAGCAGCGGATCGTCCAGTAACGGGAGCGGGGGGCCGTCCAGCCGGGCGTGCGTCGGCCGGTGCCTCGCCTCGACCGGGCGAACGGCCGGTGTCCATGCGGCGTTCACCGACTCGCGCCGGTGCTTGCCATGATGTGACCCTGCGGGCCATCCCCCGCTACTCATGGCTGTGGGACCTCGCTCCCTCCTGATCGTGATGTCAGGTCATCCGATCAGCTGGTGTCGACCACCTGGAAGTCCTCCGCGAGCCGCCCGTCGTCGAGGCCGTGCCGGCTGGCGATCCCCGCCAGGTAGCCGCGGATGTTCTCGTCCAGTCCGGTGTTGGCACCGACCTGGGAGACGTGCGAGCGCAGCGCGGCGATCTTCTTGTCGAAACACGTTGTCACGTCGACGGCGTGGTTGCGCTGCGCGACCGGGCCGTCGACGAGCCATAACTCCCGTACCGTCCACGGCGCCAGCCCCTCGTCGGCCAGCAGCTCGGGGAAGGCGTGCGGGTTGCGCGAGTCCGGGAAGACCGCGGCGAAGGCGGCCGTGCCGACCGCCCGGTGGTCCGGATGGGTGGTGGCCACCATCGACCAGTTGATCTCCGGGGACCAGGTGACCACCCGCTCCGGGCGCGCCTGGCGGATCACCCTGGCGAGGTCCCTGCGCAGCGCGAGCGACGGCTCGACGGCCCCGTCCGGGTAGCCGAGGAAGGTCACGTCGCGGACGCCGACCTGCTCGGCGGCGGCGCGCTGCTCGGCCTGCCGAACCGTGGCCATCGCGGCGGCGTCGCGACCGGGCTCGCCACCGGCCTCGCCGGAGGTGACCACGCAGTACGCGACCTCGATCCCGGCGGCCGTCCACGTCGCGACCGTGCCGGCCGCACCGAAGTCGACATCGTCGGGGTGTGCGGTGATGACCAGCGCCGAGCGCACGTCCACCGGTGTCGCGGTGCTCACTCTCGCCAGAGTAAGTGGTTGCACACGGTTCGACTGGCCGGGTACGCCTATCGCGCCACCCTCACTCGATCGAGTGAGGGTGGCGAAACCAGGACTACTGGCCCGACCGGTAGCGGTCCTTCGTCGACTGCAGCGCCTTGGTCGCCACGCCACCGGAGCCCGCCGCGAGCAGCACCGCCAGCACGTCGGCGAAGCCGCCGCCCGAGGTCAGCACCCACGCGAGCAGCGCCCCGGCGGTGGTGACGCCGGCGACCGGCCACCGCGACCGCACGTACTGGGCTATCGGTGTCCCGCCGGCCCGCTTGGCGGCGGCCGAGTTCAGCAGGGCGAGATAGCCGACGTGAGCCAGCGAGGCCACCACCGCGACGATGGCGATGATGATGGCGATCAGGTTCAGCATGTCTCCAGTGTGCCCGTCATCCAGCGTGCCGGGATCGGTGACATCCCTGAATTCGCCGAGCTAGCGGCCGAGCGGGCCGCGGCCGAGGTTGAGCAGCGCCATCGCGAGCTTGCGGCCCTCGGCACCGAGCTCGCGGTAGCGGGCGAGCACGTCGATCTCCCGGTTGTAGACGATCCTCGGCCCACCGGCGGCCATCCGCGCCGCGCCGATGGTCCGCGACACCTCCACCCGGCGCTTCACCAGCCGCAGGATCTCCGCGTCGAGCCAGTCGATCTCCTCGCGAAGCTTGCCGATCTCGGCGGCTGCCGGCTGATCGCTCGCCTGGTCGCTCGCCTGTTCGCTGGTTGGCGCGTTCTGGGGCATGTCGTCCTCATCCTCGGTCGATCTCATGGGAGTCACGGTGCCCCAGCGCGACGGAAGCCCCGGGGTCCGAGGACTCCGGGGCTTCGTTGTGGTCTGTTCAGCGTTACGCCACGACGGGAGCCGGAGTCCGGGTCCCGTAGAAAAACTCGAAATGGCGGGTACGCACGGGGCCGATTGTGCATCACCGCGCCGGTGGCTGTCCACCTTTCGCCGTGCGGTCCGGCTTGCCGCGCGCTCGCTGTCGGTGCCGGCCGGTAACGTTGCCGGCGATGAACACTCTGTTCGAATTGCCGTCCTCGTCTCCCTCCCCGGCCAGGCAGCGCAAGCAGTCGGCCGACCTGCTCGCCGACCTCAACGACCAGCAGCGGCGGGCGGTTCAGCATGCCGGCACGCCGCTGCTCGTGGTGGCCGGCGCGGGGTCGGGCAAGACCAGGGTGCTCACCAGGCGGATCGCCTACCTGCTCGGCGAGCGCGACGCGCACCCCGGCCAGATCATGGCGATCACGTTCACCAACAAGGCCGCCGCCGAGATGCGCGAGCGGGTGGTCGAGCTGGTCGGCAGGCGCGCCAACGCGATGTGGGTGTCCACGTTCCACTCGATGTGCGTCCGGGTGCTGCGCCGGGAGGCGACCACGCTCGGCATGAAGTCGAGCTTCTCGGTCTACGACGCCGACGACACCCGGCGGCTGATCACGCTGGTCGCCCGCGATCTCGACCTCGACCAGAAGCGCTACACCCCCCGCGGCCTCGCCTCGCACATCTCGAACCTGAAGAACGAGCTGATCGTCCCGGAGGACGCCAAGGAGGCCGCGGCCAACGACTTCGAGCGCCGCGCCGCCGAGGTCTACGTCGAGTACCAGCGCAGGCTCGAGCAGGCCAACGCGTTCGACTTCGACGACCTGATCATGCGCACTGTCGAGTTGCTCCAGCGCTACCCCGCGGTCGCCGAGTACTACCGCCGCCGCTTCCGCCACGTGCTGGTCGACGAGTACCAGGACACCAACCACGCGCAGTACACGCTGGTCCGCGAGCTGGTCGGCACCGGGGAGGACGGGGTCGAGCCGGGCGAGCTGTGCGTGGTCGGCGACGCCGACCAGTCGATCTACGCCTTCCGCGGCGCGACCATCCGCAACATCGTGGAGTTCGAGCGCGACTACCCGCAGGCGACCACGATCATGCTGGAGCAGAACTACCGCTCCACCCAGACGATCCTGTCCGCGGCCAACGCGGTCATCTCGCGCAACCCGGACCGGCGCGACAAGCGGCTGTGGACCGCGCTCGGCGACGGCGAGCAGATCGTCGGCTACGTCGGCGACAACGACCACGACGAGGCCGCGTTCGTGGCCGGCGAGATCGACCGGCTGATGGACTCCGGCGAGGGCCTGCACTACGGCGACGTGGCCGTCTTCTACCGCACGAACAACCAGTCCAGGGTGTTCGAGGAGATCTTCGTCCGGCTCGGCCTGCCCTATCGCGTGGTCGGCGGCGTCCGGTTCTACGAGCGGCGTGAGGTCCGCGACGCCCTCGCCTACCTGCGGGTGCTGGCCAACCCGGAGGACGCGGTCAGCCTGCGCCGGATCCTCAACGTGCCCAAGCGGGGCATCGGGGACCGCGCGGAGGCCTGCGTGTCCGCGCACGCCGAACGGGAGCGGATCTCCTTCTGGGCCGCGCTGCGCGACGCGGTCGAGGACAGGGTGGCGATGCTCAACCCGCGCTCGCGCAACGCGATCGCCGGCTTCGTCGAGCTGGTCGACGGCCTGCGCGCCATGGTCGACGGTGCGCAGGATGATCGCTACGAGGTGGCCGAGGTGCTGGAGGCGGTGCTGGAACGCACCGGCTACCGCGCCGAGTTGGAGGCCAGCGACGACCCGCAGGACGCCACCCGGGTGGAGAACCTGACCGAGCTGGTGACCGTGGCCAGGGAGTTCGCGCACGCGCTGGACGGGGTGGAGGAGGTCGTGACGGCCCCGGAGGAGGAGCCGCCCGCGATCGAGCCGGACTCGCTCGCCGCGTTCCTCGAGCGGGTGTCGCTGGTGGCCGACGCCGACCAGATCCCCGACGGCGAGGATGCCGAGGAGGGCGGCGGCTCCGGCGTGGTCACGCTGATGACGCTGCACACCGCCAAGGGCCTGGAGTACCCGGTCGTGTTCTGCACCGGCTGGGAGGACGGCGTGTTCCCGCACATGCGGGCGCTCGGCGACCCGGTCGAGCTGGCCGAGGAGCGCCGGCTGGCCTACGTCGGCATCACCAGGGCGCAGCGCAGGTTGTACCTGTCGCGGGCGATCGTGCGGTCGGCCTGGGGCCAGCCGGTGACCAACCCGCCGTCGCGGTTCTTCGACGAGATCCCGGTCGAGCTGGTCGAGTGGCGGCGGGTGCAGCCGGAGCGCGCGGCCCCCAGCGCGCCCACCTGGGGCTCGCGCCGGGCGGACGCGGTCCGGTCCCGGGGCGGCGGCGTTGGTGGCTCAGCGAGCGGTTTCGGGCCGGCAAAGGGGTGGAAGGACGTGCCGGCGCTGGCGTTGTCGCCCGGCGACCGGGTGAACCACGACAAGTACGGCCTCGGCACGGTGATGGCCACCGAAGGCGTCGGCCCGCGTGCCACCGCGACGATCGACTTCGGCACCGCCGGCACCGTCCGCCTGCTGCTGATCGGCAGCGTCCCGCTGGTGAAACTCTGACTTCTCCCCGCCACCTGGCGCGCATCGAACACCTGTGCGAAAATGATCTCGCGCACCGGCGCCGGCCAGGACAGGGGGAAAGTGAATGTGGACGAGCGGCTGTTGCGGATCCTCGCCGAGAGCGTCGGCCGGTACCTGGAGTCGGTCGACCGGCTGGCTGAGTCCGCGCCGGGGCGGCAGCGCCCGCTCGCCGTCGAGACGCGTCGGCTGGTGGCCGCCTGGCGGGCGCTGCTCGAGCTACACGAACAGGCCGACGGCCGCTGCGCCGCCGGTTGCCGGCGGCGGCGGATGTGCTCGGCGTGGCGGGTGGCCGGCGCCTACTTCGTGCGGCGGATCAGTAGTAGACGCCGTGCTCGTTGAGCCACGGCAGCGGGTTGAGCTTGAGCCCGTCGGCGTCCCAGACCTCGAAGTGCAGGTGCGGACCGGTGGAGTAGCCGCGGCTGCCCATGGTGGCGATCTGGTCGCCCGCCTGGACCTCCTCGCCCTCGTTGACGGTGATGGTGTCCATGTGGCCGTAGACGGTCACCGTGCCGTCGGCGTGCTCGACGCGCACCCAGAGGCCGAAGCCGCTGGCCGGGCCCGCCTCGATCACGACGCCGTCGGCGGCCGCGACCAGTGGGGTGCCCATCTGGTTGGCGATGTCCAGGCCGTAGTGGGTCGTGCCCCACCGGGCGCCGTAGCCGGAGGACACCCGTCCTTCGGCCGGCCGGACGAACTTGGGCCGGTTCCGCTCCGCCTCGATGGCGGCCAGCCGTTCCGCGCGCTTCTGCACGATCTGGTCGGTGGCGGCGATCTTCTGCGCCTCGAGCGGCGCGGCGGTGGTCTTGGCGACCGTCAGCAGCTCGGGGGCCGCCGAGGAGATGGTGTTGGTGTTGCCACCGCCGCCGATACCGATGGCCGCCGAGGCGTCCTTGGTGCCGGCGAGCGGAGTGATCTCGGGCGAGGTGTCCTGGTCGCCGCCCTGGAGCGTCTGACCGGCAGTAGCCGCGGCGAACGCGCCGAGCGCGACCGCGGCGACGACCACGCGACCCCGGAGTGCGGACGAGGGAGGTGAGACGCGGTGGGTACCACGAACTCGGCTGGTGGTTGCGCGGTCGTCAATAGCCTGCTCAAGCGCCGCGCGCTCCCAGGTATCGCCGGGGGAGCGATGTCGAGACAATTCCTGCCCTTCCGCCTTCGGGGAGTTCGGCTTCGGACGTCCAGCTCGGCGGGGACCGAGCTGATCGTGGACACCGGGCGGGGGATCCCGGTGGTCGGCATTCGGGTTGCCGACCCTGTCCAATTCGTGACCGGACTGTGACAACGGACCGGGGGACAGTAACCAAGGGAAAGCGTCCAGGGCAACTTCCACGGCCAAACTCGGCCAATAGGGTGGACTGCCCCAAGCCTGTGGCCAGGCGAAATAACCCAAAGTTATTCTCACCAGATCGCCCAATGTGATCCACGTTACGAACTCCCCAAGCAACCAAACGTCCGGTTACCCCTCCCCAAACCCCGCGAGTCCAACCCTCGTGACCCGCGAGTCCAACGCTCGTGCCGCGCGAGTTCGACGCTTCCGACACGTGAGTCCGCGCCGCCGATGCCATGCCGGGGCACCATGGCGCGACGACACCTGCCCTGACCTCTTCGAACCGCTTTTCCGCTTCAGGCGGGCGGGTGTGCGGGCCGGCATGTTGCTAGCGTTCTCCGCAATGAATTCGCGGACTCGATCGCCGCGCGGCCGGCCTGCGGAACCTCGGCACGCCCCGCTGGGCGTCCCCCACAGCCAGCACGCCGAGCGCCTTGGCCTGGCCGACACCCCCACCCGGCTCCGGGTGGCACTCGTCGTGGCCGCCCTCGGCTCCGGGCTGCTCATCGCCGGCCCGGTCGTCGGCCTCCTGCGGGGCGACCCGCCCGCCGGCTACGCCGCGACCCCGCTGCTGGTCCTGCTGGCCATCGCCGGTCCGGTGCTCGCCGTCGGCCTCATCCTCGCCGGCAGGGCGCTGACCGCCGCCGCCGTGCTGGTCGGTGCCGGACTGCTCGCCCCCGGCCGCGCGGTCGCCGACCTCATCTTCCTGCAGGACCCGGTGCTCGCCTCCCGGCCGGAACACCTGGTGCCCACCAGCCTCGCCGACATCGGCGCGGCCGCGGGAACCTGGCTGCTCATCGCCGGGCACCTCGCCACCGCCGTCGCCGGCGTGCTCGCCGCCGGCCGGGCGGGCGCCGACCCGGACTCGGCCTACGGGATCGAGGCCGACGCCGACACCACCTCCGTCGGCACCCGGCGACGCGCCCTCGGCTGGGCGCTCGCGCTCGGCACCGTCTCGGTGGTCGGGCTGTTCATGCCGCCCTTCTACTCGGCCAACGCCTTCATGCTCGGCCACGACCTCATCGGTTCGCCCACGCTCAACCGCATCGGCCTGCTGCTCGTCGCCGCCGCGGTCCTCGGGGGGTGCGTGTTCGCCGCGGGCGGCGCCCGGCCGGCCACCGCCGTCGGGGTCGTGCTCGGCGTGCTGGTCGCCACGGCGGCGGTCGTGCTGCCCTACCTCGTCGCCGGGCTCAACGTCGACATGCTGCGGCCGGCGCCGGGGCCCTATCTCGCGGTCGTTCCGCTCCTGCTGCTCGCCGGCGTGCTCACCCGCACCGACCGGGAACGCACACCGGCGACCGGCGAGGTCACCCTCGAGTCCGGCCGCGTGCACCTGGTCACCGGCGTGCTCGGGGTCCTCGCCGGCGTCGCCGCGCTGATCGGCGCCTTCGCCCCACAGCTCGTGGTCGAGGGCGTCGAGGCACCGGTGACCTACGCCAACCGCCAGCTCATCCCCGCCGGCATCCTCGTCGGCGCGCTGGGTGCCGCGCTGCTCCTCCACCGCTGGGCCGCGGCCGTCCGGCCGGCGTTCGTCGTCTCGCTCGCCGCGATCGTGCTCGTCGCGGCCGCCACCCTGGACGCCGCCTTCACCGGCTCGGGCACCCTGGACACGATCCACGTCGGCGCCGGCGTCTGGTTCGTGGCCGTCGCCGTCGTGCTCGCGGCCGCCGCGGCGATCGGCGCGGCCATCGCGGGCGGCGCCGAGCGCGACGACGTCGACCTCACCGACCGCACCGTCTATCTCCCGGTCGCCGCCCCGGTCGCCGCCGCGATCCTGTTCAGCGTCGGTGCCTTCGGCTTCCCCATGATCACCGCGCCGGATCTGGTCGCGCCGGGTATCTGGACCAACTTCCGGCTCGCGTCCTGGGGCCTGCTCCTCGCGATGGTCGTGGTGATCTGCGCCGGGGTGCTCGCCGCCCGTTCCCGGCCCGCCCGCGCGGCCGCGCTGCTCCTCGGCGCCGCCGTGGTCGTCGGGGTGCACGCGCTGGAGTTCCCGCTCACCGGCGACCGCGCCGAGGAGGCCGGCGCCGCCTCGGGCACCTGGCTGTCCATCGCCTGCTGTCTCGCGTTCCTGGTCGCCGCCGGGATCGCCGCCGCCGGCCCCGCTCCGGAACCAGCCGAGGAGCGCGCGGCCGACGGTCGGTGACCGACCTCACCGGGTGCCGTGCCCCTGCCTTCCCTGCTGGTCGCTAGGGTCTGCAGTCGTGCCGAACCGGGTCGTCGAGCCGTAGATCAGGAGAGCGTCGTAGTGGATCTGTACGAGTACCAGGCGAAGGACCTCTTTGGGGCCCACGGGGTTCCGGTGCTGCCGGGCTCCGTCGCCGACACCCCCGACCAAGCCCGCGCGATCGCCGAGGAGCTCGGCCAGACCGTGGTGGTCAAGGCCCAGGTCAAGACCGGCGGCCGCGGCAAGGCGGGCGGTGTGAAGCTGGCTGATGATCCGGCTGACGCCCAGGCGAAGGCGGAGAAGATTCTCGGTCTGGACATCAAGGGTCATGTGGTGCGTCGGGTGTTGGTGACCCCGGCGTCGGACATCGCTGAGGAGTACTACTTCTCGTTCTTGTTGGACCGGACGAACCGCACGTTCCTGGCGATGGCGTCGGCCNGAGATCGTGGCGGAGGCCAGGTTCCCTGAGGCGATCGCGGAGAAGGCGGCTGCGGTGGTCGTGACGTTGTGGGAGACCTTCGTGGCTGAGGATGCCACGTTGGTTGAGGTGAACCCGTTGGTGCGGGATCCGCAGGACAATGTGATCGCGTTGGACGGGAAGGTCACGTTGGATGACAACGCGGCGTTCCGGCATCCCGCGCACGCTGAGTTGGTGGATGTGGCGGCGGAGGACCCGCTGGAGGCGGCGGCCAAGGCCAAGGACCTCAACTACGTCAAGCTGGATGGTCAGGTCGGGATCATCGGGAACGGCGCCGGTCTGGTGATGTCGACCCTGGACGTGGTGGCCTACGCGGGTGAGGCGTTCGGTGGGATGCGGCCGGCGAACTTCCTGGATATCGGGGGTGGCGCGTCGGCTGAGGTGATGGCGAACGGGTTGGAGATCATCCTGTCGGATCCGGATGTGCGGAGTGTGTTCGTCAACGTGTTCGGTGGGATCACCGCGTGCGACGCGGTCGCCAACGGCATCGTGCAGGCGTTCCAGTTGCTGGACAGCCGGGGTGACACGGTGAACAAGCCGATCGTGGTCCGGCTGGACGGCAACAACGCCGAGGAGGGCCGCCGGATTCTGACCGAGGCCGCGCTGCCTGGTCTGCGGCAGGTCGACACGATGGACAACGCGGCTCGTTCGGCCGCCGAGCTTGCCGCACAGGGGGCGTGAGATGGCGATCTTCCTCAACGAGGACAGCAGAATCATTGTTCAGGGCATGACTGGTGCCGAGGGCACCAAGCACACCCGCCGTATGTTGGCCTCTGGCGCCAACGTGGTCGGTGGCGTGACCCCGGGCAAGGGCGGCAAGACCGCGGACTTCTCCGATGTCAAGGACGGCCTGACCCTGCCGGTGTTCAACTCGGTCGGTGAGGCGATGGGCGCTACCGGTGCGGATGTGACGGTGGTGTTCGTGCCGCCGAGGTTCGCGAAGGCGGCGG
>NZ_BAAGXS010000030.1:0-18260 GCF_054779715.1 Actinophytocola sediminis | reverse complement strand
ACACGATCAACACACCAAGATCTTCGGTGGATCCAGGTTCAACGTCCTGAATGAGGCATTCAGGGCAGTTGGCGCGGGTGTCCCACCTGGTGGGTGCGCTTGCACGTAGCGTGCTGGGCGCGTCACTATCGGTGGTGTCGGTGGAGATGGTCGGGTCGTTCCCGATGGTGCTGCGGGCGGCGATCAGCGCGAGCGGATTGCCCCTTGAACGGATCCAGTACCGGTTGCGGCTGCGCGACGTGCACGTCAGCGTCCCCACGCTCAGCAACTGGCAGTCCGGCAGGCGCACCCCCGAGCGTGTCGAGTCCCGCCGGGCGGTCGCCGAGTTGGAGCAGGTGTTGCGGCTGGCGCCGGGCACGCTGGTGACCCTGCTCGGCCCGCCGCGCCCGCGTGGCCGCACCGCCACCGCACCCGCGCGGCCGCTGGCCGCGACCTGGGGACCGACCGGTGCCCGCCTGCTGTCCACTCTGGACACGGCGGCCGATGCCCTGCTGTCGCGGCTCAGCCAGCACGACACGGTCGTGGTCGACGCGGCGGGCCGGGTCGTCAGCGTGCACACCCGGCACGTGTTCAGCGCCCTGCATGACGGTGCCACGCGGTGGATCGACGTCTGGCACCACGGTGCCGCGCCCGAGCCGGCGGTGGTCACCGGGCTGTGGCGGTGTCGCCTTGACCGGGCCAGGGTCGATCGGCGCGCCCGGCTCGCGGCGGCTGAACTCGTGCTGGACACCGCGCTGCCCCTCGGTTCGACCGCCGTCGCCGAGTACGTGGTGGCGTTCGGCGACTCCGGCGGCCCCGCCGGGCGGTTCTTCCGCCGGTTCTCATTGCCGGTGCGGGCCTACGTGCTGGAGATACGGTTCGCCTCGGCGACACCGGCGCGGTGTCGCCGAGGCGGTGCCGGGGACCTGCTGACCCCCAGCCGTTCCGGTGCGGTGACCGTGGTCGAGTCGGACGTGACCGGACTGGTCGACGTCTCCTGGGAGATGTGAAAGGCGGGTGGGCGGCCACCGCCCTGTCGGTGACCGCCCACCCCTGGTTCAGGTCCTTACGGACCCGTGTAGAGCAGCCGGTTCGGCGACCCGGAACCGGGGCTGCCGACCACGCCGCTGGTCGCCCTGCTCTCCAGCGTCTGCTCGACCTGCGCGGGGCTGGCCGAGGTGTTCGCCGACAGGTACAGCGCGGCGGCACCGGCCACGTGCGGCGCGGCGAAGGACGTGCCGTTGCCGGTGTAGGTCGCGGTGTTGCTGCTGTTCCACGCGGAGGTGATGTTCGACCCGGGGGCGAACAGGTCGAGCACGCTGCCGTAGTTGGAGTAGGACGCCCGCGCGTCGGTGCTCGTGGTCGCGCCGACGGTGAGCGCCTCCTGCACGCGTGCCGGGGAGGTCGAGGACGCGTTGGTGTTCGAGTTGCCGGCGGCCACCACCCAGGTGACCCCGGCGGAGACCGAACCGCGGACCGCGTTGTCGATCGTGGTCGACGCGCCACCGCCGAGGCTGGCGTTGGCGACCGCGGGCCGGCGGGCGTTCTGCGTGATCCAGTTGATGCCCGCGACCACCTGCGCGGTCGTGCCGCTGCCCTGGCTGTTCAACACCCGCACCGGATAGACCGACGCGCCCTTCGCCACGCCGTACTGCGACCCGGCGATCGTGCCCGCCACGTGGGTGCCGTGCCCGTAGCCGTCGTCGGCGTTGGTGTCGTTGTCCACGAAGTCGTATCCCTGCCGGACCCGGCCGCCGAACGTCTGGTGCGCCGCCCGCACCCCGGTGTCCAGCACGTACACGTTCACGTTCGACGCCGTGGTGCTGTACTCGTAGCGGGAGTTGAGGGGCAGTGCGCGCTGGTCGACGCGGTCCAGGCCCCACGACGGCGGATTGGTCTGCACCTCGGCGACCGAGATCGTCCGGTTCTGCTCCACGTACCGCACCGCGGGGTCCGCGGCCAGGCGCTTGGCCTGCCGCTCGCTCAGCTCGACCGAGAACCCGTTCAGGGTCGGGTACTCGAAGCCGACGCGGCCACCGAACCGGTCGGCCAGACCGTGTGCCCGCACGTCCGCGGTCGGCTCGAGCACGACGATGTAGCTGTCCGGCACCGCGTTCGCCGCGCCGGCGGCGACGATCGTGCCCTCCTCGGCCCCCGCGGGTGCCGCGAAGGTGGCGAACGCCGTCGCGGCGGCGGCCACGACGACGCTGACTCTCGTGAATTTCGACATGGTCTTCCTGTTCCCTCACGTGGTCTCCGAGCACGGTTTCGTGCTCCTGCCACCAAGTTAGGAAGATCAGCGCGGCGGCGGCCAGAGGCTGCTGTTTACACTGGGGGACGGCGTTTTCGGTTGCCAGTTGCCGGACTGACCCGTCCCGTTCACCGATTCCCCGCGCGCACCAGCGGCGGTTTTCCTACCCGAAATACGCCGGTTACGCGGATTGAACTGTGCCGAAACACCTGCGATCCGCAGTGCTCGGCGTGGTCTCCCACGCCATGAGATGGCTAGCGTGCGTGGCTGGTAGGCGTCCTCGTGCCGCAGCAGCGGGCGCAGGTGCGACGCGATCTATCGTGATCCGGCGCAGCGGTGGACCGTCGAGTCGCTTGGTGCGCAGGCTGGTCTGGTACGGCTCGGAGTACGCGTTCGGCACCGCGTTCAAGCGCGAGTACGGCGTGTCTCCCGGCCGCTACCACCGCCAGGAGTGTCCGGCTCGGTCGTAGGCAGCTGTCGCATCCTGACCAGTGGGGACGCGATCAGCCACCCGGCGGACAGCAGCACTCCCGCCGCGGCGATCCACAGAGTCGGCCTGAGCCCGACAAACGTGGCCACCGTGCCGGCCAGCGTGCTGCCGAGCGTGGCGGCGCCCCAGAACAGGAAGCTCACCGTGGCGTTCATGCGACCGAGCAGTTCGTTGGGGCACAACGACTGCTGCACACTCGCCTGCATGATGGTGAAGAAGGTGATGCCGACGGAGGTGCCGAACAGTGCGGCCAGGTACCACGCCAGGCCCCATCCCGGACTGGTCAACGGGAACAGCAACTGGAAACAGCCGGTCGCCACGGCGGATGTCCACAGCAGTCGAGCGGCACCGACGCGGTCGGCGATTCCGCGTGCCAGGATCGCGGCCGGAAGAGCGCCGACGATCCCCAAACTGCTCAACAGCCCGATAACCCCGGCGGACAGACCGACCTCCCGCACCAGGAACACGATCACGATGGCCAGATGGGCGGACTGAAACAACCCGAGCGTCGCGCTGCCGATGCTCGTGGCCCGCAGGATCGGATGCCTGAAGACGAACCGGACCCCCTCGACGATTTCTCTGCGCATGGAGCGGTCGGTGGCACGTCTGGGCTCGGGCTCGGTGGTGCGAATGGATCGCAGCCAGGCGGCCGACCACAGGAAGGTGACCGCGTTCACCAGAATCGCGGCCGGCGCGGTGAACCACTGGACCATGGCGCCGGACAGACTGGGGGCCGCGACCCCCGCGACAGACATGTTGGCACGCAGTTTCGCGTTACCGTCGACGAGTTTGTCCGTGCTCACCAGCCGCGGCAGGTACGACTGATGGGCCACGTCGAAGAACACCGTCAGCATCCCGGTGAGGAACACCGCCACGAACACGTGCGCCATGGTCAGCGCACTGAACGCGGCCGCCAGCGGAATGGACCCGAGCGCGATCGCCCGCCCAAGATCGGCGACGACCATGACCGGCCGGTTGCGCCGTCGATCACACCACGCGCCGGCCTGCAGACCGAGCAGCAGGAACGCCACGGTCTGCATCGTCCGCACCATGGACACCTCGAACGCCGAGGCATGCAAGGTCAGCACGGCCAACAGCGGTAAGGCCAGCGCGCTGACCCTGGTCCCGATCTGACTCAGCGCGTCGGCCACCCAGAATCGCCGGAAGTCCTTGTGGGCAAATAATCCCCGCACCCGTCAATCATGCCGCAACGGCCGGGACCGTCGTGCGGTTAGGAGATCGCGTGCCAGCGGACGGACCGGTCGCCGGAGCGCAGCGAGTCCACTCGTCGGGTGAGTTCCTGGGCGGCAGCGGGTTTGGTTGGTGCGAGGCGGATGTAGGAGGCCAGTGAGTGCAGTTCGGCGATGTCGCGGAGCAGGGTCCAGGCCGGCCAGCGAGTCAGGTCGTAGCCATAGGCGGTGAGAAACGCCGTGCGGTCGGCTGCTGGTTCGTGGAAATGGTCGGGTAGACCGGCGAGAAGGTCCAGCTCGCGGGGGCCGAGGCAGGTCTGGTCCCAGTCGATCAGCACCCAGCCGTCGTCCTGGCGGACGAGGTTCTCGCTGTGGGCGTCGGCATGGATGAGGCCAACACCGAGCGGGAACGTTGTCTGGGTGAACGTTTCGAGCATGACGGCGACTCGGTTGTCGAGCCACGCTCGGGTGGTGTCGGCGAGGGCCGGCTCGTTGCGGCGCGTATCGAGGTCAATGGCTTCGCGAAGGCGGTGCAGGGGACGGTATCGGGGCATCGGGAACGGTGGCGGCGGCAGTTGGTGAAGCCGCCGCAACAGCGTCGCCAGGTGCTCGAAGGTCGGCGGTGCGGTCGTCGGCCGGTAGCGCCAGAACGTGGCGACCGCTGATTCCGTGACGACCGGCTGATCTCCCGGGAGCGGTGCCAAGGCGACTGGATCCGGCAGCGAGGACAGCCAGCGAGTCACGCCGATCACTGTGGCCGCGCGCTCCCGCCGCAGGTCGGTCGCCGGCGACAGCCGGGCGACGACCTGGTCCCGGGGAAGCGCGTAGACCGCGTTGGACCGGTGGTGCAGTAGTCGTGCGTCGGCGTCATCCAGGCCGAACGCGCGACACGCGGCCGAGAGCGCCTCCAGCCCGGGAAGGTCCTCCAGCATGCGGTGATCTTCGGCGGTCAGGCGGCCGACGCCAGCGCGTCCCGGATTCGCTGGCGCAGGTCAGCAACCGCGGAATCGTCGCCAAACGGGGCCGCCGCGTCCGCGAGTACCGCGAGCCGGGCGTAGGCCCGTTGGGAGGACAGGGTGCCGATCTCGGTCACCGCCTCATATCCGGTCGCAACGGCCGTTTCGAGTTCGCCGACGTAGAAGTAGCTGCCCGCCAAGCCGGGCAGGTTGACCGCACGCGAGCGCGCGTAAGCCGACCCGAAACCGTCCACCGCGACTCGCAGGTGTTCGACAGCCGACGGCGCATAGCTGGGATCGGCCTGGGCCAGGAGGTAGTAGGAGTGTCCGTGCTGGGCAGCGATCTCGGCCAGGGTCACGTTCGCCGCCCATGGCGGTGCGGTGGCGGGGTCGGCGTCGACATAGGACTGCTGGGCGTCACCGAGCGCACGCCAACACTGTTCAGCGTTGCCGAGTGCGGCGTGGCACCAAGCGAGGGTCGCCGCGATATAGCTCCGGGTGCTGGCGCTGACCGGGTACCGACCGGTCGTCGCTGCCGACGCCGCGAGTTGCACCAGACGCAGCGCTTCGTCCGGGCGGCGTAGGTGCAACGCCTGGTGTGCGAGGTCGAGCAGCAGGATCACCGTCAGGTCCGCGCTGAGCGGGTGGTCGGCGCGGCGTGCGGTGTCCAGCGCGATCATCCACAGCCGGCGGGCAGCCTCGTTCTGCTCCACGTCGTAGGTCATCCACGCGGCGGCCATCGCGAGATCAGCCGTCGCGAGCAGCAGTTGAGCGCGAACCTGATCATCGCATCGCGCGTTCTGGAGCTTGAGCACGTACCCGAGCTGCGCGACCGCCGCCGCCCGGGACAAGCCACCTCCGTGCCGGTAGTCGGACTGGCGGAACGCCTGCGTGGTCTCCTGGATCGCCGCCACGTCGGAGGCACCGATCCGGAGTGGCGGGGACGGATCACTACGGACCGGCAGGAGCGCCTCGAGCCGTTCCAGTTCGGGATGGACACCGGCGCCGAGGGCGATGGCGGCGACCGCGCCGAAGAAGTCCCTGCGATCCACCCAACTCACCTCCTGGCTGCGCACGCTACCGGCAGGTGAGGAGCGGAAGCCCAACAGCGACGCCGGAACCCCCAGCGCCGCCGCGATACGGGCGACGACCGCGACGTCGCGGATCTGGTGCTCGCCGCGCTCGACGGCGGAGACGCGCGGCTGGTGTAGTCCGACGAGGAACCCGAGTTCCTCCTGGGTGAGCTTGGCCTGGAGTCGAACAGCGCGGAAGACCGTGCCGAAGTCGTACTTGGCGAGGGCGGAGCGCAGGGACGGAGCGTCGTAGAAGCCGTCCGGAACTGGGCACCGACCGGACCAACGTGCCGTGCGTGCGCACGGGTCGCACAGCACGCCCAGGTGCCCTCGACGCAGTGAGCACCCGCATGCGCGGCAGTGGTATCCCGAATCGCCGGTCATCGTCCCTTCCATGCCGTTATCGGATGGCTCCTCACCGTAGCGTTCGCTGGCTACTGGTGGATTACCGCCTCGTGATCAGACCGCGTTGTCGGGTCAGCGTTGATCACCAGCCCGAGTGGGTCTAGACCGACTCGGTCTTTTCGGAGGTGTGGAGGCCGGAGGCGGCTGGCGCGACGGTTGGCGCGTGCGTTCCCAGGACAAGGCAGCGATGATGGAGAACCAGCGGGTGAGCGGGCGTGGGTAATCCAGCTCCGCGTTGGCCTCTGTTTCCTCGTCGGGTGGTCCGTGGACTGTTGACCCGCAGCAGGTCGGCCTCAAACACCGCGGCGGTAATCGATGGGACCGGGTGCGGCTTCCGGGTCGCCTGCACGTCTGCGTCGCGCAGTCCGCACTGGTGTGGGTGTTGCGTAACACGCCTGGCCACCACGTCAAGGCGGTGTTGTGGTGCGCATGCGGCGCGGTGACCTTCCCCGGCCTCGGCGGTCGCTGGATCTCCCGGAACGTGCGGCGTGCCGGACTTGACGCCATTCCTACCTGGCACCGCGAACTCGGCCAACTAGATCGCTTGTACCAGGCGCAGGCGAACCGTTGACAAACACTGAATCTGAATCACTGGAGAATGCTATGGACATCCGGACTTTCACTCTGGAAACCATCGATGACTGCGCGGACAGTGTCTACGCTGTCGGTATGTCGATCACTCGCCCTTCCGGCGAGCAGGAAGTTGTCACCTTCCGCCGTGATCCTGCCTCCGGGCTGGCAACGATAACGAACACCACGACCCCGGAGAGGGCCTTGGCTCAGTTCGAACGCATCACCCCGATGCGACTCCTGTGGACCGACGACCGGAACTAGGACGACCAGGGTTTTGTCGCGATGCCAAAACTGAACCGCGCCCGCATCCGAAGCTGGTTAGAAGACCACAACTGGACAGTCCGCCGCCTCGCCAAAGAATGTAGCAGTGTAGGCGAGGACATCTTCCCCGAAGGAACGATGCGGAACGTGGTCAACGGTATCGACCCGATGCGGCCGGGTCGAATAAAGGTCATCTGCAAGGTGACAGCCCGCTACGGTGATGGCATCCCGTACGAGCAACTCATCGCGGAAACCTGAATCAGGACAACCAGCCAATCAACGTGCAGTGCCGCGTGTCAGGCCCAGCCGTGCACGAGTAAACGCACGGGACACACTAGCTCAGGTCGAACTCCATGATGGGGGTGGTGGTCGGCTGGTCGGATCCGCCGTCCGGTTCTAGCGTGATGGCGAGCTGGTTGACGGCTTGGAGGTCGTCGACCGACAGGCTGGCGCGGCCGTGGTCGGGGTTGACCAGGCCAGCGGGTCGGACGTCGTTGCCGATGGTCCAGGCCTGGTAGTCGCGGCCGTCCGGGGCGTCGGGGAGTTGTTCGGCGAGCAGCAGCGCGCGGTCCGCGCTTCGGGACGCCAGCACGGTCATCTGGGCCCCGGACGGGTCACCTTCCTTGGTCATCTGCACATCGCCGGCGCGCAGGATCTCGGTCATCGCCTCGATCTGGTTGGCGGTGTCCTCATTGGACTCTCGCTCGCTGGCCAGCATGACGCCCAGGGCGACGGTGACGACGAGGAGCACGGCGGCCGCGGCGACGGACAGGCTGGTGGCCACGCGTGTCCACCGTGGACGGATCGGCAGTGGCACCGGATCGGTGCGCGGGACCGGGGAGTCACCTGGCAGTTGGCGAACCTCCCGGATGCGGGCGAGTACGGACGCGCGCAGCTCCGGTGGCGGCACCGCGGCGGCGGCGAGTCCGAGCCGGGTGGTGGTTTCGCGGAACTCCAGCACCTCCTGCGCGCACGCCTCGCAGTCGGTGAGGTGGCGCTCGAACTCCGCGCGCTCGTCGTCGGTCACCGCGTCCAGCACGTAGGCGCCGGTGAGCGTGTGCACCTCGGCGGTTGGCCGGCTGTTCATGCCGATACCCCCAGACAGTCGCGCAGGCGGATCAGGCCGTCCCGCAGGCGGGTCTTGATGGTGCCCAGCGGCGTCCCGAGCAGTTCGCCGACGTCGCGGGACGTGCGGCCGCCGTAGTAGGTCAGCATGACGGACTCGCGTTGCAGTTCGGTGAGCGTGGCCAGACAGCGACGCACCTGCTCCTGCTCCAACCGGATGGTGACCTGTTCGGCCACCTCGTCGTATGGCCGGACGGTGTCGCGGTAGCCGGCGCGGTGTTCGCGGTCGGCGGCCGCCTGTTCGGAGCGCACCCGGTCCACCGCCCGGCGGTGTGCGAGGGTGAGCGCGAAGGTCTGCACGCTGCCACGTTCGGGGGCATAGCGCGTCGCGGTGCGCCACAGTTCCACCATGACGTCCTGGGCCACCTCCTCGGACTGCGCCGGGTCGCGGACGACACGGCGGATGAGGCCGTAGACCGGACCGGACAGCTGGTCGTACAGCCGTTCGAACGCGCTCTCGTCGCCGCGGCCTACCTGTCGCATCAGGGTCGTGACGTCCACGTCGTCCGGTCCGGCACCACCCCGAATGTCCGGGGTGGTGCCGGTTTCGTCAACCATGGTCGCCTGCTTTCGTCAGTCCGAACTGCCACACGTCGAGGTACCCCGAGCGGAACCCGGCTTCGCAGTAGGCGAGGTAGAAGTCCCACATCCGGCGGAACATCGGGTCGAAGCCCGCCGCGGCGACGGTGTCCCAGCCGGCCAGGAAACGGTCGCGCCACTGGTGCAGGGTGCGTGCGTAGTGCTGGCCGAGGCCGTGCCGTTCGGTGATCCGCAGCCCGGCGGCGGCCGCGTGCTCGCGTACGGCGGGCACGGAAAGCAGCTGGCCGCCGGGAAAGACGTACTTGTGGATCCAGGTGTGCGAGCGGCGGGTGGCCAGCATCCGGTCGTGCGGCATGGTGATGGCCTGCAGCCCCGCCAGTCCACCCGGGCGCAGCAGGCGGCTGATGGTGGCGAAGTAGTCCGGCCAGTACTCGTCCCCGACCGCCTCGATCATCTCCACGGACACCACCGCGTCGTAGCTGCCGTTGGCCTCGCGGTAGTCGCGCAGCAGCACCTGGACCCGGTCGGCCACGCCGGCCTCGGCGATGCGCTGTTCGGCCAGCACCTGCTGTTCGCGGGAGATGGTCATGGTCGTCACCCGGGCGCCGCGCCGGGCCGCGCGGATCGCGAGCGCGCCCCAACCGGTGCCGATCTCCAGCACCCGGGTGCCGGCGGTGACGCCAGCGAGGTCCAGGACGGCGTCGATCTTGCGCAGCTGCGCGGCGTACAGGTCGTCCGAGCCGGGGGCGAACCACGCCGAGGAGTAGGTCATGGACGGATCGAGGAACACCTCGAACAGCGTGTTGGACAGGTCGTAGTGCCGGTGGATGTTGGCGCGGGCACCCGCGATGGTGCCGCGCTCGGCGTCCGGGCGGGCCGCGTCCACGAAGCGGCGCAGGACCTGCAGGGGTTTCGGGATGAGCGCGGCCATGCGCGCGGCGAACGGGGTGAGCAGGCCGGCGGGGTCGGTGCTGGTCCAGTCGCCTGCCATGTAGGCCTCGCCGAAGCCGATCTTGGCGTCGAGCCCGAGCCGGTGGAAGAAGGTTCGCGGCCGGATCAGCCGCATCACCGGCGCGTCGGCGCCGCCGGCGCCGACGCGTTCCCCGCCGGGGAACACCACGCGCACCGGCAGCGGTCCGGCGGCATGCCGGAACAGTCGTTCGGCCAGCCAGGCGCGGGTGGGCGCGGTGTGCAGCTGGCTGAGGCCCGGCCCGGTCACCTCGGCGCGGTGCGGCCGGATCGTGTCATGTCTGTTGTGGACTGTCGTCATCGGACATCTTCCTGGGGAACGTGGGGTGGCCGGCGGGTGATCGGGACCCGGCGCAACCACATGGCGATGCCGTGCCGGCGGATCAGCGCGCTGGTCCACAGGGTGACCAGCGGTCGGTGCAGTACGGCACGGACCAGTGCCCGCCGGGTGGCGGGCGTGCGGCGGCCGCGCAGCGTGGCCACCAGCGGGGTCCGGTCGTGCTGTCGCAGTGCGACGGTGAGTGCCAGGCGCTGATCCGGTTGTGGCAGGCGCATGTGGTACTCGCCGCCCATCCGCTGGAACGGCGACACGTAGAACCGCTTGGCCGTGGTGGCCTGGCCGGTCTCGTCTGGACGCAGCAGGTAGCAGTGCCGCTGACCGTGGGTGTTGTGCACCTCGGCGACCACGCAGGCGAGCGCGTCGTCCTCGTGGTGGCACCAGTACACGGTGATCGGGTTGAACACGTGTCCGAGCACCCTGGCGTTGGTGAGCATCAGCACGCGTCCGCCAGCCGACGACACGCCGCGCGCGGTCAGCCAGGCGTCCACGTTCTGCCGGATCGTCCGTCGCGGGTCGCCGAGGTGGTCCCTGGCGGCGAACCCGGCGAAGGGCCGCAGCCACCACGGCAACCGGGGCAGGTGGTCCAGGTCGACCAGCCACAGGTAGGTGCGGTGCCGGAAGATGCGGGCCGGTCGCTCGGTGCGGATGTGGGTGACCTCCGCGTGGTAGATGGCGGCGGTCACCAGGGGACTCCGAACGCGGCGGCGGCACGGACACCGGCGACACAGCCGTCCTCGTGGAAGCCCCAGCCGTGGTAGGCGCCGGCGAACGCGGTCCGCCGGTCGGTCAGCTCCGGCAGACGGCGTTGCGCGGCCACCGAGTCCTTTGTGTACACCGGGTGCTGGTAGCTCATCCTGGCCAGCACGGCCGATGCCGGGATCTGCTCGGTGGCGTTGAGCGTCACCAGGTAGTCCGCCGGCTCGGCGAGCCGTTGCAGCCGGTTGAGGTGGTAGCTGACCACGGCCGGGCCGGTGTCGTCGTGACAGGTGCGCTTGAGGTAGTTCCACGAGGCGCGGGCGCGCGGCGCGCGGGGGAGGACCGAGGCGTCGGTGTGCAGCCAGGTCTCGTTGGTCGAGTAGCCGAACGCGCCGAGGACCTGCTCCTCGGCGGCGGTCGGCCGGTCAAGCAGTCGCAGTGCCTGGTCGGGATGGGTGGCCACGACGACCCGGTCGACCTGGTGGGTCTCGTCGGCCTCGTCGCGGACCACGACGCCGCCGGACCACCGCTCGACCGCGCGCACCGGGGTGTTGACGTGCACCGAGGACAGGGACTTCGCCGCTCGGTCCACATAGGTCCGGGAGCCGCCGGTGACGGTCCGCCACCTCGGCGATCCGGTGACCGACAACAGGCCGTGGTTGTCCAGAAAGGTGAACAGGTACCGCGCGGGGTAGTCCAGGCCGAGCTGTTCGCCGGCCGACCACACGGCCGACACCACGGGCAGCACGAAATGGTGGCGGAAGTACGCGGAGAACCCGTTGGCGGCCAGGAACTCGCCCAGCGTCGGGTCGAGGTCGGCCGGCGCGGCCAGCAGGCGGCGCGCGAGCCGGTGGAACCGGGGCACGTCGGGGAGCATGCGCAGGTAGCGCGGCCGGCGAAGGTGCGCCGCCGTCGGGAACAGTCCCGGCAGGCCCCTGGCGCCCGCGTACTCCAGGCCGCAGCCGTCGCAGCGCACGCTCATCGACATCTCGGTGTCCTGGGTGGCCACGCCGAGCTCACCGAACAGCCGGATCAGGTTCGGGTAGGTGCGTTCGTTGTGCACGATGAACCCGGTGTCGAGCGTCACCGTGTCGCCGTCCGAAGTCGACACGTCGTGGGTGTCGGCGTGGCCGCCGAGCCTCGGCGCGGCCTCGAACAGGAGCACGTCGTAACGGCGTTGCAGCAGGTAGGCGGCGGTCAGCCCGGCGACACCGGCACCGACGACCGCGACCCGCTCCCGGGTGGTCTCTGTTCCTCGCACACTGGGTATTCGAGGCCGCGCCGGTCGAAGATTGCTGCCAATCCACGGAATCGAACATCTGGTTGACTCACCGGTTGGCGCGGGCGTTCTTGACCACGTCGTAGCGGGCGAGCGCGTCCCGGCGTTCCTGGTCGTGGTCGACGACCGGCCGAGGGTAGGCCGCGCCGTCGGTGAGGTGGCTGCGCCACGGCTGGTGGGCGTGTTTGCCGGGGACGTCGGCCAGCTCCGGGATGTAGGCCCGGACGTAGGCACCGTCGGGATCGAAGCGCTCTCCCTGGGTGGTCGGGTTGAACACCCGGAAGTAGGGCGCGGCGTCGGTGCCGCTGCCGGCGACCCACTGCCAGCCGTGCTGGTTGGACGCGAGATCCCCGTCGACGAGCAGCCGCATGAAGTGCCGGGCGCCCCACTGCCACGGCAGGTGCAGGTCCTTGACCAGAAAGGAGGCGGTGATCATGCGGACCCGGTTGTGCATCCAGCCTTCCGCGCGGAGCTGGCGCATGCCGGCGTCGACGATCGGGAACCCGGTCCGCCCGTCCTGCCACGCGGCGAACAGCCGCTTGGCCTCGGCGCCGGACTCGGTCGGCAGCGCGTCGAAGGCGCGAACGTAGTTGTGGTGCGCGGAATCCGGTCGCCGGTCGAGGACATCGGCGTAGAACTCGCGCCACGCGATCTCCTTGGCGAACGCGTCACCGTCCACACCGGACCGCGCGAGGTCGGCGAGCACGGTTCGCGGGTGGAGGCACCCGAACTTCAGGTACGGCGACAACCGGGACGTGCCGGCGAGGTCGGGGCGGTTGCGGGCGCTGGCGTAGGACTCGACCCCGTCGTCCAGGAACTCCCGCCACCGCCGGAGCGCGGCGTCCTCACCCGGCTCCGGCAGTCCGGCGACCGCGGCCGGCTCGGGGATCGCCACCGCGTCCTGGTCGAGGTCACCGGGGTCGAGCCAGCGCACGGTGGTCGCGTCGGTGCTGGCCGGCGGACGCCAGCCGTGGGCGGCCCACGCCCGGTAGAACGGGGTGTACACCTGGAACCGGCCGCCGTCGGCGGTGCGCACCCGCCCCGGCGCCACCGCGTAGGGCGAGCCGGCGCGGACCAGTTCCGTGTCCTGCTCGGCCAGCGCCTGGTCGACGCGCGCGTCGCGGTCCTTGCCGTAGGGGCCGAAGTCGGCGGCGACGTGCACCGTCCGCGCGCCCACCGCGCCGGCGACGCGGGGGATCACCGTCTCCGGGTCGCCGCGTACGACCAGCAACCGACCGGCCAGCGCGGTGTCCAGCGCGCGCAGGCAGCCGTACAGGAACTCCCGTCGCGCGGCACCCGCCGGCTCGACCAGCGGCGGATCGAGTACGAACACGGCCACCGCCCGGTCCGCCGCGTCCACAGCGGACAGGAACGTCGGCTGGTCCCGCACGCGCAGGTCACGCCGGAACCACACGACAGTGGTACTCACCACGTCAGCCTAGGACGCCGGGTGTCGTGGCGCTGGTCGAGCGCGTGGCGGCAGCGGCAGGAATCCACTGGTGCGGCGGACGTAGTCGGCGTAGCCGGGCCGGGAGCTGGTGAGGTGTTTCTCGGTCAGGGGTTTGCCGGTTCCCCTGGCCAGGACGAAGGTCATCACGATCGGTGCGACCACGGTGGCCGCGCCGATCCAGGTGCCGCACGCGAGCAGGTAGAGGCCCCACCAGACGGTGGCGTCGCCGAAGTAGTTGGGGTGGCGGGTGTAGCGCCACAGCCCCTGGTCCAGCACCCGCGCACGGTTGGCCGGTTGGCTGGTGAACCGGCGCAGCTGCCAGTCGCCGACCGTTTCGAACACCAGCCCGACCAGCCACACGATCCCACCGAGCCACAACAGCCAGGCCGGCGCGCCCGCGCCGTACTGCGCGGCCTGGACCGGCAGGGACACCAGCAGCATGATCGCGCCCTGGGTGAGGTAGACCAGCTTGAACAGGTGCAGGTTCGGATTGCCCCGCGCTCTGGCGCGGATGTCGACGTACCGGCGGTCCTCCGGCCTGCCGTGGTTGCGCAGTCCGATGTGGAGGCTGAGCCGCACTCCCCAGGCCACGGTGAGCGCGGTGACCACCGCGCTCGTCGCCGGGTCGCCAGTGGACAGTACGAACGTGGTGATCGCGATGAGCGCGAACCCCAGGCCCCAGGCGATGTCGATGAGGTCGTGCCGTCCACGTCGGACCGACACGGCGAACACGACGCCGAGCAGCACGGCGACCACGCCCGCGCTGGCGGCCAGGTTGACCAGGATCTCACCCATGCGACACCCGGTCTTCGGCCGGGCGCACCGCGGGCATCCCACTGTGGCCGTCGGCGGTGGTCCGCACCGCGAGGATCTGGTCGACACCCATCCGGTTCTCCTCGAACGCCAGTGCGCCGCCCGCGAGGTAGAGCCGCCACACGCGGGCCCGCTCGTGACCGATCAACGCCACCACGTCAGGCCATTGTTCCTCCAGTGTGGACGCCCACGCTCGGCAGGTGCGCACGTAGTGCTCGCGCAGGGCGGCCACGTCGCGGATCTCGAACCCGGCCCGGTGAAGGTGGTTGAGGGTGTCGCCGACCGGGCGCATGGTCATGTCCGGCGCGATGTAGGTCTCGATGAACGCGCCACCGCCTGGCGCGCCGCCGCCGCGGGACATCTGTTGCAACAGCAGCCTGCCCTGGGGTGCGAGCAGCCGGTACAGCATGCCGGCGTAGCGCGGGTAGTTCCGTTCGCCGACGTGCTCGCCCATCTCGATCGAGGCCACCGCGTCGAAGGGTGGGCGGTCGAACTGCCGGTAGTCGGCCTGGTGGACCTCGACCGTGCCGTCCAGGTCGGCCGTGGCCACGCGGGCCCGCACGTGATCGCGCTGCTGGCGCGACAGGGTGATCCCGGTGGCGTGCACGCCGTAGTGCGTGGCCGCGTGCATGATCAGCGAACCCCAGCCGCAGCCGACGTCGAGCAGTCGCATGCCGGGTCGCAGGTCCAGCTTGCGGCAGATGAGATCGAGCTTGTCGGTCTGCGCGTCGAGCAGGGTGTACTCGGGGGTGAGAGCGGTCCAGTAGCCGCAGGAGTAGGCCATGTGCGGGTCGAGCAGCAGTTGGTAGAACTCGTTGGACAGGTCGTAGTGGTGCGCGATCGCGGCCCGGTCCCGCCGGTGGGTGTGCAGCCGGCCCGACAGTCGTGACTCGGCCAGGGGAGGGGCCGGCCGCGGGCCGATCGCGCCGGTGGTGACGAGCAGTCGGATCAGCTCGAGCCGCTGGGCCGGCGTCGGGCGGGCCGCCTGGTGGCGGACCAGGCGCAGTCCCTCGGTCAGGTCGCCATCGACGTCCAGGTCGCCGCTCACATAGGCGCGGGCGAGACCGAGCTCGTCCGGCCGCCACAACAGGTGTCGCAACGCCCGCCGGGACCTCAGGACCACGCACGGCCCGTCCTCGGCGCCGGCCCGGCTGCCGTCCCAGGCCCGCAGGCCAACCGGGAACGGAGCGACGGTCACTCGTTCCACGAAGTCAACCAGCCGGCCAGCCACGCCTGTCGACACCACTGTGCTCCCCACCATCGTCGTCGAAAAAACGCTGTTCACTCGCGTATTCGGAGCCGAGCCCGCCGGAGATTGGTCGTAATTGGAACCAATCTTTCGGCTTCGGGGCACCGAATAACCCGTAGAGAGCGCCCCGACGGCGCCACCGAAGTTTTCAGATGTCGAACATTCACGAATGGGAGATCATTGATCATGAAGAACGGCATTCGCCACAGTGTCCTCGCGGTAGGCGTCGCCGCCTTCGCGTTCCTGGGTGCCTGTAGCAGCGATGACGGTGGCGGCAACGAGCCCGCCGCGCCCGCGCCGACCAGCGAGACCACGGAGTCCAGTGCGGACACCGGCATGGCTGACCCGGCCGCCAACCTGGTCGGCTCCGGCTGTGCCGCGTACGCCGAGCAGAACCCGGACGGCGCGGGCTCGGTGGAGGGCATGGCACAGGACCCGGTCGCGGTCGCCGCGAGCAACAACCCGATGCTCAAGACGCTCGTCCAGGCGGTGTCCGGCCAGCTGAACCCGGAGGTCGACCTGGTCGACACGCTCAACGGTGACGAGTTCACCGTGTTCGCCCCGATCGACGACGCCTTCGCCAAGATCGACCCGGCGACGATCGAGACCCTGAAGACCGACTCGGAGCTGTTGAGCAGCATTCTGACCTACCACGTCGTGCCCGGCCAGATCGCGCCGGACGCGATCGTCGGCGAGCACCCCACGGTGCAGACCGGGACGGTCGAGGTCACCGGTTCTGGCGACGAGCTGAAGGTCAATGACGCCAACGTGGTCTGTGGTGGCGTGACCACCGCCAACGCCACCGTGTACCTGATCGACTCGGTGCTCATGCCGCCTGCGTGAGTCACCGGACAGGCGCCGCCGGGGTCCCTCGAGGGGGGACTCCGGCGGCTTTTCCGTTGTCTGCCAGCGATCTCGTGCTCGACGACCAAGCCTTTCGCCTGCCGGCAACGAATAACAGACATGGTTGACGCGCTGAACGACGAATCCCGCCCGGTCGACGAACCCGCGCCGCTGACCCGGCGGGTGGCGAGCCTGGTCGGGGTGCTGGCGGTGACCGCCGCGTTGGCGGTGAGCCATCTGGTCGCCGGGCTCACCGATCCGGACGCCTCGCCGTTCGTCGCGGTCGGCAACAGCGTCCGGGACCTCACCCCGCCCGCGATCACCGAGTTCGCCATCAGCGAGATCGGCGACGCGAAGAAACCGCTGCTGTTCGGGGGGATCGCGGTCGTGCTGGTGGTCGTCGGCACGATCGCCGGGCTGCTGTCGCGCCGCCGCGCCCTGCCGGGCATGGTGCTGGCCGCGATCGTCGGCGTCGTCGGCCTGCTCGCCGTGCTTGATCAGTACAATGTGGACACCATCGGCCTGCTGGCGCCGGTGTCGAGTGTGCTCGCCGGGGTCGGTACTTTTGGCTGGCTGCACCGCATCGCCACCCGGCGCGCGACGACCGGTGAAACATCGACCGCCTCCCGCCGCCGGTTCCTGTTGGTGTCGGGCGGGGTGGCCGTCGGCGCCGGGGTGTTCGGTGGTGTCGGACAGTTGCTGGCCGGCCGGGTCGACGTCGAGGCGTCCCGCGCGGGCATCGGTGCCCTGACGCCCCAGTCGCCCGCGCCGCCGATCCCCGGCGGAGCCGACTTCGCGTCCTTCGGCACACCCCGGTTCCTCACCGCCAACCGCGACTTCTACCGGGTGGACACCGCGCTGGTCAGCGTGCCGCGAGTCCGGGCAGAGGACTGGGCGTTGCGCATCCACGGCCTGGTCGACGAGCAGAAGACGTTCAGCTTCAACGACATCCGGCAACGCCCGCTCGTCGAACGCACCATCACCATGACCTGTGTGTCCAATCAGGTCGGTGGCGGCTACATCTCCACCGCGAACTTCGTCGGCGTCCCGCTGCGGGACCTGCTCGACGAGGCCGGCGTGCGGTCCGGGTCGGACCAGTTGTTCTCCACCAGCGCCGACGGCTGGACCGCTGGCACCCCGGTGGACGCGGTGATGGATCGCGACCGGGGCGCGTTGCTGGCGATCGGCATGAACGGCGAGCCGTTGCCGACCGAGCACGGCTTCCCCGCCAGGATGGTCGTCCCCGGCCTGTACGGCTTCGTGTCCGCCACGAAGTGGGTCGTGGACATGGAGCTGACCACCTTCGACGCCAAGCAGTCCTACTGGCTGAAACGAGACTGGGCGCAGAAGGCGCCGATCAAGACCCAGTCCCGCATCGACTCGCCGCGCAGCTTCGCCACCGTCCAACCAGGACCGGTCGACATCGCCGGCATCGCCTGGGCCCAACACGTCGGCATCGACAAGGTCGAGGTCCGCGTGGACAAAGGCGAATGGCGCCCGGCGATCCTCGCCGACGAGGTGAACGACCAGACCTGGCGGATGTGGCGCAGCCAGATCCACCTCGGTCCGGGCACCCACACCGCCGAGGTCCGGGCCACCGACCGCACCGGCAGGACCCAGTCCGCGGACCGCGTCGCCCCGATTCCCGACGGCGCCACCGGCTGGCACTCCCGTCAGTTCACCGTCAGCCAGCCCACATAGATCGTGGCCGTCCCGAAAGCCCTGAATGCCTCATTCGGGACGTTCAACCTGGATCCACCGATGATCTTTGTGGGTGA